>NZ_LT906479.1:4290566-4597035 GCF_900187015.1 Serratia ficaria | reverse complement strand
GCCCAGCGCCACCATTGGGCCGGTGCCGAAGCCGAAGCTTTCCGCGCCGAGGATCGCCGCCTTGACGATGTCCACGCCGGTTTTCAGGCCGCCGTCCACCTGCAGGCGGATCTTGTGGCGCAGGCCGTTGGCCACCAGCGCCTGTTGGGTTTCCACCAGGCCCAGCTCCCACGGACAGCCGGCGTATTTCACCGAAGACAGCGGGCTGGCGCCGGTGCCGCCGTCGTAGCCGGCGATGGTGATCAGGTCGGCATAGGCTTTCGCCACGCCGGTGGCGATGGTGCCGACGCCCGGTTCGGACACCAGTTTCACCGAGATCACCGCCTTCGGATTGACCTGTTTCAGGTCGAAGATCAGCTGAGCCAGGTCTTCGATCGAATAGATGTCATGATGCGGCGGCGGGGAGATCAGGGTCACGCCCGGCACCGAGTAACGCAGCTTGGCGATATACGGGGTGACTTTATCGCCCGGCAGCTGGCCGCCTTCGCCCGGTTTGGCGCCCTGCGCCACCTTAATCTGGATCACGTCGGCGTTGACCAGGTAGGCCGGCGTCACGCCGAAGCGGCCGGAGGCCACCTGCTTGATGCGCGACACCTTGTTGGTGCCGTAACGCGCCGGGTCTTCGCCGCCTTCGCCGGAGTTGGAGAAGCCGCCGAGGCTGTTCATGGCGATGGCCAGCGACTCGTGCGCTTCCGGGCTCAGCGCGCCGATCGACATCGCCGCGGTGTCGAAGCGTTTGAACAGCGATTCCGCCGGCTCAACCTGATCGACCGGGATCGGCGTGCCCTGCGGCGTGATGGCCAGCAGGTCGCGCAGCATGGCGACCGGACGCTCGTTCACCAGCTTGGCGTAGGCCTGATAGTCGCTGTATTCGCCGCTGTGCACCGCTTTTTGCAGCGTGCTGACCACGTCCGGGTTATAGGCGTGGTATTCGCCGCCGTGGACGAACTTCAGCAGGCCGCCCTGTTCCAGCGGTTTGCGTTTCAGCCAGGCGCGTTTGGACAGGTTCTGCAGATCCTGCTGGAAGTCGCCGAAGCTGGCGCCGCCGATGCGGCTGATCACGCCCTGGAAGCACAGCTCGGACAGGGAGCGGTGCAGGCCGACCGCTTCGAACAGCTTGGAGCAGCGGTACGAGGCGATGGTCGAAATGCCCATTTTGGACATGATCTTGTACAGGCCCTTGTTGATGCCGTTACGGTAGTTCAGCATCACCTCGCGGTACTGTTTGTCGATCGCCTGGCTGTCGACCAGCTTGGCCAGCGTTTCGTAGGCCAGGTACGGGTAGATGGCGGTGGCGCCGAAACCGAGCAGCACGGCGAAGTGGTGCGGGTCGCGGGCGCTGGCGGTTTCAACGATGATGTTGGCGTCGCAGCGCAGGCTTTTTTCCACCAGACGCGTCTGGATGGCGCCGACCGCCATGGGGGCAGGCACCGGCAAACGGTTGGGGGCGATGGCGCGGTCGGAAAGCACCAGCAGCACGGCGCCGTCGCGCACCTTGCGCTCCGCTTCGTCGCACAGCGCGCGAATGGTCTGCTCCAGATCCTGCTCAGCCGGATCGAAGGTCAGATCCAGAGTGTCGGCGCGGTAGTATTCGCCTTCCAGCGTGGTCAGCTGCTTGAAATCGGAGTACAGCAGGATCGGCGATTTGAAACTCAGGCGGTGCGCCTGGCCTTCGGCTTCGCAGAACACGTTCATTTCGCGGCCGATGCTGGTCGCCAGCGACATCACGTGCGCTTCGCGCAGCGGATCGATCGGCGGGTTGGTCACCTGCGCGAACTGCTGGCGGAAGTAGTCATAGACGATGCGCGGGCGGCTGGAGAGCACGGCGAACGGGGTATCGTCACCCATCGAGCCGGTTGCCTCCTGGCCGATCTCGCCCAGCACGCGGATCACCTGATCCAGCTCTTCGCTGCTGTAGCCGAACTGTTTCTGGTAGGTTTCGAGCTGCGCGTCGTCCAGTTCGCGGCTGCCCACCTGATCGGCCGGCAGGTCTTCGAACGGCACCAGACGCTTGACGTTCTTTTCCATCCACTCTTTATACGGGTGGCGGCTTTTCAGATCGTTGTCGGTTTCGGCCGAGTGCAGAATGCGGCCGCTGCGGGTGTCGATCACCATCAGTTCGCCGGGGCCGACGCGGCCCTTTTCCACCACTTCATCCGGCTGGTAATCCCAGATGCCGACCTCAGAGGCGCAGGTGATCAGCTTGTCTTTGGTTATCACATAGCGCGCCGGGCGCAGGCCGTTGCGGTCGAGGTTACAGGCGGCGTAGCGGCCGTCGGACATCACGATGCCGGCCGGGCCGTCCCACGGCTCCATGTGCATCGAGTTGAAGTCGAAGAAGGCGCGCAGGTCGGTGTCCATGTCCGGGTTGTTCTGCCAGGCCGGCGGCACCAGCAGGCGCATGGCGCGGATCAGGTCCATACCGCCCGCCAGCAGCAGCTCCAGCATGTTGTCCAGCGAGCTGGAGTCGGAGCCGGTTTCGTTGACGAACGGCGCGGCGGCCTGCAGGTCAGGGATCAGCGGCGTCTGGAATTTATAGGTGCGGGCGCGAGCCCACTGGCGGTTGCCGGTGATGGTGTTGATTTCGCCGTTGTGCGCCAGGTAGCGGAACGGCTGCGCCAGCGGCCAGCGCGGCACGGTATTGGTGGAAAAACGCTGGTGGAACAGGCAGATGGCCGATTCCAGACGCAGGTCCGCCAGGTCGAGATAAAAGCGCGGCAGATCCGCAGGCATGCACAGGCCTTTATAGATCGTCACCAGGTTGGAAAAGCTGCAGACGTAGAAGCTGTCGTCCTGGACGCGTTTTTCGATGCGGCGGCGCGCCACGAACAGGCGGCGTTCCATATCGCGCGGGCGCCAGCCGGCCGGGGCGTTAACGAAAATCTGTTCGATGCGCGGCAGGGAAGAAAGCGCGATCTCACCCAGCACGTCCGGGTTGGTCGGCACTTCGCGCCAGCCGACGATCGACAGCGTTTCGTTTTGCAGCTCTTCTTCTACAATGCGGCGGCTGGCGCGCGCTTCCTCTTCGTTCTGGCTGAGGAACATCATGCCGACCGCGTAGTTTTTGGCTAAACGCCAGCCGCGCTCTTCCGCCACCATGCGGAAAAAGCGATCGGGCTTTTGCAATAACAGGCCGCAACCGTCGCCCGTCTTGCCGTCAGCAAGAATTGCGCCACGGTGCTGCATGCGGGCCAGCGCGTGAATGGCGGTACGCACCACCTTATGGCTAGGTTCGCCTTCTATGTGGGCGATCAGGCCGAAACCACAGTTGTCCCTCTCATGGGATTTATCGTACAACATATCAGTGAACCTCCCCAGGCTCTGCGTGACTCTCACAACCTACTGCGAGGGGGCTTCCCAACTTCAGGCAGAAGTCCAATCAGCAAGTTAACCCCGCCAATCTGCTTTTCCGCCCTCCGTTAATGGCCTCTCGTGACGGTTCTCACAAGTGGTATATGACTTGTTTTAAGAGGGAGTCTTAAATTACTGCATAAATATGACGAGACGTTTGCCCGTCCAGAAAGCTTCCAGCGGACTTCCAACTTAGCGAGAAAGAATACGCAGGTCAAATATAGGCTTAAGATAGATTTTTATTGAATTAATTCGACTTATTTATTTGATAATTAATGTTTTTTACGCGAATTTACGCTTGCGGCGAGATGCGTCGGGCCCGGAAAAAATGTGAGCTGTCTCACTATAGTGCAACCGTTGAATCTCTGCACCATGCTAGTGCGGGTGGGAATGCCAGAGTTTTATTCTATTAAATATAAGTTTGTTGATGTTTGTAACTATTTTTAATCGTATTGTCATACCGGCGTTAACGGTTGCGCGAGAATTAGAAAAATTCATCGTGGCCTTGGTGATTTTATTTGCATTTATAATGAATAGTTATGCCTGGCGGCGCCTTGCGGGGAAAGCGTTGATCTCCGTCATCGCGGGAAAAGCCGTTTCTTATTAGCATCACGGGCTTTGAACGCAGAGAAACGCCAAGATTATGCCGTTGCCGCAATTAGTCAATATGTTTGGCGCCGATTTCCAGCGCCGCCATGGTGAAAAGATCCATAAGCCCAGCCTGCAGCCGACAGGGATATGAGGCGTGGCTGGGGCTGCAGACGGCGCACGATAAAACGCTGAACCGCATCAATCGCGGCCATAATTTCTCCTGTTACCGGCAGGCCGCCCAGCAGGCCCGCCGGTCGACGCCGTTGGCACCATTATGGTGCGAGAGCCGCTGGAACGGCATGCAGGCGGTGGGCGGCTACCTGCAGCAGCATGGCGGGCAGGGCAGCGCGCTGGATGAAAAGTGGCGTTATCGGCCCTGAACCCCGCGTTGATTTGCAATCTTTGCCACACTTCGACGTTTGCCGCCTTATCTCACCGGTGTTTTACGGTATGATTCAAAAGATTGTGTCTGATGGGAGCCGCTATGAAGCAAATCCGGGTATTGGCCCAGTATTACGTTGATCTAATGGTGAAACTGGGGCTGGTGCGTTTCTCGCTGCTGCTGGCTTCGGCGCTGGTGGTGCTGGCGATGGTGGTGCAGATGGCGGTGACCATGCTGCTGCGCGGCGAAGTGGAAAGCATCGACGTGGTGCGCTCGATCTTCTTCGGCCTGCTGATCACCCCCTGGGCGGTTTACTTTCTGTCGGTGGTGGTCGAACAGCTGGAGGAATCGCGCCAGCGGCTGGCGCGGCTGGTGGACAAGCTGGAAGAGATGCGCCACCGCGACCTGGAATTGAACCAGCAGCTCAAGAACAACATCAGCCAACTGAACCAGGAGATCGCCGACCGCATCAAAGCGGAAGAAGAGCGTCTGCAGGTGATGGAAAAGCTGACGGAAGAAATGGAACAGCGCGAGCTGGCGCAAATCGAGCTGGGCCAACAGTCGGCGCTGCTGCGTTCCTTCCTCGACGCCTCGCCCGACCTGGTGTATTACCGCAACGAAGACAAAGAATTTTCCGGCTGCAACCGGGCGATGGAGCTGCTGACCGGCAAAAGCGAAAAGCAGCTGATCGGCCTGACGCCGTACGACGTCTACGGCCAGGAGATCGCCGAGAAGGTGATCGAGACCGACGAAAAAGTGTTCCGCCACAACGTCTCGCTGACCTACGAGCAATGGCTGGTGTATCCGGACGGCCGCAAGGCCTGTTTCGAACTGCGCAAAGTGCCGTTTTATGATCGGGTGGGCAAGCGTCACGGGCTGATGGGCTTCGGGCGCGATATAACCGAGCGTAAGCGCTACCAGGACGCGCTGGAGAACGCCAGCAGGGACAAGACCACCTTCATCTCAACGATCAGCCACGAGCTGCGTACGCCGCTTAACGGCATCGTTGGCCTCAGCCGCATCCTGCTCGATACCGAACTGAACGACGAACAGCTGAAATACCTGAAAACCATCCACGTCAGCGCCATCACCCTCGGCAACATCTTCAACGACATTATCGAAATGGACAAGCTCGAGCGGCGCAAGGTGCAGCTGGATAACCAGCCGGTGGATTTCACCGGCTTCCTGGCGGACCTGGAAAACCTCTCCGGCCTGCTGGCGCAGCCGAAAGGGCTGCAGTTCGTTCTGGAGCCGCAGCTGCCGCTGCCGCAGCAGATCATCACCGACGGCACGCGCCTGCGGCAGATCCTGTGGAATCTGATCGGCAACGCGGTGAAGTTCACCCAGCAGGGGCAGATCCTGGTGCGGGTGCGGCGCGAAGCGCAGGAGAAGCTGGTGTTCGAGGTGGAAGACTCGGGCATGGGCATTCCGCAGGACGAGCAGGACAAGATTTTCGCCATGTATTATCAGGTGAAGGATCAGCACGGCGGCCGCCCGGCGACCGGCACCGGCATCGGGCTGGCGGTGTCCAAACGGCTGGCGCAGAGCATGGGCGGCGACATCAGCGTCCACAGCGTGCAGGGGCAGGGATCCTGCTTCACGCTGACCATCAAGGCGCCGGCGGTGCAGGAGGCCGTCAGCGAGGTGCAGACGGAGGAGGAGCTGCCGTTGCCGGCGCTGCATATCCTGCTGGTGGAAGACATCGAACTGAACGTGATCGTGGCGCGCTCGGTGCTGGAGAAGCTGGGCAACAGCGTGGAGGTGGCGATGAACGGCCACGACGCGCTGGCGATGTTCGATCCGGACGAGTTCGACCTGGTGCTGCTGGACATTCAGCTGCCGGACATGACCGGGCTGGACATCGCCCGGGCGCTGCGCGAACGCTATGCCGGGCAGGCGCTGCCGCCGCTGGTGGCGTTGACCGCCAACGTCCTGAAAGACAAAAAGGAATACCTCGATGCGGGCATGGACGACGTGCTGAGCAAGCCGCTGTCGGTGCCGGCGCTGACCCGGGTTATCAAACACTATTGGGATCATCAACCTTCTCATACTTCAAAGAAAACGGAGCACAAGGCGATGCAGATTAATGAGTCGTTACTCGATACCGCAATGCTGGAACAGTATATGGATTTGGTCGGGCCGCAGCTGATCCACCAGAGCCTGGAGATGTTCGAGCAGATGATGCCGGGTTATTTGGCGGTGCTGGAGTCCAACATGACGGCGCGCGATCAGAAGGGCATCACCGAGGAAGGGCACAAGATCAAGGGCGCCGCCGGCTCGGTCGGCCTGCGCCATCTGCAGCAGTTGGCGCAGCAGATCCAGACGCCGACGTTGCCGGCCTGGTGGGATAACGTGCAGGACTGGGTGGACGAGCTGAAGCAGGAATGGCGTAACGACGTGCAGGTCTTGCGTGCATGGGTGGAGAACGCTGAAAAAAAATGACCCCGACCTAAGCCGGGGTGCGCGAATATTGCGCCAACACCAGGGAAATTGTGAACCTGCGTATTGGTTTCAGTGTTCTGATCGAGCAGGTTGTAGATAATTCCTAAACATCATACAGCCAACAACATAGCAAATGTAAGCGCTCTTGTTAGAAGATTCATTAAAATGTGTGATGTAGATTAGTGTTTGTCAACTCCGAGCACTAACCGGTTGACAGTAGCAACGGGAGTCAGAACGATGAAAAAGGTAGGTGTGGTGCTCAGCGGCTGCGGGGTTTATGACGGCGCGGAGATCCATGAAGCGGTGCTGACGCTGCTGGCGCTGGATCGCGCCGGCGCCCAAGCGGTGTGTTTTGCGCCGGATAAGCCCCAACTTCATGTTATTAATCACTTATCCGGCGATGAAATGCCGGAGCGACGCAACGTGCTGGTAGAGTCCGCTCGCCTCGCCAGAGGGCAGGTTCAACCGCTTGCGCAGGCCGACGCCGCGCAGCTGGACGCGCTGATCGTTCCCGGCGGCTTTGGCGCGGCCAAGAACCTCAGCAACTTCGCCGCCGCCGGCGCCGAATGTCAGGTTGATGAAGATTTGGCTAGGCTGACGCAGCAAATGCATAAGGCGAATAAACCAATTGGTTTTATGTGCATCGCTCCGGCGCTGCTGCCGAAGCTGCTGAACCGCCAGGTGCGGCTGACCATCGGCAACGATCCGGATCTGGGTGAAGTGATCGACGCGATGGGGGGCGAGCCGGTGATTTGCCCGGTAGACGACATCGTGGTGGATATCGAGCATAAGGTGGTGACTACGCCG
The DNA here is from genome assembly GCF_900187015.1 of Serratia ficaria. NCBI lineage: Bacteria > Pseudomonadati > Pseudomonadota > Gammaproteobacteria > Enterobacterales > Yersiniaceae > Serratia > Serratia ficaria. The sequence goes on along the minus strand of NZ_LT906479.1, from coordinate 4,589,462 downwards.
GCTTATATGCTGGCGCAGTCGATCGCCGAGGCGGCCGGCGGCATCGATAAACTGGTGTCACGCGTGCTGGATCTGACCGAATGAGAAAATCCGCCGGCAAGTCGCTGCTTTCCCGCCCCTGGTTTTGGCTGAAGCGCGGCGTCATCGCGCTTATCGGCCTGTGGCTGTTGGGCATACTGGCCTTCGCGTTTCTGCCGGTGCCGTTTTCCGCGGTGATGGCGGAGCGGCAGATTGGCGCCTGGCTGAGCGGCGATTTCGGCTATGTCGCGCACTCCGACTGGGTGCCGATGAGCGACATCTCGCCGCAGATGGCGCTGGCGGTGATGGCGGCGGAAGATCAAAAATTCCCCGAACACTGGGGTTTTGACCTGGCGGCGATCGAAAAGGCGTTCAGCCACAACGAGCGGCGGCCGACGCGCATCCGCGGCGCCTCGACGCTGTCGCAGCAAACCGCCAAGAACCTGTTCCTGTGGGACGGCCGCAGCTGGCTGCGCAAAGGGCTGGAGGCCGGGTTGACGTCGGGCATCGAACTGGTGTGGACCAAAAGGCGCATTCTCACGGTGTATCTGAATATCGTCGAGTTAGGCGACGGCGTATTCGGCGTGGAAGAGGCATCGCAGCGCTATTTCCACAAGCCGGCCAAGCGCCTGACCGCCTCTGAAGCGGCGCTGCTGGCGGCGGTATTGCCGAACCCGCACCGGTTCCGGGCGGATGCGCCGTCCGGCTATGTGATCCAGCGGCAGCAGTGGATTATGCGCCAGATGCGTCAGCTGGGCGGGGAAGGATTTCTGCGCGAGAACAAACTGGATTAACCGGCCGGGGGCGGCATGGCGCAGCCCCCGGCCCGGCGATTACTTCACGTAGGTAAAGGCGGTGGTGACGTGCTTCACGCCGCTGACCTGGCTGGCGATCTGCGCGGCCGACTGGCCTTCCTGTTGGGTCACCAGGCCCAGCAGGAACACCTCGCCGTTCTCGGTAGTGACCTTCACGTTGGACGATTTCACCGTATCGCTGGTGAGCAGCTGCGAACGCACCTTGGTGGTGATCCAGGTATCGGACGAGGCGGTGCTCAGGCTGACCGGCGTTCCCTGACGGATCTCGTTATACACTTCGGTGGCGCCTTCCACGCCCATGGCGATCTGTTTGGCGCGGGCGGTGAGGTCGGCGCTCGGCGACTGGCCGGTCAGCAACACTTTACCCTGATAGGCGGTCGCGACCACCCGGGTGTCTTTCTTCAGCTGTTGATCTTTGCTCAGGGCGTTTTCTACCCGGGCTTCCAATGTGCCGTCGTCCACCTGGGTGCCTACGCTGCGCGGATCGGTGGCGGTTTTAGTGGCGACGGCCGCGCTGCCGACGACGACGCCGGCGATACAGCCTTGTAACAGCAGGGCGCTGCACAGCACTGCAAATGTGGCTTTTAGCTTCATCTCGGTTCCTTAATCGTCCTGGTGGGGAAACAACGTATTATCTATCAAATCGCAAAGGCAGTTTACGGTCAGCATATGCATTTCCTGAATGCGTGCGCTGCGGTGCGATGGAATACGGATCTCGACATCCTGTTGGCCGAGCAAACCGGCCAGCTCCCCGCCGTCGTAGCCGGTGAGCGCAACAATCGTCATGTCACGCGTGACCGCCGCTTCGACCGCCTTCACAATATCACGGCTGTTGCCGCGGGTGGAAATCGCCAGCAATACGTCGCCGGTATGCCCGAGCGCGCGTACCTGCTTGGCGTAGACTTCATCGTGCAGCCGATCGTTGCTGATCGCCGTCAGCACCACGTTGTCGGCGTTGAGGGCAATCGCCGGCAGGCTTGGGCGTTCGGTTTCAAAGCGGTTGATCATGCTCGCGGCGAAATGCTGCGCGTTGGCCGCCGAGGTGCCGTTGCCGCAGCACAGGATCTTGTTGCCGTTGAGTAAGGATTGAACCAGCGTCATCGCTGCGCGGGAGATGGCGTCAGGCAGAGCCTCCGCCGCCGCGATCTGGGTTTGGATGCTTTCGGTAAAACAGGCTTTAATTCTATCCAGCACGTTGTATTAATCCACTAAGTCAAAGGGCCGGTCTGCACCGGTAAACCACGATTAATCCGCATTGAAGGCGTTGGGTATCCATTCTAACTGGCTACCGGTAAAGGCCAAAACATCAAAACGGCAAGATGATGTGTCAAAGCTGGCTCCGCGCCCCGCCAGCCAGACGGCGGCGGCGTGCAGCAGCCGCTGTTGTTTGCGGTAGGTGACGCTGGCGGCCGCGCCGCCGAAGGCGTCATTGCGGCGATAGCGCACCTCGACGAACACCCAGGTTTGGCCATCGCGCATGATGAGATCCAGCTCGCCGCCGCGCAGCGCGACGTTGGCCGCGCAAAAGGTGAGCCCGGCGCGTTCCAGATGGCGGCGGGCCAATGACTCATAGCCCGCCCCCGTGGCGCGTTGACTCAAGAGACGGGAACAACCCGGCCCTGACGGTACTGCAGCCAAGGCAGCTTGCGGTTGATCACGCAGCTTGGGGAGGCGGTGAGCACGCCGGTGGTGCCGGAAACCTGGAAGCCGGGCAGCTGGCGCATTTCAGCAAAGTGATTGGCCAATGTCCAGGCGTCCATCCCCATGGCGTACAGGCGAACCAGCGAATAGTCGCTGCGGAAGCGGGAGCTGGCCTGCTGCAACAGCTGCGGATTGGCGCCGGCCAGCAGCGGGATATCGCTGAACTGCAGGCCTTCCATCTCCAGACGGAAGTCCGGGCCGGCTCCGGCCTGGTAGCTGCGCGAGCTGGCGTACATCGCCGGCTTGCCGCGCGAGTTGGTGGCCATGTCGATCATCGGCTTGATCAGCGTCAGCTGGGATTGGGTGGCGACGATATACACCGCATCGACGCTGCCGCCCGAGGCGGCCGGCGCATCGCTCGGCGGCGCCGGAATGGTCAGCCCGGCGATGGTCACGCTTTGCGGTGCCGGCGCGGTGGAAATTGGCGTGCCGGACATGCGGATGCCGCCGCTGTTCACCATTTGGCGCAGTTCGCCGGCGGAGCCGATATCCTGGCGCAGCACGGTCTGGCCGCCCAGCGACTGCCACTCCTGATTAAAGGCATTGGCGACGCGGGTGCCGAAGGCGCCGCGCGGCACCAGCAGCAGCGGCTGACGCTTTTGCTGCTCCCAGATATGGCGCGCGGCGTCACGCGCTTCGTCTTCCGGCGACAGGGCGAAGTAACAGATATTCGGATTGTCCTTCGGCGTTTCCGGCTGGTTGAGCGCCAGCACGTTCAGCGTGGTGTTGCTGCCGGCCAGCTGGTCGACGTTTTCTTTCAGCAGCGGGCCGACCACCAGGGTGGCGCCGTCCTGCTGCGCCTGGCTCAGCAGCGCGGCCAGCGGCTGGCTGGAGGTGTCGTACACCTTCACCTGCGCGTTGGCGGCCTGCGGCGGGGTAATCGGCGCGCTGGACGGGGCGGCAGGCTGCGCAGCGGCCACTGCGGGCCGATCGGCCGGCTGTGCCGAGGTGCTGACCGCGCCGTTGGCGTTGATGTCGCCGGCGGTAGCTGCGGTCTGCTCGGCCGGCGCCGCCTGATCCGGACTGTTGGTCGGTTGCTGCGGCTGCGACGGAGCCGGCGCTGGCGCGGAGACGCCGTTTTTCGCGGCTTCAAACCCCTGCTGGATAGCCTCGGCGAACACCTTCGCCTGGCCGTTCAGCGGCAGCAGCAGGGCGATTTTCGAGGTGGAGGCCTGGGTGAAGTTCAGCACCTGGTTCAGCTGGGTCGGCAGGGTTTTGGCCGCCGGGTTCTGCGGGTAGCGGTTTTGCCAGTCCTTGATGCCGGCCTTCAGCAGATCCGGATCCTGCTTGTTGTCCTGATAGACCCGCAGCAGGTCCAGCCAGCCTTGCAGCACGTTCTCGTTGGCGTTGATCACCAGGCTGGTCATGTCCTGCGGCGTCAGCTGCAGCAGCGCCTGCCAGGTTTGGTCCAGGTTGTTCTGGTGCGCTTTATCGTTCAGCAGCGGCTCTTGCGCGATATAGGCGCGGATCAGCGGCAGCGAGGCTTTGCCCTGGTTGGCGGCGATCTGCGCCTGATAGAAGCGCACCAGCTGGTTGGTCGACAGCTCGCCGCTGTCCAGATGGCCCAGGGTGCTGCGGGCGCTGACGTAGCTCTTGTTGGCCACCTGCAGTTCGGCGGTCAACAGCTGGCGTTCCGCCTGTTGCGCGCCGTTGAGGTTTTTCGGCAATTGGTTCAGCTGCTCACCGGCCTGCGGCAGCTTTCCTTCACGCATCAGCGCGCGAATAGCAAGTAATTGCCAGTCAGCCTTGTTATCATCGCTGCTTTGCTGCAGCTGCTGCAGATAGTAATCGGAGCTGGCGCTCGCTTCGTCCTGTATATTGGCGGGCGGCGTTTGCGGGGCCCGACTTGGACAGCCTGCCAGGAAAAGGGCTGCCGCGATAACTGCGGTGAGTCGGACAGGCTTGGAGCGCCCTGCTTTGGTACGAACGAATGTTGAGGAAAGCATACTGTATCCAGTGATGTTTTTTTCAAGATGCTCAATATTAAATCGGCAACCCGGATGAAACAATGAATCAACACCAACAATCAGTCATTTCTGCATCAACGCTGTATGTGGTGCCCACTCCAATCGGCAATTTGGGCGATATTACCCACCGCGCGTTAGAGGTACTGAAAAGCGTTGATCTGATTGCGGCGGAAGATACGCGCCATACCGGGTTGCTGTTGCAACACTTTGCGATTAGCGCGCGGCTGTTTGCGCTGCATGACCATAACGAACAACAAAAGGCCGATCAACTGCTGGCGAAGCTGCAGGAAGGCCAGAGCATCGCGCTGGTTTCCGACGCCGGCACGCCGCTGATCAACGATCCCGGCTATCACCTGGTGCGCCGCTGCCGCGAAGCCGGCATCCGCGTGGTGCCGCTGCCGGGCGCCTGTGCGGCGACTACCGCCCTGTGCGCCGCCGGCGTCGCCTCGGACCGCTTCTGCTACGAAGGGTTCCTGCCGGCCAAAACCAAGGGCCGCAAGGATACGCTGATGGCGCTGGCAGAGGAACCTCGCACGCTGATTTTCTATGAATCCACCCATCGCCTGCTGGAAAGTTTGCAGGACATGGTCACCGTCTGGGGGCCGCAGCGCTACGTGGTGCTGGCGCGCGAACTGACCAAAACCTGGGAATCCATCTACGGCGCGCCGGTGGGCGAACTGTTGGCCTGGGTGCTGGAAGACGAGGTGCGCCGCCGCGGTGAAATGGTGTTGATCGTCGAAGGCCACAAGGCGCAGGAGGATGCGTTGCCGCTCGAGGCGCTGCGCACGCTGGCGCTGCTGCAGAAAGAGCTGCCGTTGAAAAAAGCGGCGGCGCTGGCGGCGGAGATCCACGGCGTGAAGAAAAATGCGCTGTACAAGCACGCATTAGAGCAACAACAGCAGTAAAGCGGTTGACCTGTCGCGACGGCGACGCTACTATCCGCGCCGGAGTTGACCAGACAGTCGCCGCTTCATTGCCGTCCTCTTCGGGGAGACAGATGGAGGGGAGGAAAGTCCGGGCTCCATAGGGCAGGGTGCCAGGTAACGCCTGGGAGGCGCAAGCCTACGACTAGTGCAACAGAGAGCAAACCGCCGATGGCCCGCGCAAGCGGGATCAGGTAAGGGTGAAAGGGTGCGGTAAGAGCGCACCGCGCGGCTGGCAACAGTTCGTGGCACGGTAAACTCCACCCGGAGCAAGGCCAAATAGGGGTTCACATGGTACGGCCCGTACTGAACCCGGGTAGGCTGCTTGAGCCAGTGAGCGATTGCTGGCCTAGAGGAATGACTGTCCACGACAGAACCCGGCTTACCGGTCAACTCCCTCTATAAAGAAAACCCCGCGCAACGCACGTTGCGCGGGGTTTTTCGTTTCCGGCGGCGTTTACACCGGCAGGTCGATCAACAGCGCGCGCAGCGGCGTCTCGGCGCGGAGGGTCAGGCGATGTTCCTCGTGGATGAACGCGCCGTCGCCGCAGGTCAGGCGCTGCCCGTCGTGGCGTTCGCCGTTGGCGGCGAGGGTGCCGTGGATCGACTGCAGATAGGCGCGCGGCCCGTTCAGCGTAAAGGTATGCTGCTCGCCCGGCTGCAGGTCCAGATGATGGATCCACACCTGCTGGCGCAGCTGCAGGCTGCCCTGCGCCCCGTCCGGCGAGGCCAGCAGCAGGTTGCCCTCCGCCGGCAGCGTCAGGCGCTGCACCCGTTCGTTGCTGCGTTCCGGGCAGGCGTCCAGCCACAGCTGCAGGCGGGTCAACGGCGTATCGCCGCTGACGTTCTGTTCGCTGTAGCTCAGGCCCGGCTGCGTGGCCAGCAGCAGCGCTTCGCCGGCTTTGACGCGCGCCGTGCTGCCGTCGCTGTCGCGGTATTCCGCTTCCCCCTGCAGGATCAGGTTGAGGATATCCACGCTGGGGTAGGTGCGCGGCTGGAACGCGGCGCCCGGCGCCAGCACTTCCTGATTCAGCACCCGCAGCGAGGCGTAGCCCATCAGCTTGGGATCGAAGTAGTGGCCAAAGGAAAAGGTGTAGCGAGCCTGCAGCCAACCAAAGTCAGCTTGCCCGCATTGTTGTGCTGTTCTGCATGTAATCATGGCAATCGGCTCTCTAAATTCATTCTTCCCTGCATCTTTCTGGCCGCGGCGTCGGCCTCTCTCGATTGCCGCTTTGCCGCCGCCCGAAATCTATTGGGTATATTAAGATGGTAAGCATCTGGACGCCGGATTGTTAGCCAGTTAATCTGGTCGGCATATTCAAATTTCCTGACAGAGGGATTCGATGGCCAGAGATCGGGCGTTAACGCTTGAAGCGTTAAGGGTTATGGATGCGATCGACCGACGCGGCAGCTTTGCTGCGGCCGCCGATGAGCTGGGGCGGGTGCCCTCGGCGCTCAGCTACACCATGCAAAAATTGGAAGAAGAATTGGACGTGGTGTTGTTCGACCGTTCCGGCCATCGAACCAAGTTCACCAACGTGGGGCGCATGCTGCTGGAGCGCGGCCGGGTGCTGCTGGAGGCGGCGGATAAGCTGACCACCGACGCCGAGGCGCTGGCGCGCGGCTGGGAAACCCACCTGACCATCGTCAGCGAGGCGCTGTCGCCGCCGAGCAGGCTGTTCCCGCTGATAGACAAACTGGCGCTGAAGGCCAATACCCAGGTGTCGATTTTCACCGAAGTGCTGGCCGGCGCCTGGGAGCGTCTGGAGCAGGGGCGGGCCGACATCGTGATCGCGCCGGACATGCATTTTCGCGCGTCATCGGAGATCAACACCCGCAAGCTGTACAAGGTGATGAGCGTCTACGTGGCCGCGCCGGATCACCCGATCCATCTGGAGCCGGAGCCGTTGTCCGAGGTGACGCGCGTGAAGTACCGCGGCATCGCCGTGGCGGACACCGCCCGCGAGCGGCCGGTGTTGACCGTTCAGCTGCTCGACAAGCAGCAGCGTCTGACGGTCAGCACCATCGAAGACAAACGCTTGGCGCTGCTGGCCGGGTTGGGGGTGGCGACCATGCCGTACCCGATGGTGGAAAAAGACATCGAAGCCGGGCGGCTGCGGGTGGTGGGGCCGGAATACAGCCGCGAGGCCGATATCATCATGGCCTGGCGGCGCGACAGCATGGGGGAAGCCAAAGCCTGGTTCCTGCGTGAAATTCCGCGGCTGTTCGCCCAGCAGGAGCGCCAATAACCGCATGATCCCCTTGCCGTTGCGGCAAGGGGATATCCGCTAGCGGAAGCGCAGATCGCGGCCGTGCGGCTCATCCAGATCCTGCGCCGGCCCGATGGAAATAATGCCGTGCGGGTTGATGGTGGCGTGGCTGCGGTAGTAGTGGTTGCGGATATGCGGCAGGCTGACCGTCTCGGCGATGCCCGGCATCTGGTAGATGTCGCGCAGGAAGCCGTACAGGTTGAGATAGTCGCTGATGCGGTGTTGGTCGCACTTGAAGTGGGTGACGTACACCGGATCGAAGCGCACCAGCGTGGTCCACAGCCGCAGGTCGGCCTCGGTCAGGCGGTCGCCGGTCAGATAACGATGTTGCCCCAGGATCTGCTCCAGCCGCTCCAGCGCGGTGAATACCCCGTTGACCGCCTCGTCGTAGGCCGCCTGACTGGTGGCGAAACCGGCCTTGTACACCCCATTGTTCACCCGATCGTAGATCCAGCCGTTCAGCTCATCTATCTTGCCGCGCAGTTCGGTCGGATAGTAATCGCCGGCGCGGGCGCCCGCGCCGTCGAAGGCGCTGTTGAACATGCGGATGATATCGGCGGACTCGTTGCTGACGATGGTCTGTTGCCGTTTGTCCCACAGCACCGGCACGGTGACGCGCCCGGTGTAATGGCGATCGGCGCGCAGGTAGAGCTGGTAAAGGAAGTCTGAGTTATACAATCGGTCGCCGGTCGCCTCGGGAAAATCTTTGCCGAAGGCCCAGCCGTTTTCCAGCATCAGCGGATGCACCACCGAGACCGGAACGATCTGTTCCAGCCCTTTCAGCTGGCGCAGCAGCAGGGTGCGGTGCGCCCAGGGGCAGGCGAGGGAAACGTACAGGTGATAACGGTCCGGTTCGGCGTTAAAACCGCCGGCGCCGTGTTCGCCCGGCTGGCCGTCGGCGGTCACCCAATTGCGGAACTGGGCGGTTGAGCGTTTGAAACGGCCGCCGGTAGATTGGGTGTCATACCAGATGTCTTGCCAAACGCCATCGACGAGTTGTCCCATGGGAGTCTCCTTGGTGTGCGAGTTGAAAAGCAACAGGGTCCGGCAAGCCGGACCCTGAGCGCTAAACCTGAGTACAGTTTAGATTACCACTTCTTGTTCAGAATGCGGTCGATGCTGAAGCCGCCCGGGCCGGCTACCGCCAGCACGATGAAGCCGCCGGCGATGGTCAGGTTTTTCATGAACATCAAAGGGTTGACTTCGTTGGTAAAGTCGGTGTGGAACAGCAGCGCGGTCAGGATGGTGAAACCGGCGGTGAACAGCGCCACGGTGCGGGTCAGGAAGCCGAACAGGATCGCCAGACCGCCGCCGAACTCCAGCAGGATGGTCAGCGGCAGCAAGAAGCCAGGCACGCCCATCGATTGCATGTATTGTTGGGTGCCGGCATAGGCGTCACCCATTTTGCCGTAACCCGCCACGATAAACAGGATTGGCATCAAAATACGGGCAACCAGCAAACCTGCATCTTCTAATTTTTTCATCATCTACTCCAAAGTGGTGTGGTGCGCCTGTCCGGCGTTTGTCATGTCGAGGGGCGGTGTGCCGGGTATCTGGCCCGGCTTTGCCCGTGTCGTATTGATGGAGTGAATGTTAAGCGGGAAGTGCTCGGTTTGTTAGCAAGTAAAACTGTCGTAATTTTTCAAAAAATCTGAATCTTTAGCCTGCTAACAAATTGCCGATAATCAGCAGGTTGCCCGGCCCCCGTCGGCGGAACCTGTGAATTTGAGAAAAACCGGGGGCATAGCAACGAGAGAATTGAAGGAACTGCGGCGGCGTTACTTGGCGGAAAACGTCTTTTTGAACAAGCGAATAGCGCTCCAGGCGCCAAAGGCGCGGCGCGACCAGCGGATCATCTTGCTGGGGTGGCGAATGCCGTACAGCGCCATGACGCTGGAACCGAGCACCAGATAACGGCGCAGGCCGAACACCGTTTGCCAGCCGCGGTCGATGCGCTCGGTCTTTTCCAGCCACAGGGTTTTATTCTCGGCCAGATCCAGCCGCTGCTGCTGGATCTGCCGAATCAGCCTCGCTTTTTTCCATTCCAGATAGCGGCTGCGGCTCATTGATCGCCCTCCAGCTCGGCGCGGTCGATTTCCAGCTGTTTGCGCGTGGCGCCCAGCAGGGTGGTGCGACGGGCTTTGACCAGCGTCCAGAGGGTGCCGACCGCGGCCAGGAACAGCAGCACGCCGGTGGTGGCGCCCAGCGCCATCAGGCGATAGACCGGATCGATGGCCCAGAAGATCAGGATCAGCAGGCTCATCAGGCCGAAGGCGGTGAACAACAGGGTCATGCCGGCCATGATCAGCAGCTGGATGAGGTTGGCTTTCTCCTCTTCCAGCTCGACCACCGCCAAACGGACCCGGGTTTCGACCATGCCGACCAGCAGGGTGATGATGCGCTGGCCGATATCCAGGACCCCTTTGGCGGGGCCCTGAGCGCGAACTTGCGGTTGTTCAGCCATAATCAGCGGCGCGCGAGCAGAACGCCCAGCACTACGCCCACCGCAGCGCCGATGCCGATGCCGGTCCACGGATTATCACGCACGTAATCATCCGCCTGGCCGGCGATCTGCCTGGTCTGCGAAGCCAGCTTGTCCCCGGCGTCGCTCAGGCGGGCGCGGGTGTCTTTCAACCTGTCTTGTGCCTTTGAGCGCAGCTTTTCCAGCTCGGCTTTCGGCTTGTCGGTGGAAGAGTTCAGCACTTCTTCCAGCGTGTCGGCTAAGGACCTCAGTTCAGCGCGTAAGTTTTCTGCATTTGAATCATGTGCCATGTGATTAATTCCTTAACGTTAATTGCGACAGACTTTCAACATAGCGGATTTTTTCGCCGGAGCAAAGGGCTGATGGCTAGTCGATAAAACCAGTCATCGGTTTTATATATAGCAAAAATCCCGTGTGATGCGGCTCTCGGCGATAAATCCGCTGGTGTAAAAAATTATTCCGCCTGAGCCTGTTTCAGATCGGCCTGCGCTTCCGCCAGCTTTTGCTGTTTCTTGGCGACCTTTTCCAGGTTGCCGGTTTGCTGGGCGGCTTTCAGCTCTTGCTGACGTTCAGCAACCTTGCTTTGTTTTTCTTCGATTTTTTTCTGGTGATCGGCCTGCAGGCCCGCTTCGGTGCAGTTGCTCCGCACTTCGCTCAGCGCCTTTTTCAGCCCGGCCACGCGGTGGGTGTTGCCGTGCTGGGTGGCGTAGTCGATTTGCTGTTGGATGTCCTGTGCCTTGGCGGCGCAGCCGCCCTCCGCCGCAAACGACAGGGCCGGTAATGCGCATAAGGGGAGAGCCAGTAACAGTGAGTGGCGTAATTTCATGGGTCGGTTCCTTGTTAGTGGGATGCATTGGTACGCATCCGCCTTTCCTGACTGCCGCCGTCGGCAGTGCGACAGGGGACTGCCGGGCCGACTGACGCTAACCTTCAGCATAGTCGTGAAACCTGCAGATCCCCAAAGAATCAGCCGAAATCCGCGATTGACTGATTAATTATCGAACAAAAAGCGCAAGTGAAAGGAAACCCCTTCAGGTGAAGGGGTATTATCCCAGATTGAGCGGGGAACGTGCAAATTCGCGTACCCAATGCGAGGGCACGGGGGCTTCGCTCAGCGCGATGCTGTAGCCGGGGGGAAGGATCGTCTGCAGCGCTTCGCGCGCCAGCAGCTGCTGTTCCGGCGAATCCAGGCGGATCACCAGGCCGTCGCCTTCCGGCGTGATGCTCTTGATGCGAATGCCGCGCGCGTCCAGGCGCTGGTAGACGTAAAAACCGTCCGGCAGCGACAGGCCTTGCTGATTGGCGCGGATGCGCAGCTCGCTCTCGGTGCGCACCATGCAGGGCACCAGCAGCGTGGCCAGCGCCAGCAGGGCGAGGGCGATCAACAGAACGTATTGCCAGCGCGGACGCTTCGTCATCACGCCCCTTTCTCCGGGTTCTGGCTGTCCGCGCGCTTTTTGCGCCACAGCACAATCAGCGAGCCGACCAGCCCGACCACCAGCAGCACCAACGGCAGCAGCATCAGGCAGAACATCAGCTGGTCTTCATATTTGCGGAACACCGGGGTTTTGCCCAGCGCGAAGCCCAGCGAAGTCAGGATCAGCACCCACAGCAGGCCGCTCATCCAGTTGAAGAACTGGAAGCGCGCGTTGCTCAGGCCGGACAGGCCGGCGATGGTCGGCAACAGGGTGCGCACGAAGGCCAGGAAGCGGCCGACCAACAGCGCGGAAAGCCCGTGGCGGTGGAACAGCTGATGGGCGCGCTGGTGGTAGTGGGCCGGCAGGTGCGACAGCCAACCCTGCACCGTGCGCGTGTTGCCGAGCCACTTGCCCTGTATGTAACTGACCCAGCACCCCAGGCTGGCGGCGACGGTGAGGATCAGGATGGTCAGCGGAAAATTCATGGTGCCTTTGGCGATCAGCACGCCCACCAGGATCAGCAGGCTGTCGCCCGGCAGGAAGGCCGCCGGCAGCAGGCCGTTTTCTAAAAACAGGATCATAAACAGCAGGATATACAGCGTCCACACCAGCGAAGGGTTCGCCAACGTTTCAAAATCCTGCTGCCATAAGGCATGTATCAGTTCTTTAATGATGTCCATCCGGTGTTCCTAAAACGTCATTGTTTGTTTTTTCAGCGGCGGAGCGGACGTGGCCTGGAAGCGCGCGGCGATCCTGAGTGCTGATAACGATGAAACGGCGTTGCTTTTAAGGGTTCTAATCGGTGCGACACCGGTCATATGTGGTAAGTCAGCGTGCCACGGTACTGCATGTTACTTTCTTTCCAGCCGCCCTGCCTGCTCTGTTGAGGTGAGGAGTGCAGCGTCCAGTCGACCTGAGAAAGTCGGTTTGGCGCCGGGGCGTCCTGGCGGGGAGTGCGGATTCGGTGGCCCAGTTCCGCAGCCAGGGTATAGGCCGGAACTAACTGGGCGGAGGCAAGCAGCGAGCCGGGGAAAGAGTGCGCCCTGGGCAGCAGCAGCGGCAATTTGCCGGGAACCTTGCGGCCTGCTTCAGCCGGCGATCGATAAACCTGATCATAGGGGGAAAGCACCGGATCCGCCAGCGAAGGCAGGCTGCTCAGTGCGCTCGGGGTAGGCTTGGGTGACGCCAGACATAGCTTTTGGCCGGAGACCGAACCGGTCCAGCAACAAAGAGCAATAAGCATGGCAAACAACCAGCGCATGTATTCGCGTTCCGCCCCCGCAGCAATGGGTAAAAAAGTGGGCTAACTCTACCAAAATAGCACGATTGGCAACAGGGAAATCTATGTTGCCGGAGGTGAAATATTACACGGCAAACGGCCGTTCCGGCATCGATTCAGCGGATTTTACATTACCTGACATAACCCGACGGTTTTTGACCGCCTGGGTCATTTATGTTCGCCGCCGATCCCGTCCAGATGCACCACCGGATTCTCGGCGAACAGGTAGCGATCGGCATTGTATTCGAAGTCATCGCTGGTGGCGTTGAACAGCATCTGCTTGGTGTTCTCGAGGTGTTGCCACATCGCCAGCTTGGCGGCGTAGGGGTCCTTGCGCATCAGCGCCTTGAGGATCTGATCGTGATCGTCGCACCAGCTGGCGATCGAACGCTCGTCGATATGCTCGTGCAGTTTTATCCAGTAGGGGTTGTTCACCCGCTGCACCCACATTTTCTCCACGATGGTGGCCATGGCGGTATTCTGGGTGGCCAGCGCCACCTGCACGTGGAATTTCAGATCCCACTGCGAGTCGCGGAAGCGGTCTTCCTTGCGGGCGTGCTCCTGGATCTCCATCAGCTGCACGATATCCTGCTTGGTCACCTGGGTGGCGGCGAATTCGGCGATGTTGCTCTCGATCAGCTGGCGCGCCTGCAGCAGCTCGAAGGGCCCGGCGGTCGCGAATTCAATGCTGTCGCCCGGCACCACCAGGTGCTTTTGCTGGTTGGATACCACGTGGATCCCGGAGCCCTTGCGCACGTCGACGTAGCCTTCCACTTCCAGCATGATGATGGCTTCGCGCACCACGGTGCGGCTGACGTTCATCTCCTCGGCGATGTATCGCTCGGCCGGCAGCTTGTCGCCTACCGGGTAGCGGCCGCTTTCGATGCGTTGTTTTAGCTCGGCGGCCAGTTGCTGATACAGGCGTCGGGTTTCAGTGAATTCCATAGTGAATGCTCTATAGGGTGCGGTGGGAAGGGGCACAGGGCCAACAGATTTGTTATACCACTTATTCGGCGGTGCTGCCAGTGGCTGAAGGGGCCCGGCGCGGCGGCCGGGCGGGGGATCAGCTGCGCGCCGGGGCCGGCTGCAGCGCGGCTTCGTCCGGCTGGGCGGCGGGGCGGTTTTGCAGCACCGTCCAGATAACGATCGCGCCGAGAATATCGAACACCGACAGCGCGGCGAACAGCGGGCTGAAGCCCAGGGTGTCGGCCAGCGCGCCGACCACCAGGGCGAACAGGGTGCTCGCCGTCCAGGCCGCCATGCCGGTCAGGCCGTTGGCGGTCGCCACTTCGTTGCGGCCGAACACGTCTGAAGACAGCGTGATCAGCGCGCCGGACAGCGCCTGGTGGGCGAATCCGCCGACGCACAGCAGCGCGATGGCGGCGTAAGGGCTGGTGAACAGGCCAATCATGCCGGGGCCGATCATCAGCACCGCCCCCATCGTCACCACCAGCTTGCGCGAGACGATCAGGTTGACCTTGAAATATTTCTGGAACAGCGGCGGCAGGTAGCCGCCGACGATGCAGCCGAGATCGGCGAACAGCATCGGCATCCAGGCGAACATGGCGATCTCTTTCAGGTTAAAGCCGTAGGCTTTGAACATGAACAGCGGGATCCAGGCGTTGAAGGTACCCCAGGCCGGTTCAGCCAGAAAGCGCGGCAGCGCGATGCCCCAGAACTGGCGGTTGCGCAGGATCTGCCAGGCGGACATTTTTTTGGCATTGCTGGTTTGATGCTGCGCCTCCTGGCCCGCCAGAATGTAATCGCGCTCCTCGTCGCTCAGCTTCTGCTGATCTTTCGGATGCTTGTAGAAAATCAGCCAGCAGATGGCCCAGATCAGGCTCAGCACGCCGGTGATGATGAACGCCATCTCCCAGCTGTGCGCCACTATCGCCCATACCACCAACGGCGGGGCGATCATGCCGCCGATCGACGAACCGACGTTGAAATACCCCACGGCGATCGACCGTTCCCTGGCGGGGAACCACTCGCTGCTGGCCTTCAGCCCGGCGGGGATCATCGCCGCTTCGGCCATGCCGACCGCGCCGCGCGCCAGCGCCAGCCCGCCCCAGCTGTTGGCCAGCGCGGTGCCCATGCAGAATATCGCCCACAGAATGGCGAACATCGCGTAGCCGACCTTGGTGCCGAGCACGTCCAGCACGTAGCCCGCCACCGGCTGCATCACCGTATAACAGGCTGAGTAGGCGGCGACGATATAGGAATACTGCTGCGTGGTGATATGCAGGGTGCCTTCCAGCGTCGGCGCCGCGACGGCGATGGCGTTGCGCGTCAGGTAGCCCAACACGGTGCCGACGGTCACCAGCCCAATCATGTACCAGCGTAAGCCTTTAATTTTACGCATGCGAAATGTCTCCCAGTCTTGAATATGCGCGGCCGAAGGTACGGCGGAGTGGCGAGACAATAACTTGTCATACAGATTTAAAAGTTGAGTGACATCACAAAAGCCATTTTTCAATTGGGTAATAATATTCACGGCGCGATACTGCGTTATTGGCGTGGTTTTGCCGAAAAAACGACCGTTACTGCGGTTGGAGGCGCCTGTTTATGACGGCTACGGCAAAATTTTGCTGGACGCCCGGTTGAATTGGTGTGATAACTTTTGCGCATTGACCCCGGTACCGAACGGCAAGCAAGGTGAGGAGCCTGATATGGCGACGTTTTTAAGCGAAGACTTTCTGCTGGACAGCGAATTTGCCCGGCGCTTGTATCACGATTACGCGGCGGACCAGCCGATCTTTGACTATCACTGCCATTTGCCGCCGGAACAGATCGCCGAAAACACCCGTTTCAGCAACCTGTACGATATCTGGCTGAAGGGCGATCACTATAAATGGCGCGCGATGCGCACCAACGGCGTGGCCGAACGCCTGTGCACCGGCGATGCCGGCGATCGCGAGAAATTCGACGCCTGGGCCGCCACCGTGCCGCATACCATCGGCAATCCGCTGTACCACTGGACCCATCTGGAGCTGCGCCGGCCGTTCGGCATCACCGGCACGCTGCTTTCTCCGGCGACGGCGGACGACATCTGGCAACGCGGCAACGCGCTGCTGGCGCAGGACGATTTCCGCGCGCGCGGCATCATGCAGCAGATGAAGGTGAAAATGGTCGGCACCACCGACGATCCGATCGACGATCTGCGTCATCACCGGGCGATTGCCGAAGATCGGAGTTTCGACATCAGGGTGCTGCCGAGCTGGCGGCCGGACAAGGCGTTCAATATCGACGCGCCGGGCTTCAACGATTATCTGCAGCGGCTGGAAGCGGCGGCGGACCTCAGCATCGGCCGCTTCGGCGCGCTGTGCGACGCATTGAAAAAACGCATGGACCACTTCGCCGCGCACGGCTGCAAGGTGGCCGACCACGCGCTGGACGTGGTGGTGTATGGCGAAGCCGACGAAGCGGCGCTGGACGCGATCCTCAGCCGCCGCCTGAGCGGCACGCTGCCGACGCCGGCGCAGAGCGCGCAGTTCAAAAGCGCGGTGCTGCTGTTTTTGGCCGGCGAATACCGGCGCCGGGAATGGGTGCAGCAGTACCACATCGGCGCGCTGCGCAACAACAACAGCCGCATGCTGGCCAGCGTAGGGCCGGATATCGGTTTCGATTCGATCAACGACCGGCCGCTGGCGGAGCCGCTGTCGCGTCTGCTGGACGCCCAGGCGCGCCAGGGCGGCCTGCCGAAAACCATCCTCTACTGCCTCAACCCGCGCGACAACGAAGTGATCGGCACCATGGTCGGCAACTTCCAGGGGGAAGGCACGCCGGGCAAGATGCAGTTTGGCTCCGGCTGGTGGTTCAACGATCAGAAAGACGGCATGCAGCGCCAGATGACGCAGCTGGCGCAGCTCGGCCTGCTGAGCCGCTTCGTCGGCATGCTGACCGACAGCCGCAGCTTTTTGTCCTATACGCGCCATGAGTATTTCCGCCGCATTCTCTGCCAGATGATCGGCCGCTGGGTGGCCGACGGCGAAGCGCCGGCCGACATCGCGCTGCTCGGCGAAATGGTGAAAAACATCTGCTTCGACAATGCCAAAAACTATTTCGCCATTGAACTGGCGTAGCCGCTGCCCAAGGTTGGTTTATGCAAAGCATCGTAAAAATTCATTCACAAGATAATGTGGCGGTAGCGCTGCGCGATCTGGCGGCCGGCGAGTCGCTGACGCTGGCCGAGCTGGCGATCCGGCTGCCGCAGCCGGTGGCGCGCGGGCACAAGTTTGCGCTGCGGCCGATCGCCGAAGGCGAGGATATCATCAAGTACGGTCTGCCTATCGGCCATGCGCTGACGGCCATTGCGCCGGGCGAACACATTCATTCGCAGAACGCCAAAACCAACCTGAGCGATCTGGACAACTATCAGTATCAGCCGCAGTTTCCTGCGCTGCCGCCGCAGGCGGCGGATCGCGAGGTGCAGCTGTACCGGCGCGCCAACGGCGAGGTGGGCATCCGCAACGAACTGTGGATTGTGCCGACCGTCGGCTGCGTCAACGGCATCGCCCGCCAGATCCAGCAACGTTTCCTGAAGGAAACGCAGGAAGCGGCGGGGATCGACGGCGTGCATCTGTTCAGCCACCCGTTTGGCTGTTCGCAGCTGGGGCAGGATCATGAAAATACCCGTACCATGCTGCAAAATATGGTGCGCCACCCCAACGCCGGCGCGGTGCTGGTGATTGGCCTGGGCTGTGAGAACAACCAGGTGGACGCCTTCCGCGCGACGCTGGGGATGGAGGACGAGCAGCGGGTGCGCTTTATGGTCTGCCAGCAGCAGGACGACGAGGTCGAGGCCGGGCTGGCGTTGCTGCATGCGCTGTACCGGGAGATGCGCGACGATCGGCGCGTGGCGGGAACGCTGAGCGAGCTGAAGTTCGGCCTGGAATGCGGCGGCTCCGACGGCCTGTCCGGCATCACCGCCAACCCGCTGCTGGGGCGTTTTTCCGACTATGTGATCGCCAACGGCGGCACTACGGTACTGACCGAGGTGCCCGAGATGTTCGGCGCCGAACGCATTTTGATGAGCCGTTGCCGCGATCGGGCGACCTTCGACAAAACCGTCAGCATGGTCAACGACTTCAAGCGGTATTTTATCGCTCACCAGCAGCCGATTTACGAGAACCCTTCGCCGGGCAACAAGGCCGGCGGCATCACCACGCTCGAAGAGAAGTCGCTCGGCTGCACCCAGAAGGCGGGGCAGAGCCAGGTGGTGGACGTGCTGAAATACGGCGAGCGGCTGCGTCGGCCGGGGCTGAATCTGCTTAGCGCACCGGGCAACGATGCGGTGGCGACCAGCGCGCTGGCCGGCGCCGGCTGCCATATGGTGCTGTTCAGCACCGGGCGCGGCACGCCGTATGGCGGCTTCGTGCCGACGGTCAAGCTGGCCACCAACAGCGAACTGGCGGCGAAAAAGCCGCACTGGATCGATTTCGACGCCGGCAGCCTGATCCACGGCACGCCGATGGACAGCCTGCTGACGCAGTTCGTCGACCTGATCGTCGCGATCGCCAACGGCCGGCCGGCCTGCAATGAAGCGAACGATTTCCGTGAGTTGGCGATTTTTAAAAGCGGGGTGACATTGTAAAGCCGCCGCGGCGGGAGTAACATAAAACGGCGTTTCACTTTCTATGTTGCCCTCTCCCGCTGCAGGATCCTTCATGACGTTTTATTGGTTTGCTCAGGCCGTTGGCGTGCTGGCTTTTTTGGTTGGCATCACCAGCTTTTTCAACCGCGATGACCAGCGCTTCAAGCTGCAGCTGTCGGGCTACAGCCTGATCATCGGCATCCATTTCTTCCTGATGGGCGCCAGCGCCGCCGGCAGCAGCGCGTTGCTCAGCGCCTGCCGCAATCTGGTTTCCATGCGCACCCGCAGCCTGTGGGTGATGTGGCTGTTTATCGGCCTGACGCTGACTATCGGCCTGACGCGCTTTCAGCACGCCATCGAACTGCTGCCGATCTTCGGCACCTCAATCAGCACCTACGCGCTGTTCCGCACCCGCGGCCTGACCACCCGCTGCGTGATGTGGTGCTCCACCGCCTGCTGGGTGACGCATAATGTTTGGCTGGGGTCGATCGGCGGCTCGCTGATTGAGGGCAGCTTCCTGCTCATGAACGGCTTCAATATCATTCGCTTCCGCCGCCTGCAGCTGCGCGGCATCGACCCTTTTGCGGTCGAAAAAAAGGCGCCCCCCGAGGAGCGCCTTGCGGAACAGCGTTAGTGATTAACGCACTTTCAGCGGATCTTCATTCGCCAGGCGCTGATCTTCCGCCTGGCAGGCCGCGGCGGTAAACAGCACGTCGGTGGAGGAGTTGAGGGCGGTTTCCGCCGAATCCTGCAGCACGCCGATGATAAAGCCGACCGCCACCACCTGCATCGCCACGTCGTTTGGAATGCCGAACATGTTGCACGCCAGCGGGATCAGCAGCAGCGAACCGCCGGCCACGCCGGAGGCGCCACAGGCGCAGAGCGCGGCCACCACGCTCAACAGCAGGGCGGTCGGCACGTCGACCGCGATGCCCAGGGTGTGCACCGCCGCCAGGGTCAGTACGGTGATGGTGATCGCCGCGCCGGCCATATTGATGGTGGCGCCCAGCGGAATGGATACCGAATAGGTGTCTTCGTTCAGGTTCAGCTTCCTGCACAGCTCCATGTTCACCGGAATGTTGGCGGCCGAGCTGCGGGTGAAGAAGGCGGTCACGCCGCTTTCGCGCAGGCAGGCGAACACCAGCGGATAGGGGTTGCGGCGGATCTTCCAGTAAACGATCAGCGGGTTCAGCACCAGCGCCACCAACAGCATGCAGCCGATCAGTACCATCAGCAGCTGGGCATAGCCCCACAGCGCGCCAAAACCGGTCTCCGCCAGCGTCGAGGCCACCAGGCCGAAAATGCCCAGCGGCGCGCAACGGATCACCGCGCGCACCACCAGGGTGACCGCATTCGACATGTCGTTGATCAGCGCTTTGGTGGTGTCGGAAGCGTGGCGCAGCGCCAGCCCCAACCCGACGGCCCAGGCCAGGATACCGATATAGTTGGCGTTGATCAGCGCGTGGAACGGGTTGGCCACCACGCTCATCAGCAGGCCTTTCAGCACCTCCACGATGCCGCCGGGCGGGTTGACGTCGGCGTTGCCGGTCACCAGCGCCAGATTGGAAGGGAAGATAAAGCTGACGCCGACCGCCACCAGCGCCGCGGCGAAGGTACCCAGCAGGTAGAGGAACAGGATCGGGCGGATATTGGTCTTTTGGCCGTGTTTATGGTTGGCTATCGAGGCCATCACCAAAATCAGCACCAGCACCGGCGCCACCGCTTTCAGCGCGCCGACGAACAGGGCGCCGAGCAGCCCCACCGCCGATGCCGCCGCCGGCGAGATCAGCGCCAGGATAATGCCGGCCACCAGGCCGACCATGATTTGTTTGACCAGGCTGCCCTGTATGATCCTTTGTAGTAATTTTTGCATGATGCGTTGTCTTCCCGATGATGTTGCGTACAGACTTTTTCACCTCGGCGCGAACGTCGCCGGGCGTCTTTATGTGCATCTGTAACCAAGTGTGTTTGCCGAATCAGTATTCAGCAATTGGATGGGTATGGAAAGGGGGCAAGGGGAAATTCTGAGCGCGGATCAACTCTTGATAACATACTGGTTACATTTGTGTGATCGCAATAACATTTGGCGTTTCGGGCGAATTGCCAAACAATCACGGGGCGGCTAGCGCCCCGGATAACAGATTATGGCGATTTCTTCGCCAGTCGATCGTTGCGACGGTTAACCCAGGCGTTGATCGCCAGCGTCAGCGTCAGAATGCCGGCCACTACGCCCAGCGATATGCCGATCGGGATATGGAAGAAGTCGATAATCAGCATCTTGATGCCGATAAACACCAGGATCACCGACAGACCGTACTTCAGCATCGAGAAACGCTCCGCCACGCTGGCCAGCAAGAAGTACATGGCGCGCAGCCCCATGATGGCGAACAGGTTGGAGGTCAGCACGATAAACGGATCGGTGGTGACGGCGAAGATAGCCGGAATGCTGTCGACCGCGAAGATCACGTCGCTCAGCTCCACCAGGATCAGCACCAGCACCAGCGGGGTGGCGAACAGGATGCCGTTGCGGCGCACGAAGAAGCGCTCGCCCTCCAGGTTGTCGGTCATGCGCAGGTGGCTGCGCAGCCATTTCACCAGCGGCTTGTCGCCAATCGCCGAATCATCTTCCTTCGCCAGCGCCATCTTGATGCCGGTAAACAGCAGGAAGGCGCCGAACAGGTACAGCAGCCACTGGAATTGGGACACCAACCAGCTGCCGGCGAAGATCATGATGGTGCGCAGCACGATAGCGCCCAATACGCCGAAGATCAGCACCCGCCGTTGCAGATTGGCCGGTACGGCGAAATAGCTGAACAGCATCAGCCAGACGAATACGTTATCGACCGCCAGCGCTTTTTCGATCAGATAACCGGTCAGGAAGGCCAGCGCCTGGGTGTCGGCGACGGCGCGGCCGGCGGTTTCGTTCAGGTAGTACCAGAAAGCGAAGTTGAACAGCAGGGAGAGGCTGACCCACACCAGCGACCAGCTGGCGGCCTGCTTCAGCGTCATGGTGTGCGCGCCTTTACGGCCCTGCAGCAATAAATCGATTGCGAGCATCACGATTATGACGGCGGCGAAGCTGCCCCATAACCAAGGTGTGCCAACGGTATTCATCATCAGAGATATCCTTCAAAAACAAAAACGGCCAACGTCGGAAGACGCTAGCCGCTCTGTGAACGCTGCAAGCAAACCTCGCCTTCCGGCAAGGTCTCACTTACAACGTTGATGAAGGTTTGGGTAAACCTGTGACATCAGGTTGCCCGGTAACCGGATGCTTGCGCATCGTAATGACGATTGACCGGCAAGATACCCTTCGTCTTTCAAACCGCCGCCGCGTTGGCTGCCCTCTGTCACCCCAGTCACTTAGTCAGTCCAAGCTTCCGGGGACTCCTTCGGTTGCCGCCTTGCCGCACCTTGAAATCCATTGGGTATAAAAGTTACTCCCCTTTGCAGAGCAGAAAGTAATGCAAAATGTGTCGGCGGTCAACGTTTATCGCGCTAGCCGGCGAGGGCTTTTTGCGCCCCCAGGCTGACGACGAAGCCCTGCAGCAGCAGGCGGCTGAACGGGGTATCGCTAACCTGTTGCTGCTGCAGCCGATACGCTTCCCGCTGTTCGGGGTGCAGCTCGCCGAGCCAGTCCAGATACTGATGCATCACCGCGCCGTTGAATTCCGGATGAAACTGAGTGGTCAGCGCGCGATCGCCATAGCGCAGGATCTGACAGGCGTCCTGCCGAGAGCGGGCCAGCGGCTCTGCGCCGGCGGGCGGCGTCAGCACGCTCTGCGCGTGGATCAGATTGGCCTTGAAGCGCGGCGGCAGGAAGGCAAGCCGCCGATCGTTGGCCGCCGCGGGCAGCAGTTCAATTTCCAGCGTGCCGGCCTCCATGCCCTGCGGGTGATAACCGACTTCGCCGCCGAGCGCATAGGCCAGCAGCTGGTGGCCATAGCACACGCCAAACAGCGGCAGCGCGATCGACATCGCCTGCCGCAGCCAGTCGGCGGCCCGTTCGCTCCACGGCAGTTGCTCGGTCACCATCGCCGGCGAACCGGTGATCACCACGCCGCAATACTCCGTCGGCGGCAGCGGCAGTTCGCCGGACGGCAGGTGCACGATGTGCACGCGTTCGGCGCTGATATTCCCCTGTTGCAGGAACATGCCTTCAAAATTGGCCTGTTCCCGGCGAATGACGTCCGGCGCATCGCCGGTCTGCATCAACAGTAGCGGCTTCATCTCATTCTCCGTCGGCAGGGAACACCACGCCGGTCTGGCGGCGGATTTCGGTCAGCAGCCGGGCGACGATCAGCGAATTTTCCAGCCCCGGATGCTCCACCTGGTTTTTTTCCACCAGATCGGCGAAAGCCTCCGCCTCATACAGCATGGTGTTGATGTGCTGCGGCTGGGTCAGATCCTGGCGCTGGCCGCCGCGCGGGGTCAGCGCCACGCCCTGGCATTCGGATATCTTGTCGATGGTCAGCGTGCCTTCCTCTCCCTGGATCTCGCTCGGGATGTGCGAATCGCTGACCTTGGAGTGGGAAAGGGTAACGTCGAAATCGCCGTAGTTCAGGCAGACGGTGCCGTGGGCGTCAACGCCGGTTTCGAGCAGCGTCGCGCTGGCGATCGCCGACTGCGGCGCGCCGAACAGCGCCACGGCGCTGGCCAGGCAGTAGTAGCCGATGTCCATGATCGACCCGTTGGAGAACTGCGGGTTGAAGGTATTGGGGTTTTCACCGGCCAGATAGCGCGGGTAACGGGACGAGTACTGGCAATAGTTGATGAAGGCTTTGCGCAGCGGGCCGACTTTCGGCAGCGCTTGCCGCAAGCTCAGGAAATTCGGCAGATAGGCGCTTTTGAACGCCTCAAACAGCACCACCTGGTTTTCACGGGCGCAGGCCACCAGCCGTTCGGCTTCGCGCAGGTTGGACACCAGCGGCTTTTCGCAAATCACGTGCTTTTTATGCTGCAGGAACAGCAGCGATTGCGGGCAGTGCAGGGAATTGGGGCTGGCGATATACACCGCGTCTATGGCGTCGGACTGGGCCATCGCCTCCAGGGAATCAAAAAACAGATCGACGTGGTAGTTGGCGCCAAACGCCTGCGCCTGTTCCAGCCTGCGCGAATAGACCGCGCTCAGCTTCAGTTTGCCGCTTTCATGGGCGGCATCGATAAAACGTTCGGTAATCCAGTTGGTGCCGACGACGGCAAAGCGAATCATGACCAGCTCCGGTGCCCAAGCCTAAAAATTCAGATTATCACGCTCCAACTCGTTATGCATACAGCTTGCCGAACAGCGAGAGGTGGGTCAAATACAGCCGGGTATCGAACTCCAGCTGATGGTAGTTCGGCTCCATGTGGCAGCACAGGCTGTAGAACGCCTTGTTGTGATCTTTTTCCTTCAGGTGCGCCAGCTCGTGCACCACGATCATGCGCAGAAAGGGTTCGGGCGCCACTTTGAACACCGTCGCCACGCGGATTTCCGCCTTGGCCTTCAGCTTGCCGCCCTGCACGCGCGAAATGGCGGTATGCATGCCCAGCGCGTGTTTCATCACCTGGATCTTGCCGTCGTAGGCCACCTTGCTCAGCGGCTGCACATTGCGCAGGTACTGGTTTTTCAGATCGACGGTAAACTGATACAGCGACTTGTCGGTGGTGCAGTCATGCACCTGCGGGTAGCGCTGCAGCAGCACGTCGCCCAGCCGTTGCTGGTGGATAAGCTGTTGCACCTGGCTTTGCAGATGCGTTGGGTAGCCTTGCAGGTAAGCGAGCTCGATGTCATGCATGAGTGATATTGCGTCCCAGTATTTCTTTGATTGGCCGAAGCCGCACACGTTGCGCATCGGCCTGTCTGGCCTCCCAGCGATCGTGCGCCGCCTGCAGGTTCAGCCAAAAGTCGGCGGTCGTTTCGAACAGATCGGCAAACAGGTTGGCCTCGGCAACGCTCATGCGCCGATGCCCATTGCACAGGCGGTTAACGGTGGCGCGGGTAACGCCCAGTACCTTCGCCAGTTCTTCCTGGCCGATGCCCAACGGCGTTAAATACTCTTCCTGCAGCACTTCCCCCACCGTGGTGGGTTCGCGAGTCGTGGTTTCCAACATGGGGTCCCCCTCGTTCAGGTATCTTGGTGAGGATCGAGGTAAATTCTTTCAGCGGCATCATGCCGCCACTGGAACATCAGCCGCCAGTGCATATTAACGCGCAGACTTGACCATCCCTGAAACGGCCCCGACAGCCGCTTGTAATAGTTGCCCGTGGGGTGATGCAAATCGCGCTCTTGCTGCGCGGCCGCCAACATATCGAGCTTTCTGGCCAACTGCCGTTCGAGCATACCGGGAATCAGACGGCTGCGCATGCCTTCCAGATAGAACTGCTCCAGATAGCGATCGCGGAAAGATTTAATCATGCTTCCCCCTTCCATAGGGATTGGCAGTGTAACATTTAAAGTTACACCCCGTCAGGTTAAAAAAACGTCGACATGGACGTGCGGGCAAGGAAGGTTAATGTTGTTAAAGGGGAAAAGGGGCATGGGTTTTCAGATACGCGGCACAATACGCAATTTATCCGAAAAAACATTTTACTGACGGGCGTTTTTAGGGGATAAACAGCCCAAATTTTTATCAGTCAGGAGGGGCGATGAGCCAACTCGATCTGGGAACACAGCAACTTGAGCTGGAACGTTATCCCCAACAGGAAGAAGCCACCCAGTTGCAGGCGTGGGAAGCGGCGGATGAGTATCTGCTGCAACAGCTTGAAAACGTAGATATCGGCGGCCGCCCGGTGCTGATTTTCAACGACAATTTCGGCACCCTGGCCTGCGCATTGCACGCCCATCGGCCGTACAGCATCAGCGATTCCTACATGAGCCAGCTGGCGACGCGCCACAATCTGAAGCTCAACGAACGGGATCCCGAGCAGGTGCATCTGCTGGACAGCCTGGCCGAGCTGCCTGCGGCGCCGGCGGTGGTGCTGATCCGCATCCCCAAGGCGTTGGCGTTGCTGGAACAGCAACTGCGCGCACTGCGTGACGTGGTGACCCCGGATACGCTGATCGTCGCCGGCGCCAAGGCGCGCGACGTGCATACCTCGACCCTGCAGCTGTTCGAAAAGGTCCTGGGCCCAACCCGCACCAGCCTGGCGTGGAAAAAGGCGCGGCTGATTTACTGCCAGGCGGCGGACATCGTGCCGCCGGCGGCACCGGACACCACCAACTGGACGCTGGACGGCAGCGATTGGCTTATCCACAACCACGCCAACGTATTTTCGCGCGGCAGCCTGGATATCGGCGCTCGGTTGTTTATGGAGCATTTGCCGCACGGCCTGAACGGCCATATTGTCGATCTGGGCTGCGGCAACGGCGTGATTGGCCTGGTCGCGCTGCAGCAGAACCCGGAGGCGCAGGTGACCTTCGTCGATGAATCCTACATGGCGGTGGCTTCCAGCGAGCTGAACGTGGAGCACAACCTGCCGCAGGAGCTGGACCGCTGCCAGTTCGAGGTGAACAACTCGCTGGCGGGCATCGAGCGCGAAAGCGTGCAGGCGGTGCTGTGCAACCCGCCGTTCCACCAGCAGCACGCCATTACCGACCATACCGCCTGGCAGATGTTCTGCGACGCCAAGCGTTGCCTGCAGGTGGGCGGCGAACTGCGCATCGTCGGCAACCGCCATCTGGATTACCACCAGAAGCTGAAGCGTTTGTTCGGCAACTGCACCCTGGTGGCGTCCAACAAGAAGTTCGTGATACTGAAAGCGGTGAAATCCGGCGCGCGGCGCTGAGTGAACGAGGGGCGCAACGCGCCCCTTTTTTTATAGCGCCATCGCCAGCCGCGTGCCCTGATCGATGGCGCGGCGGGCGTCCAGCTCGGCGGCCACGTCTGCGCCGCCGATCAGATGCACGGTTTTCCCCATCGCCAGCAGCGGCTGCTGCAGCTCGCGGCGCGGCTCCTGCCCGGCGCAGATAATCACCGTATCCACCGGCAAGCAACTTTGCCGATCGGCGCGGGAAATATGCAGGCCCTCATCGTCGATGCGCCGATAGCTTACGGCGTTGAGCATTTTGACGCCGCGCATCGCCAGGCTGGCGCGGTGGATCCACCCGGTGGTTTTCCCCAGGCCTTCGCCGACTTTGCTGGTTTTGCGCTGCAGCAGATAGATCTGGCGCGCCGCCCGTGGCGCCTGCGGCCCCTGAGGCGCCAGCCCGCCGCGCTGCTCCAGGCTGCCGTCGATGCCCCATTCGCGGTTGAATTCCGCCTGATCCAGGCTGCTGGAGACGCCGTGCTGGCTGAGGTATTCGGCGGTGTCGAAGCCGATGCCGCCGGCGCCGATGATCGCCACCCGCGGGCCGACCGGCTTCTTGTCGCGCAGCACGTCGAGGTAGGTCAGCACCTTGGCGTGGCCGATGCCGGGGATGTCCGGGGTGCGCGGCACGATGCCGCAGGCCAGGATCACCTCGTCGAATTCGCTTAACTCCGCCGCTTCGACCCGTTTGCCCAGCCTGACTTCAACCTCGCGCAGTACCAGCTGGCGGCGGAAGTAGCGCAGGGTTTCGTGAAATTCTTCCTTGCCGGGGATCTGTTTGGCGATATTGAACTGGCCGCCGATTTGCTCCGCGGCATCGAACAGCGTCACCCGGTGGCCGCGGCCGGCGGCGGCGGTGGCGAAGGCCAGCCCGGCCGGCCCGGCGCCGATCACCGCCAGCCTTTTCGGCCGCTCCGCCGGCGTCAGCGGCATCTCGGTTTCGCGGCAGGCGCGCGGGTTCACCAGGCAGGAGGTGAGTTTGCCTTCAAAAATCTGGTCGAGGCAGGCCTGATTGCAGCCGATGCAGGTGTTGATCTCGTCGGCGCGCCCCTCGGCGGCTTTCTGCACGAAGGCGGCGTCGGCGAGGAACGGGCGCGCCATCGACACCATATCGGCGCAGCCGTCCGCCAGCACCTGCTCGGCCACCGCCGGGTCGTTGATGCGGTTGGTGGTGATCAGCGGAATGCCGACCTTGCCCATCAGTTTGCGGGTTACCCAGCTGAAGCCGGCGCGCGGCACCATGGTGGCGATGGTCGGGATGCGCGCCTCGTGCCAGCCGATGCCGGTGTTGATAATGGTGGCGCCCGCCCGCTCAATCGCCAGCGCCAGCTGCTCTATCTCTTGCCAGCTGGAGCCGTCTTCCACCAGATCGAGCATCGACAAGCGGTAGATCAGAATAAATTCGCCGCCGGTCGCCTGGCGCACCGCCCGGACTATCTCGACGGCAAAGCGCATGCGGTTGCTGAAGCTGCCGCCCCATGCGTCGTCGCGCTGGTTGGTGCGCGCCGCCAGAAACTGGTTGATCAAATAGCCTTCGGAACCCATCACCTCGACCCCGTCGTAGCCGGCCTGCTGCGCCAGCGCCGCGCAGCGGGCGAAGTCGGCGATGGTTTGCTCAATCTCCGCCTCGCTCAGCGCCGCGGGGGCGAAGGGGTTGATCGGCGCCTGCAGCGCGGAAGGCGCCACCGGCTGCGGCTGATAGCTGTAGCGCCCGGCGTGCAGGATCTGCAGCGCAATCTTGCCGCCGGCCCGATGGACGGCGTCGGTCACCGTGCGATGGTGATCCACCTGCTCCTCGCGACTGAGGGTCGAGCCGCCGCGATACACCACGCCTTTTTCATTGGGGGCGATGCCGCCGGTGACGATCAGGGCCACGCCGGCGGCCGCGCGTTCGGCATAGAAGGCCGCCATGCGCTCGGGGCCATCGGGCAGCTCTTCCAGGCCGGTATGCATCGATCCCATCAGCACCCGGTTTTTCAGGGTGGTGAAGCCGAGATCCAGCGGCGCCAGCAGGTGGGGGTAATTGCTCATTGCACTCTCCATCGGGTGAAATCGGGGCCCGTTGTTATAATTATGTGAACACAAGTGGTCGGATGAGATAAATCTAGCCGTTGTCGTGCCGCTTGGGAATCTGCGTTGCGCCGAATGTGATAGACGTCATGAATCTCTGGTCATGTTTGCATAATGAACAACGGATCGGTCAGCGTTTGTCCGTTGCAAATACCTTCTCTCTGTGGAGCCACTACCGAAAATGAACGCTCACGCCTGCTGATATCATGTCCCACGCTGAGCATACCGCTGCCTGGTCGGGCGCAGCAGCCGGAAAGTCAGGGAGTTGCTTCCGGCGCTTCGATGCACGCCAGCAGCTGGGTAAAGGCGGCGGCCATTTGCTCTTCCGGCACGCAGGCGAAGCCCATCAGCAGGCCGCGCCGTCGGCTGGGCAGCATGTAGTAGCGCGACAGCGGCCGCACCAGAACGCCGCGCGCGCTGGCGGCGGCGGCGATAGCCACGTCGTCGGTTTCGTCCGGCAGATTGAGGATCAGATGCAGCCCGGCGTTGTTGTTGAACTCGCTCAGCGCCTGTTTGCCCAGATGCTGTTCGATGAGATGGGTGAGAAAGGCGCGCCGCCGCGCGTACAGCAGCCGCATGCGGCGGATATGCGCGGTGTAATGGCCTTGCTGAATGAACTCCGCCAGCGCGGTCTGGATCAGCAGATGGCCACCGCGATACAGCTCGGCGTGGGCGGTCTTCAGCGCCTGCGCCAACGGCTGGGGCAGCACCACGTAACCGAGCCGCAGCGCCGGATACAGCGTTTTGCTGAAGGTGCCGATATAGATCACCGGCGCATCGGCTTCCAGCCCCTGCAGCGCCGGGATCGGCTGGCCGGAGAAACGGAACTCGCTGTCGTAGTCGTCCTCGACGATCCAGCCGCCGGCGTTGCGCGCCAGCGCCAGCAGCCGCTGGCGGCGCGCCAGGCTCATCACCGAACCCAGCGGATACTGGTGCGACGGGGTGACGAAAATCAGCCGCGGCGGGTTGGTCGGCTGCTCCGGCGGCACCAGGCCGGCCTCATCCACCGCCAGCGGGCAGATGTTCAGCGCATTCATCCGCAGAATATTGCGGATCCCCCAGTAGCCGGGCTCTTCGATCCAGGCGTCGTCTCCCGGGTTGCACAGCATGCGCGTCACCAGGTCTATCGCCTGATGAATGCCCTCGGTAATCAATATTTGTTCCGGCGAGCAGCGCACCGAGCGCGCCACCCGCAGGTAATCCACCAGCGCGTGCTGCAGCTCGGGGCTGCCGCCCTGGTTGCTGTAGGTCAGCCGCTGGGGCGTCGGCCGGCGGCTGATACGCGCCTGGATCTTGCTGAACAACGGGTGCGGGAAGGCGTTGACGTCCGGCACGCCGGGAATGAATGCCCCCCACTGTTTGGGGCTGGCGCTGGCGTGGTGCAGCAGCGCGGCGCCGCGATCCGACAGCTCGATGCCCCTCTGCTGCCCGTCGCTGCCGACGGGCACGCTGCTGGTGGATAAACAGCTGTCCGGCACGGTTTCGGCGACGAATGTTCCGCTTCCCTGGCGCGCCAAAACATAGCCTTCCGCCAGCAGTTGTTCATAAACGGTTAAAACCGTGTTGCGCGACAGGCTGAGCTCCTGCGCCAAATCGCGCGAGGCCGGCAGGCGGCTGGAGGGCGGCAGGCTGCCGTCGAGAATGCTGGTGCGGATCGCGTTGTAAAGCCGTTTGTGCAGCTTGTCGTCGGGTTGTTCGCCGAGGCGCTGCAGCAGCAGATCACCACTCAGTGAGCGCAATTGGATCCCTCAATTATTCGTAACTGGCACTCGATTATAGGGCCACATCCTGTGTAAATAAACGTCATTGTTTCACGAATGTGAACAAAACGTCTGACAAGCCCCCGATCGGAGATAACAGCATGAACAACGCAGAATTGAACCAACGCCGTCAGGACGCTACTCCGCGCGGAGTCGGCGTGATGTGTGGTTTTTACGCCGAGCGTGCAGAAAACGCCACGCTGTGGGATGTGGAAGGCAATGAAGTTATCGATTTTGCCTCGGGTATCGCGGTACTGAATACCGGGCACCGCCACCCGAAGGTGATCGCGGCGATTGAAAAACAGCTGCAGGCCTTTACCCATACCGCTTACCAGATAGTCCCTTACGAAAGCTATGTCTCGCTGGCGGAGCGCATCAACCAGCGCGCGCCGATCGCCGGCCCGTGTAAAACCGCGTTCTTCACCACCGGTGCGGAAGCGGTGGAGAACGCGGTCAAAATCGCCCGCGCCCATACCGGCCGCCCCGGCCTGATCACCTTCGGCGGCGGTTTCCACGGCCGCACCTACATGACCATGGCGCTGACCGGCAAAGTGGCCCCTTACAAACTGGGCTTCGGGCCGTTCCCGGGCTCGGTGTTCCACGGCCAGTACCCGAACGCGCTGTACGGCGTGAGCACCGAAGACGCGATGAACAGCCTGGAGCGCATCTTTAAAGCGGATATCGATCCCAAACAGGTGGCGGCGATCGTGCTGGAGCCGGTGCAGGGCGAGGGCGGCTTCAACGTGGCCCCGGCCGATTTCATGCAGGCGCTGCGCGCGCTGTGCGATCGGCACGGCATGTTGCTGATTGCCGACGAAGTGCAGACCGGCTTCGCCCGCACCGGCAAGCTGTTCGCCATGGAACATTACGGCGTCAAACCGGATCTGATCACCATGGCTAAAAGCCTGGCGGGCGGCATGCCGCTGTCGGCGGTGGCCGGCCGCGCGGAAGTGATGGACGCCCCGGCGCCGGGCGGGCTGGGCGGCACCTATGCCGGTAACCCGCTGGCGGTGGCCGCGGCGCACGCGGTGCTGGACGTGATTGAAGAAGAGCAGCTGTGCCAGCGTGCGCAGCGTCTGGGCCAGCATCTGGTGGAGGTGCTGCAGCAGGCGCGCAAAACCAGCCCGGCGATCGCCGATATCCGCGCCCAGGGTTCGATGGTGGCGGTCGAATTCAACGATCCCGCCGGCAAACCTTCGGCGGAGATTACCCGCCAGGTTCAGCAGAAGGCGCTGGAAGAAGGGCTGTTGCTGCTGAGCTGCGGGGTGAACGGCAATGTGATCCGCTTCCTGTACCCGCTGACCATTCCTGAAGACCAGTTCACCAAGGCGTTGGGCATTCTGTCCCGCGCGCTGGCTCAATAAGGAGTGCGCGCGATGAAACTGAATAATCCCGAACTGCTGCGCAGCCAGTGCCTGATCAACGGCGAGTGGTGCGACGCGCTGAGCGGCAAACGCGAAGCGGTGATCAACCCGGCCACCGGCGCCGAACTGGCCAGCATTCCGCTGGTGAGCGAAGAAGAAACTCAGCAGGCGATCAACGCGGCGCAGCTGGCGCAGCAGAGTTGGAAGCAGCTGACCGCCAGGCAGCGCGCCGCCTTGCTGTTGGCCTGGGCCGACCAGGTGCTGGCCGCCCAGGAAGACCTGGCGCAGCTGATGACCGCCGAGCAGGGTAAATCGCTGGCGGAAGCGCGCGGCGAAGTGGCCTACGCCGCCTCGTTCATCACCTGGTTCGCCGAGGAGGCCAAGCGGGTCGACGGCGCGGTGCTGCAGGCGCCGCAGGCTTCGCAGCGGCTGGTGGTGGTGAAGCAGCCGATCGGCGTGTGCGCGGCCATTACCCCGTGGAACTTCCCGGCGGCGATGATTACCCGCAAGGTGGCGCCGGCGCTGGCGGCAGGCTGCGCCATCATCGTCAAACCGGCCGAGCAAACCCCTTTGACCGCGCTGGCGCTGGCCAGGCTGGCGCAGGACGCCGGCATCCCGCCGGGCGTACTGCAGGTGGTGACCGGCGAAGCGGCGCAGGTAGGCAAGGTGCTGTGCGACAGCCCGGTGGTGCGCAAGCTGAGCTTTACCGGCTCGACCGAGGTTGGCCGCATCCTGATGGCGCAGTGCGCGCCGAGCATCAAGAAGCTGTCGCTGGAGCTGGGCGGCAACGCGCCGGTGATCGTGTTCGACGACGCCAATCTGGACGCGGCGGTGGCGGGCATCATGGCCTCGAAATTCCGCAACAGCGGCCAGACCTGCGTTTGCGCCAACCGCATCTACGTGCAGGACGGCATCTACGACCGCCTGGCGGAGAAGCTGGTGGCGGCGGTCGAACAGCTGAAGGTCGGCGACGGCAGCCACGAGGGCACCACCCAGGGGCCGCTGATCGACGGCGATGCGGTGGAGAAGGTGCAGAGCCACATCGACGATGCCTTGATCAAGGGCGCGCAGATCGCCACCGGCGGTCAACCGCACGCGCTGGGCGGCACGTTCTTCCAGCCGACGGTGGTGACCGGCGTCACCCAGAAGATGCGCTTCGCCAAAGAGGAGACCTTCGGCCCGGTGGCGCCGCTGTTCCGCTTCCATGACGAAGCGGAGGCCATCGCCATGGCCAACGACACCGAATTCGGCCTGGCCGCCTATCTGTTCACGCAAAACGCCTCGCGCCAGTGGCGCGTGCCGGAAGCGCTGGAGTACGGCATGGTCGGCATCAATACCGGACTGATTTCCAACGAAGTCGCGCCGTTCGGCGGCGTGAAACAGTCAGGGCTCGGGCGTGAAGGATCGCGCTACGGGATTGAAGAATATCTGGAGCTGAAATACCTGTGTATCGATGTGAGCTGTTAACCACCGGGAAATTAACCTGCCCCGGTGGCCGCAGCCGCCGGGCGATAAAGGATGATGCATGTCTTCTGATAACACCTATGTTTCTCCGGCGCTTGCCGCCGGGGTGCGAGCACCTGCACCCGCCAAATCACTGAGTTTTCTCGAAGGGGTGGCGATGATCGTCGGCACCAACATCGGCGCCGGCGTGCTGTCCATCGCCTACGCCTCCAGCAAGGCCGGCTTTTTGCCGCTGTTGTTCTGGCTGGTGCTGGTCGGCGGGCTGACCACCATCACCATGCTGTACGTCGCCGAATCCACGCTGCGCACCCGCGCTCACCTGCAGCTTAGCGGGCTGGCGAAGCGCTACGTCGGCGGCGTGGGCGCCTGGCTGATGTTCGCTTCGGTGTGCGTCAACAGCATCGGCGCGCTGACCGCCTACATGACCGGCAGCGGCAAGCTGCTGCAGTCGCTGTTCGGCATTTCGCCGGCGCTCGGCAGCCTGCTGTTTTTCGTGCCGGCGGCGGGGGTGCTGTATCTCGGGCTGAAGGCGATTGGCCGCGGCGAGAAGTTCATCAGCATCGGCATGGTGGTGATGCTGACCGCGCTGGTGGCGGCGACGCTGCTGAAAGACACCACCCAGATGCGCAACCTGCTGGACGGCGACTGGCGCTTTATGGTGCCGGTGTTCAACGTGGTGGTGTTCTGCTTCTCTGCGCAGTACATCGTGCCGGAAATGGCGCGCGGCTTTTCCGACAAACCGGAGCAGCTGCCGAAGGCGATTATGGTCGGCATGGCGGTGACCTTTGTGCTGCTGGCGGCGGTGCCGATGTCGGTGATCGCGCTCAGCGGGCTGGACGATATCTCCGACGTGGCGACCATCTCCTGGGGCCAGGCGCTGGGGCAGTGGGCGTTCTTCTCCGCCAACATCTTCGCGCTGTGCGCGATGCTGACCTCTTATTGGGGATTGGGCGGCAGCTTCCTGACCAATATCTTCGACAAGTTCCGGTTGGGCAACGACGAGCAGCCGCTGCGCCGCTTCGGCGTACTGTTGCTGGTGGTGGTGCCGCCGTTCGTATTGGCCTACAGCGGGCTGGTGTCGTTCGTTAACGCGCTGTACTTCGCCGGGGTGTTCAGCGGGGTGATCCTGTCGATCATGCCGATGCTGATCCTGCGCGGCGCGCGCAAGCACGGCGACCAAACCCCGCGCTGGCAGTGCAGTTGGATCACCCACCCGTTGCTGCAGGCCAGTATCGTGCTGCTGTACCTGGCCAGCGCGGTGTACGCCATCGCTTCGTTGTTAGGCTATTTGCCCGCCGGATGGTGAGCCGTCTTCCCTCAAGCAGTGATGTTGTTTCTCAGCGTTGAGAACGGCGGCGTCGTGGCCGCCGGTTTTTTTATCAGCCGCGCATTTTCTCCGGCAGCGCCAACCAGGCCTGCACCGAGGGACGCTGCCACTGCTTTTGCGCATAGTGGCGAATGCGTTCCGGCACCTCGTCGCCGTGCATCACCAGCCGGTTGAGCATCAGCGCCAGATCGGTATCGGCGATGCACCACTCCCTGAACAGATCATCCTGCCCGTGACTCAGCAGCCTCTCGGCGGCGGCGATCAGCTTGCGGGCGGCCTCCTGCGCGGCGGCGGACAGCGGTGGAAATTTAGCGCCGCCGAAGATGGCTTCGGTCGGGCGTTCGGCGCGGATCGCCAGCAGATCGCTGCGCAGCCAGGCCTGGATTTCGCGCGCCTTGGCGCGTTGCTTGACGTCGCGCGGGTAGACCGCATGGGCCGGATGAATGTCCTCCAGGTATTCGGTGATTGCCGAAGATTCGGAAAGCTGAAACTCACCCATCACCAGCGTTGGCACCCGACGTGACAACGACAGCGACGCATAGGCGGCGCTCTGGTTTTCTGCCTGCGCCAAATCTATCGGTTTCACGCTGAAGGGAATGTTCTTTTCCGTCAACGCGACGAACGCGGACATGGCATAAGGGCTGAAAAATTGGCTGTCGGCATACAGCTCGACAATCGGTTGAGACATCGGCTTTTCCTCAAGGCTAGGGTCGGAACATTGATAATTGCCGAGGGGTGGCTAAAGATCAATCTGTTAGGACAAAGTTCATGGCTGCGGCAGCGCCCGCAGCGTTATTCCATCGCTGATGATGTGATATCTTTGTTGCCAACAAGTGAATTTGGCCGTGCCGGGTAATATGAAAACGCAGTGGATAGAAAAGGTAAAAGTGGGATGTGCGCGCCTGTGGCCACACCCGTTGGCGGTGGGTAAAAGAGAGATTGCGCTTTCCAGCATCGGGGCGGGTCTGGGGTTGATGATTGCCGGCTGGATCAGCCATTTTATTCTGGGCGAGGTGAACCTGTGGTTTATCGCCCCGATGGGCGCTTCGGCGGTACTGCTGTTTGGCGTGCCGAACAGCCCGCTGGCGCAGCCCTGGTCGATCGTCGGCGGCAATACGCTGGCGGCGGTGGTGGGGGTCAGCAGCGGCTTGCTGGTCGCCGATCCCGGGTTAGCCTGCGGGCTGGCTGCCTGCCTGGCGATTGGCCTGATGTTCAAGCTGCGCTGCCTGCATCCGCCCGGCGGCGCGGTGGCCCTGACCGCCATCCTCGGCGGGCCGGGCATCCACCAGATGGGCTATCAGTTCGTGCTTTACCCGGTGTTGCTCAACTCGGTGCTGCTGGCGGCGCTGGCGATACTGTTCAACAACCTGGCCGGGCGGCGTTACCCGCACCCGCTGGCGCCGGCGGAGGCCAAGCCGGCCAGCCTGCCGATCGACGCCGTGTCGATCACCCGCGCCGATCTGCATCAGGCGCTGATGCAGGGCGAGCTGTTCGATATCGATGAGGACGATCTGCAGGAAATCCTGCTGCGCGCCGAACAGCTGGCGCACCGACGGCAAAACCCGGGTGGATGAAATGCCTCTGAGCGCTGCGCTGGGAGGCTCGGCGGCGGCGCCTCATGTTTGAAGTGGATCGCGTGGAAATGTCGTCAGAACGCGACGAGCCAGGCCCGGCAGGGGGGCTGGAGGGTTAAGCCGTTTCGAACAAACTGAAAAATGCGTGAATTGGTAATCTGTTTGTTGTTTGGTTATTCTTTGGTCTTGACAATTTTTGCTTAGGGAAAGCGTATGGACGTCAAGCAGATAGCTAAGGGAATTGCTGAGGGGCTAGGTTCGATACCGGTTAGCCTTGGCTACAGCGTTCGAAGAACGTGGGAGGGTGCGGGGGCGGCTGGTAGCAGTCTTAAGGAGCGGAATTTTAGGGAAACTGAACGGTTTGTTTCTTTGATTCGATCAGCCGTTGATAAGCAAGAGCCAATACGGAAGTTGGTCATGATTGTCATCAACGACTTTTATTCAAAACTTGATGAGGGCAGCAAGAGCGCTGTTGCAGGTGAGATTAACCGTGCGGAAGGGTTTATCGCGGGCCGTAGTGTGACGCAATTTTTCATTGCCAATAAAATAGCCTCAAACATCATACGCAAGGCGAGCTACGGCCTCGTCTACAAGCGGTTTATCAAGTACAGCACGACTGCCATTCTGAACGTGGTTATGTTCCAAGGGATGATTGAGGAAGCCGCGCTCGCTTCCAGGCGTATGCAGGTGAAATTCCCCAAAACGTTTTACAAGATAAGGGGGATGAATCTGGATATGGCATATTTTCTCGTTGAGAGCTTCTTAGAGCCATATCTCATCTACATCAATAATTCTTCTAATCAGTTTTGCGCAGGTGTTAACCATGAGCTGGCTAAAATCCTTTCTTGTGAAGTTCGTTAAATTTGTTGGCCGGCAAACTGCTGACCTGGCGGAGTCCATAGTCATTGGCCTGTTCTCTATAGCGGCATTTGTTGCATTGTTTTGGTTTGACGAGTGGTGGAAATCAATCGCTATGGCTATCGCGATCTTCTTTGCCGGCTTCTTGGTTAGCTTGGCGATTGGGTGGTTGCGAGGTGAGAAATGAAAGAAAATGGTGGCAGGCTGCTGCTATTTTTCTGTTACTGACTCCAGAAAGTAAAAGACCACCTCCTGAGGAGGTGGCTTTACACGACGCCCCTAGAAGGGGGTAATATCCGAGTTAGTCCTGTAACAACTCCATTTGCTGTTCGATCTCTTGGTCTTTTTTATCCTGATGCCGGAAGAGTACCGGCTGATGGCTGAAAAAACGGAAGCCTCAAAAAGTGTGTGGAACTAAAACGGGTGTGCTTACACAAGCATGAAAGGTTTGCATTTCTTATCGCCTTTTTATCGCCACTATAAACTAAAAACAAAAAAGCCACCTTGGTAGGTGGCTTAATTATATGATTTTAAAGCTAAAATTTGGTGGCCCCTGCTGGGTTTGAACCAGCGACCAAGCGATTATGAGTCGCCTGCTCTAACCACTGAGCTAAGGGGCCAAGCGGCGAGATTATACGGTAATCCCTCGGCGCAGGTCTACTGTTACCCGCCCGTATGTTGCTTTTCTGCGCAGTTCTAGCCTGTTGTAATTGCTGGCGGATTTTGCGATAACCGCTATAAATCCCCTTAAATGGACTCGCAATACTCATGGAACTTCTGGCGCCCCATCTGCGGGTGGTGTTTTGCGGCATCAATCCCGGCCTCTCCTCCGCCCATCAGGGCTATCCCTTCGCCAACGGCAGCAACCGCTTCTGGAAGGTGGTTCATCAGGCCGGCTTTACCCGCAGCCAGCTGGCGCCTGAGCAGTGGCGCCGGCTGC
Source organism: Serratia ficaria (assembly GCF_900187015.1). Lineage (NCBI taxonomy): Bacteria > Pseudomonadati > Pseudomonadota > Gammaproteobacteria > Enterobacterales > Yersiniaceae > Serratia > Serratia ficaria. Next base: position 4,551,850 of record NZ_LT906479.1, on the reverse strand, counting down.
AGGACGACGGCTGCGGCATCACCGCGCTGGTGGCGCGCCCAACGGTGGCCGCCAGCGAGCTGTCGCGCGACGAGCTGCGCGGCGGCGGCGAGGCGTTGAAGGAAAAAATTCTGCGTTACCAGCCGCGGGCGTTGGCCATTCTCGGCAAACAGGCGTTCAGCAGCGCCTTCGGGGTGAAAAATGCGCCCTGGGGCAGGCAGGAGATGATGCTGGGAAAAACCGAGGTCTGGGTATTGCCTAACCCCAGCGGATTGAACCGCGCCACGCTGGAGCAGCTTACCGCCAGCTATCGCGAGCTGTTTCTGGCTCTGGAGTGAGATGCGGCGATTAATAGCAGGCAATAAAAAACCCCGGCGTGCCGGGGTTTTTGTTGTTGGCTGACGGCCGGACTTAGTCGTCCAGGAAGCTGCGCAGCACTTCAGAACGGCTAGGGTGGCGCAATTTACGCAACGCTTTCGCTTCGATCTGACGAATACGCTCGCGGGTAACGTCGAACTGTTTGCCCACTTCTTCCAGCGTGTGGTCGGTGTTCATGTCGATGCCGAAACGCATGCGCAGCACTTTGGCTTCGCGCGCGGTCAGCCCGGCCAGCACGTCGTGCGTAGCGGAACGCAGGCTTTCCGAGGTGGCGGAATCCAGCGGCAGCTCGAGGGTGGTGTCCTCGATGAAATCGCCCAGATGCGAATCTTCATCATCACCGATCGGCGTTTCCATGGAGATCGGCTCTTTGGCGATCTTCAGCACTTTGCGGATTTTGTCTTCCGGCATCAGCATGCGCTCAGCCAGTTCTTCCGGCGTCGGCTCGCGGCCCATCTCTTGCAGCATCTGGCGCGAGATACGGTTGAGCTTGTTGATGGTCTCAATCATATGCACCGGAATACGGATGGTGCGCGCCTGGTCGGCGATGGAGCGGGTGATAGCCTGACGGATCCACCAGGTGGCGTAGGTCGAGAACTTATAACCGCGACGGTATTCAAACTTGTCTACCGCTTTCATCAGGCCGATGTTGCCCTCCTGGATCAGATCCAGGAACTGCAGGCCGCGGTTGGTGTATTTCTTGGCGATCGAAATAACCAGACGCAGGTTGGCCTCAACCATTTCTTTCTTCGCGCGGCGGGCTTTCGCTTCACCGATCGACATGCGGCGGTTGATGTCTTTCACCTGCTCGATGGTCAGGCCGGTTTCTTCTTCGATCTGACGCAGTTTCTGCAGGCTGCGCTGCACGTCTTCCGCAACGTCTTTCAGCTTCTCTGACCATGGCTTGGCCATGGCCAGCGCCGCTTCGAACCAGGAATCGCTGGTTTCGTTGCCGGCGAACAGGGTGACGAAGTTTTTCTTCGGCATTTTGCACTGTTCGACGCACAGCTTCATGATGATGCGTTCCTGGGTGCGAACGCGGTCCATCATGGTGCGCATGCTGTTGACCAGGAAGTCGAACTGCTTCGGCACCAGGCGGAACTGCTTGAACACGTCAGACAGCTTCAGGATTTCTTCTGCTGCGCTGGCGTGGCTGCGGCCGTTCTTTTTGATCACCAAACGGGTCGCTTCGTACTGATCGCGCAGGTCGGTGAATTTCTGGCGCGCCAGCTCCGGATCGATGCTGTTGTCGTCTTCAGCGTCGTCGTCGTCGTCGTCTTCTTCTTCGTCGTCGTCCTGTTCTTCGGTCGACAGTTCAGAACCGACGTGGGTGGCGGTAGGGGCGATGTCCTCTTCCGCGTTCGGATCGACGAAACCGGTGATCAGGTCAGACAGGCGCGCTTCGCCCGCTTCAACGCGATCGTACTGCTCCAGCAGGTAGGTAATGGCTTCCGGGTATTCCGCGACGGAGCACTGCACCTGATTGATGCCGTCTTCGATGCGTTTGGCGATGTCGATTTCGCCTTCGCGCGTCAGCAGTTCAACGGTACCCATTTCGCGCATGTACATGCGCACCGGGTCGGTGGTGCGGCCGATTTCAGATTCCACGCTGGACAGCACCTGAGCGGCGGCTTCTTCCGCGTCTTCATCGGTGCTGTTCGAGTTTTCAGCGAGCAACAGGTCATCGGCGTCCGGTGCTTCTTCCATCACCTGGATGCCCATGTCGTTAATCATCTGGATGATGTCTTCGATCTGATCGGAGTCGACGATATCTTCCGGCAGATGGTCATTGACCTCAGCATAGGTCAGATAGCCTTGCTCCTTACCGCGTTGGACAAGAAGTTTAAGCTGTGACTGCGGGTTTTGCTCCATAAGACGGTATCCACACTTCAGAGTATTTGGGTTGGTGTCGGTCGGCGAAACCGCCAACAATAGCATTTGGGGCGTTTTTGTTGTTGCCGCGGCCCACTGTGGCGGCATATTGCAGGGCTCTGCCCTCGCATTTATCGGCACTTAAGCCGTTTGGTATTCAGTTTTTCTTCGCTAAAACCTGGTTGAGCGAACGGACTTCTTCACGTTCTTCCGGGCTTAGGCCGTGCGTCCTGGCCTGCGCGATCAGCGTTTCCAGCCGTTGCTCGAGCACCGAGTCATACAGGCTGGCTAACGTATCCAAAAAGGTCTGTTCGACCATATCCTCAACGATCATATGGTTCCATGTCGCCAAGGTTTCAAGCTGCTGGCTGAATTTGTTGTCGCGGTACAGCTCCAGCAACTGCCCGGTGGTCAGCCCCGGCTGCGCCAAACAGGTCTGCACCAGTTCAACGAACAGCGGCAACCCCGCCTGTTTGGTCTGCTCCAGCCCCTCGAGCGAAGGGATAAGTGTAGCCAACTGCGGGTTTTGCACCAGTAACCCTATCAGTATACGCATGGTTGTGCGTTTTAGCTGGGGCGCCTGATAGGTATTCGCATTTTCAGCCTGCTTGGGCATCAGCTTGTCGAGCTGGCTGTCGTCCAGCAAACCCAGCTTGCTGCCGAGCTGCTGGCGCAGGTACAAGCGCAACGTTTCGCCCGGCACCTGAGTAATCAGCGGCAGCGCCAGCGTGCTCAGCTTGGCGCGCCCGTCCGGGCTGCTCAAATCCACCTGCGGCATCAGCGTTTCGAACAGGAAAGTGGAAAGCGGCTGCGCCTGCTCCATCCGTTGTTCGAAAACCGCTTTGCCCTCTTTGCGCACCAGGGTGTCCGGATCTTCGCCGTCGGGCAAAAACATGAACCGCAGCTGCCGCCCGTCGTTCAGGTAGGGCAGTGCGGTCTCCAGCGCGCGCCAGGCCGCTTCACGGCCGGCGCGGTCGCCGTCGTAACAGCAGATGACGTTATCGGTGGCGCGGAACAGCAGCTGAATATGTTCAGCCGTCGTCGAGGTTCCGAGCGAGGCGACGGCATAATCGATGCCGTATTGCGCCAACGCCACCACGTCCATATAGCCTTCCACCACCAGCAATCGCTGCAGGTTAGGGTGGCTCTGCTGTGCTTCATACAGGCCGTACAATTGGCGGCCCTTGTGGAATACTTCGGTTTCCGGCGAGTTCAGGTACTTCGGCATGCCGTCGCCCAGCACGCGCCCGCCAAAGGCGATCACCCGCCCGCGCTTATCGCGGATAGGGAACATCACGCGCTCGCGGAAACGATCGTAGGTGCGTCCTTGATCGTTAGTCACCAGCATGCCGGCATCGTTCAATGCGCGGCGCGAGTCGGCGTCGCGCCCAAAACGCTTCAGTGCGTTATCCCATCCGGCCGGGGCAAAGCCGATGGCGAAATGGCGGATAACGTCGTCGCTCAACCCGCGCTGCTGCAGGTAGCTGCGCGCCGGCGTGCCGGTGGGCTGATGCAGTGACTGTTGATAGAACGCGCTGAGCTGTTCCATCAGTTGATACAGGCTCTGCCGCTGATGACGTTCGATTTGGGTCGGTCCGGTGCCTGCCTCGTAAGGCACTTCCAGCCCGTGCATGGTCGCCAGCTCTTCGATGGTTTCGACAAACTCGAGCCTGTCGTAATTCATCAGAAAGTCGACGGCGTTGCCGTGCGCACCACAACCAAAACAGTGATAAAACTGCTTGTCGCCATTAACGGTAAATGAAGGCGTCTTTTCGTGGTGGAACGGACAGCACGCGTGATAGTTCTTGCCCTGCTTCTTGAGCTTCACCCGCGCGTCGATCAGATCGACGATGTCGGTGCGAGCCAGCAAGTCATTGATAAATACGCGCGGAATTCGTCCAGCCATAAGCCCTTACTTCACTAGCCTATAAACGAGAACAAGCCGCGCATTCCTTTCGGAAAGCACGGCCTTCGTATGCAACTACTCGGTCTGCGCGATTTTTAAAATCAGAAATTCACGCGGCGGGGTTGCCCCCGAAGAATTAATACAGACGAGTGCGGCGTGCGTTTTCGCGAGCCAGTTTCTTCGCGTGACGTTTCACAGCGGAAGCTTTAGCGCGTTTACGTTCGGTAGTCGGTTTTTCATAGAACTCACGACGACGAACTTCAGCTAAAACGCCTGCTTTCTCGCAAGAGCGTTTGAAACGACGCAGAGCAACGTCAAATGGCTCGTTTTCACGTACTTTAATTACCGGCATGTGCCTCTCACCTCAATAAAATTCGGTTTGCTGCTGGCCAAGCGCCAGCCTTTTCAAAATGGTGCGGAATTTTACTTCAACGGATGCTGCTTTGTAAAGCACCACAGCAAATTGAAACCTGCGCCGCCCTGGTAAAACGTGCGCAATTTTGCATCGGGCGCTGATTATAGACTAATCAGAAAAAAATGCTCGTTTTTAATCAAATCGGCATTTACCGCAGGAATCATCGACATAGCGGCGAGGTGGCGGCAAGATGCGCGGCGCTGGCGGAAAATGATGCCGATTGTGATAAACTGACGGCCGCACGTGAATGATGGGAAATGTAATGCGAGTACTGGGTATAGAAACCTCCTGCGATGAAACCGGAATTGCAGTGTATGACGATCAAGCCGGTTTGTTGGCCAACCAATTATACAGCCAGGTGAAGCTGCATGCCGACTACGGCGGCGTGGTGCCGGAACTGGCCTCCCGCGATCACGTGCGCAAAACCGTGCCGCTGATTCAGGCGGCGCTGAAGGAAGCCAACCTGAGCGCGGCCGATATCGACGGCGTGGCCTATACCGCCGGGCCGGGCCTGGTGGGGGCGTTGCTGGTCGGCGCCACCGTGGGCCGCGCGCTGGCGTTCGCCTGGAACGTGCCCGCCGTGCCGGTGCACCATATGGAAGGCCACCTGCTGGCGCCGATGCTGGAAGACAACCCGCCGGCCTTCCCGTTTGTCGCGCTGCTGGTTTCCGGCGGTCATACCCAGTTGATCAGCGTCACCGGCATCGGTGAGTATGCGCTGCTGGGCGAATCGATCGACGACGCCGCCGGTGAAGCTTTCGACAAAACCGCCAAGCTGCTCGGGCTGGATTACCCCGGCGGGCCGATGCTGTCGAAGATGGCGCAGCAGGGCGTGGCGGGGCGTTTCACCTTCCCGCGGCCGATGACCGATCGGCCGGGGCTGGATTTCAGTTTCTCCGGGCTGAAAACCTTCGCGGCCAACACCATTCGTTCCAACGGCGGCGACGATCAAACCCGCGCCGACATCGCGCGCGCGTTCGAAGATGCGGTGGTGGATACGCTGGCGATCAAGTGCAAGCGCGCACTGGATCAAACCGGCTTCAAACGGCTGGTGATGGCGGGCGGCGTCAGCGCCAACCGCACGCTGCGGGCCAGGCTGGCGGAGATGATGCAAAAACGCGGCGGGGAGGTGTTCTACGCCCGTCCGGAATTCTGTACCGACAACGGCGCGATGATCGCCTACGCCGGCCTGGTGCGGCTGCAAAGCGGCGCCAACCCCGAGCTGAGCGTTTCGGTGCGGCCGCGCTGGCCGCTGGCGGAGCTGCCTGCGGTATAAGCGCAGAGGCGCCTTGCCCGGCTCCCGGCTCGCGCAGCGCACCGATCGATAGATAAAGAAAAGGCCGGAAATTTCCGGCCTTTTACTTCTAGGGTTCTTTCTTTTCTTCCGCTTCGGCCGCATCGGCCTTCTTCTTGCGGAACTTGCCCCAGATTTTCCCTTCCTGGCCGCGCCACAGGCGCTGGATGTTATCGTGATGCCGCATCAGGATCAGGCAGGAGAGCATCGCCACCGGGAAGGTGAACTGCGGTTTGAACCACCAGACGTAGAACGGGGCGATCAGCGCGCTCACGATGGCGCCCAGCGAAGAATAGCCGCTGAGCAACACCGTCAACAGCCAGGTGCCGGTCATCAGGCCGGTCAGATCCCAGCCGATCGGCGCGATGGCGCCAAAGGCCGTCGCCACGCCCTTGCCGCCGCGGAAGTGGAAGAACACCGGGTAGATATGCCCCAGGCAGGCGGCGATCGCCGTCAGGCCCAGATACAGCGGCGGCACCTCCAGCTTATAGGCCAGCCAGACCGGCAGCATTCCTTTCAGGATATCGAAAACCAGCACCGCCGCCGCCGCCAGGCGGCCGCCGATGCGCAGGACGTTGGTCGCTCCTGGATTCCCTGAGCCATGTTCACGCGGATCGGGCAGCCTGGCGATCCGGCAAACCAGGATCGCGCTGGAAATTGAGCCACACAGATACGCGAAGATAATCATGCCAAGCGCGGTAGCACTCATAACGCGGTTCCGTTTAATAATGGTCGTTTTACTCGCAACATCTATGGATAATACGCATATTCCGCTGGAAGTGGTATCCGGCAAGGCCAAAAACAGAGAATGACGTGATGGATATCGTATTTATTGAAGAGCTTACCGTAATTACCACCATTGGCGTTTATGATTGGGAACAAAGCATTCGCCAGAAGCTGGTGTTCGATATCGAAATGGGCTGGGATAACCGTACCGCCGCCGCCAGCGACGACGTCGACGACTGTCTGAGTTACGCCGACATCAGCGAAGCCATCATCCAGCACGTCGAACCGAACCGCTTCGCGCTGGTGGAGCGCGTGGCGGAGGAAATATCCGAAATTTTGCTCCAGCGCTTCAATTCCCCCTGGGTCCGTATTAAGGTCAGCAAACCGGGCGCTGTAGCACATGCCAATCGGGTCGGCGTCATCATTGAGCGTGGCACCCGTCCTGCGTGATTTTTATGTCATCTGCATGCAACGAAAGGCCGTTAACCTGGTCTTAACCTGAGAATTGTTTTAGCGGCACTGTATTTAGCACTGCCGCTTTTTTATGTTTATAGCCGTAAATTTATGGGGTGATCGAAGCACATGGCGGACATGCATTCACTGTTTATCGCGTTTGTTCTTGGGGTGGTCGAAGGGTTAACGGAGTTCTTGCCGGTGTCTTCCACCGGGCACATGATTATCGTCGGCGAGTGGCTGGGCTTCACCGGCGACAAGGCCAAAACCTTTGAAGTCATCATTCAGCTGGGATCGATTCTGGCGGTGGTGGTGATGTTCTGGCGCCGCCTGTTCGGCCTGATCGGCATCCACTTTGGCGGCAAGCCGGTGGAGCACGAAGGCAAGACCGCGGGCCGTTTGAAACTGGGCCATATTCTGCTGGCGATGATCCCGGCGGTGGTGTTGGGCCTGGTGTTCCACGACGTGATCAAGTCGCTGTTCGCACCGAAAAACGTGATGTACGCACTGGTGGTCGGCGGTTTCCTGCTGCTGGCGGCGGAATGGCTGAAGCCGAAAAAACCGAGTGCGGAAGGGCTGGATGACATTACCTACCGCCAGGCGTTCATGATCGGCTGCTTCCAGTGTCTGGCGCTGTGGCCGGGCTTCTCCCGCTCAGGCTCCACCATCGCCGGCGGCATGCTGGTGGGCGTGAACCGTTACGCGGCCTCCGAGTTCTCCTTCATTCTGGCGGTGCCGATGATGATCGGCGCCAGCGGCCTGGATCTGTACAAGAGCCTGCACTTCCTGACGATGGGTGACTTGCCGATGTTCGCCGTCGGTTTCGCCACCGCCTTCGTGGTGGCGCTGATTGCGATCAAGACCTTCCTGACGCTGATCAAACGCATCTCGTTCGTGCCGTTCGCCATCTATCGCTTTATCGTCGCGGCCGTGGTTTACATGGTCTTCATGTAAGCGGCGATGCCAATAAAAAACCCCGCGGCGCGGGGTTTTTTTATGCCTGATCGGGCAGAATATCCTGAGTGCGCTTCCAGTCGCTCAGCGCCTGCTGGCGGCGGCGTTTGAGCTCGTCGCGGATCGCCAGGCCCTGCAGCCCGCTGGCCACCACCTCTTTAATCGACACCGCATTGGCCACCCGATAGGCCTGGCGCAAATAGTCGCCCTGCGGATACGGGTTATTCTCGAAGCCGGTGCGGCCGCGCGCGTCCGCTTCGCTGGTCAGGATCATCTGCTCCAGCCGCTGCGGTTTGCGCCACACGTCCACGGCGTCAAACAGCTTCAGCAGGGTTTCCGGCCGCAGCTTGTTCACCGTATGGATCAGGTCGTGATATTCGGCCACCAGCCTGGCCAGATCGCGCACCGGGTTGGGCACCCGCAGCCGTTGGCACAGGGCTTCGACCAGCCGCACGCCGGCCGGCCCATGGCCGTGATGGTGCGGCCAAAACTCTTTCGGCGTCAATCCCTTGCCCAGATCGTGACACAGCGCGGAGAAGCGCACCTCTACCTCCGGGCTGAGCCGAGCGGCGATCGCCAGCGTCATCAGGGTGTGGACGCCGGTGTCGATCTCCGGGTGCCACTTGGCGGGCGCCGGCACGCCGAACAGGGCATCGATTTCCGGGAACAGCACCGCCAGCGCGCCGCAGTCGCGCAGCACCTGGAAATACACCTGCGGGCTTTGGCTTTGCAGCGCCTTCTCGGTTTCTTTCCACACCCGTTCGGCGGTCAGCGCCGCCAGCTCGCCGCTGTGCGCCATGCGGCGCATCAGCGCCAGGGTTTCCCCGGCGATGCTGAACCCCAGATGGGCGAAGCGGGCGGCGAAGCGCGCCACGCGCAGCACGCGCAAAGGATCTTCGCCAAAGGCGTCGGAGACGTGGCGCAGCACCCGCGCCTGCAGATCGGCCACGCCCTGATACGGGTCGATCAACTCACCTTCGGCGGAGCGGGCGATGGCGTTGATGGTCAGGTCGCGCCGCAGCAGGTCTTCCTCCAGGGTAACGTCCGGCGCGGCGTAGCAGGTAAAGCCGGTGTAACCCTGGCCGGATTTGCGTTCGGTGCGCGCCAGCGCGTATTCCTCATGGGTTTCAGGATTGAGGAATACCGGGAAGTCTTTACCGACCTGCTGATAACCCATCGCCAGCAGCTCCGCCGGCGTGGCGCCGACCACCACCCAGTCGCGGTCGAACACCGGAATATCGAGCAGGCCGTCGCGGACGGCGCCGCCGACCAGGTAAATCTGCACTGTTAACTCCTGAATTTGTTTTGGGGCTCTGTCTATCAGATTACATGAATTGGCGACGGGATGTCGGCGCCAATAAAAAGGGCGCCCACAGGCGCCCGAATTCAAACTGAACGATACTGAAATCAGTTCATCCAGCGGTTGCTGTTCTTGCGACGCGGGATCAGGTGCGGCAGCAGCAGACCCAGCAGCAGGCCGACGCCGGCCACGCCGCCGCCGTACATGAACCACTGCAGGATAATGGTGCGCTGCTTGTCGTCGAGCTGCAGATTGACCGCGCTAACCTTCTTCTGCGCGACCACCAGCTGGTTTTTCAGCTCCTGATTTTCCTGCTGCAGGCCGCTGATGGTGCTGTCGCTGCCCGCCACTTTTTGCTGCATTTCAGCGGTGCGCTGGTTCCAGCTGTTGTCGATGTTGGCCAGTTTGTCGGTCAGGGTTTTCACCTGCTGTTCCAGCTCCGGCACGCGGGTGCGCAGGCTTGGCGTTTGGCTCAGCTGATCGAGGGGGATCCAGGTGGTGCGGCCTTTCGGATCGCGGATCTGGCCGTAATGGGTCGCGTCATTTACGCTCAACAGGGTGACTTCTTCACCGGCGTTCAGGGTGCCGACAATGCGGTACTGATTGCCCGGGCCGCTATGGACATAAGTGCTCAATTCATCGGAGATATAGCGTTTATCTTCGGCATGTGCGCCCCAAGAGATGCTGAAGCTCAGCACGGCAAGGCAAATCAGGCGTAATTTCTGCATTAGTTCATCGTTTCTGTGTGAATTTATGGAACGATAGTAGAGCGTTCAGTCTGACGACGCAACGCTAAAACCGGAATGAGAACTATCTTACTGTGGCAGATTCCGTGAGTTGCGCAGCGTTTTATAACGTAACAGGTTTTTTCTGCAGTTAGCAGGGTTAAGGGGCCGGGAATCGCGGTAAGATAACGGCAACAGTGCGTCATCGAGCGGCATGCGGCAGGCCAAGGCCGTGCGGCACCGCCAGACGTGAATGCGTAACCTATTGGTGTAAAAGACTTATGACCGTTGAAATAGAACTGAAATTTATTGCCACTCCGGAGGCGGTCGCCGCATTGCCGCAGCAGTTGGCGGCCTGGCCGAACCAGCATTCCGCGCCGCAGAAGCTGACCAACATTTACTTCGAAACTGCCGACAATTTCCTGCGCAGTCAGGATATGGGCCTGCGCATTCGCGGGTTCGACGACAGCTACGAAATGACCATCAAAACCGCCGGCAAGGTGGTGGGCGGCCTGCATCAGCGGCCGGAGTACAACGTCGCCATCGCCGCGCCGGAGCTGGCGCTGGAACGGTTCCCGGCCGACATCTGGCCAGAGGGCTGCGACCTCGCGGCGCTGCAACAGGCGCTGCAGCCGCTGTTCCGTACCGATTTCGCGCGGGAGAAGTGGGTGGTCACTTACGGCGAAAGCGAGATTGAGGTTGGCCTCGATCAGGGGGAGGTGCGCGCGGGTGAATTGAGCGAGGCACTGTGCGAGATTGAGCTCGAGCTCCAGCAGGGCAACACCGGCGATCTGCTGGCGCTGGCCAATGCGCTGGCCGAGCACGGCGGTCTGCGCCAGGGCAGCTTGAGCAAGGCGGCGCGCGGTTACCACCTGGCGCAGGGCGATGCCGCGCGTGAGCGCCGTCCGCTGAACGTGCTGAAACCGGCGGCCAAATCCAGCGTCGAGCAGGGCATGATCGCCAGCTTCGAACTGGCGCTCAGCCATTGGCAATACCACGAAGAGCTGTGGCTGCGCGGCGACGCCCAGGCGCGCCGTTCGGTGATGGAGGCGATTGCGCTGATCCGTCAGGCGCTGGTTGTCTTCGGCGGCCTGGTGCCGCGCAAGGCCAGCGCCGATCTGCGCGCCCGCCTGACCGCGCTCGAACCGCTGTTGGTGGATAAAACCACCCAACCGCAGGTGCTGTGCTACAGCGCAGAGTACCTGCAGTGTAAGTTGGCGCTCACATCTTGGCTGGTGACCGGCGCCTGGCGCCCATTCATCGACGCCAAGGCGCAGGCCAGGCTCGATGGCTCCTTCAAACGTTTTTGCGACATCATGCTGGGGCGCAGCGCCGCCGAGCTGAAAGAGGCGTTCAACCGCACGCTGAACGACGATGAATACCAGGAACAGCTGCCGCGCCTGACGCGTCAGGTGTCGGCGCTTATCCTGCTGGCCGGGGCCTACCCCGACGAACAGACCGGGCCATATATCGACAGCTGGCGCGAGCTGCAGCTGGCGTTGGCCGAACGCCGCCAGGGCTGGTATGAAGCCAGCCGCAAGCAGGCCTTATCGCATGCGCCATTCTGGTTAAACGGCGCGCTTCGTTAATCGAGCCGGCCTGCCAGGCTGCAGGCCGCAGAACGGGTCATACACTATGTCGCCACTCTCAGCAGCGTTACAGGCTCAGGCACAGCAGGTTGTGCAGCGTTTTCGGGAAGTTCGGGGCGCGGAGTGCGCCTTCAGCGAACAGGAACAATGGGTGCTGGCGTCGAGCGATTTCGTCAGCGACGCGCTGCTCGGCCAGCCGGAGTGGCTGGCGACGCTGCGCAAGCAGCCGCCGACGCCCGGCGAGTGGCAGCACTACGCCGCCTGGCTGCAGGACTCTCTGGAAGAGGTGCGCGACGAAGCCGGGCTGATGCGCGCATTGCGCCTGTTCCGCCGCGAGACGCTGGTGCGCATCGCCTGGGCGCAGGCGCTGGGCCAGTGCACCACCGAAGAAACGTTGCTGCAGCTGAGCGGGCTGGCTGAAACGCTGATCGTCAGCGCGCGCGACTGGCTGTACCAGACCTGCTGCCGCGAGTGGGGCACGCCGTGCAACGCCGAGGGCGCGCCGCAGCCGCTGCTGATCCTCGGCATGGGCAAGCTGGGCGGCGGCGAGCTGAACTTTTCGTCGGACATCGATCTGATCTTCGCCTACCCGGAAAACGGCCAAACCCAGGGCGGGCGGCGCCAGTTGGATAACGCCCAGTTCTTCACCCGGCTTGGCCAGCGGCTGATCAAGGCGCTGGATCAGCAGACCATCGACGGTTTCGTTTACCGGGTGGATATGCGCCTGCGGCCGTTCGGCGACAGCGGGCCGCTGGTGATGAGCTTCGCCGCGCTGGAGGATTATTATCAGGAGCAGGGGCGCGACTGGGAACGCTACGCCATGGTGAAGGCGCGGCTGATGGGCGGTGCGGAAGACGCCTACAGCCAGGAGCTGCGCAAGACCCTGCGGCCGTTCGTGTTCCGCCGCTATATCGACTTCAGCGTGATCCAGTCGCTGCGCAACATGAAGGGCATGATTGCCCGCGAGGTGCGGCGGCGCGGGCTGAAAGACAACATCAAGCTGGGCGCCGGCGGCATCCGCGAAATCGAATTCATCACCCAGGTATTCCAACTGATCCGCGGCGGGCGCGAGCCGGCGCTGCAGGGGCGTTCGCTGTTGCCGACGCTGCAGGCGGTGGGCGAACTGGGGCTGCTGGAAGCCGGGCAGGTGCAGGCGCTGAGCGCCGGCTATCTGTTCCTGCGCCGGCTGGAGAACCTGCTGCAGGCGATCGCCGATCAGCAGACCCAGACGCTGCCGCAGGACGCGCTGGATCAGGCGCGATTGGCCCAGGGCATGGGGATGGCGGATTGGCCGGCGCTGCTGGCGGCGCTGGAGGCGCATATGCAGGCGGTCAGAGCGGTGTTTAACGACCTGATCGGCGACGATACCCCCGACGTGGGCGAAGATCCCGATTACCAGCATTATCACAGCCTGTGGCAGGATGCGCTGGAGGAAAACGAACTGGCGCCGCTGACGCCGCACCTGGACGAAGAGGCGCGGCGGCAAATGTTGCGCACCATCGCCGATTTTCGTCACGACGTCGACAAACGCACCATCGGCCCGCGCGGCCGCGACGTGCTCGATCAGCTGATGCCGCGCCTGCTGGCGGAGGTGTGCCCGCGGCAGGATGCGCCGACGGCGCTGCTGCGGCTGACGCAGCTGCTGCTGAGCATCGTCACCCGCACCACCTACCTCGAGCTGCTGGTGGAGTACCATGCGGCGCTCAGCCATTTGATCCGCCTGTGCGCCGCCTCGCCGATGGTCGCCAACCAGCTGTCGCGCTACCCGCTGCTGCTGGACGAGCTGCTGGATCCGGCCACCCTGTATCAGCCGGTGGCGCCGGACGCCTACCGCAGCGAGCTGCGTCAGTACCTGCTGCGGGTGCCGGAAGACGACGAAGAGCAAAAGCTGGAGGCGCTGCGCCAGTTCAAGCAGGCGCAGCAGTTGCGCATTGCTGCGGCGGATATCGCCGAGGCGCTGCCGGTAATGAAAGTGAGCGATCACCTCACCTATCTGGCGGAGGCGATCATCGACGCGGTGGTGCAGCAGGCCTGGGGCGACATGGTGGCCCGTTACGGCCAGCCGACCCACCTGCAGGAGCGTGAAGGGCGCGGTTTTGCGGTGATCGGCTACGGTAAGCTGGGCGGCTGGGAGCTGGGGTACAGTTCCGATCTCGATCTGGTGTTCCTGCTGGACTGCCCGCCGGAGGTGATGACCGACGGCGAGCGCTGCATCGACGGCCGCCAGTTCTATCTGCGCCTGGCGCAACGGGTGATGCACCTGTTCAGCACCCGCACCTCGTCCGGCATTCTGTACGAAGTGGACGCTCGCCTGCGGCCTTCCGGCGCCGCCGGCATGCTGGTCAGCACCGTGGAGGCGTTTGCCGATTATCAGCAGAACGAAGCCTGGACCTGGGAGCACCAGGCCCTGGTGCGCGCGCGCATCGTACACGGCGACCCGGCGCTGCATCAGCAGTTTGACGCCATTCGCCGCGAGATCCTGTGCAAAGCGCGCGAGCCGGAAACGCTGCGGCGCGAAGTGCGCGAGATGCGCGAGAAGATGCGCAGCCACCTGGGCAGCAAGCAACGCGATCTGTTTGATATCAAAGCCGATGAAGGCGGTATCACCGATATCGAATTTATCGCCCAATATCTGGTCTTAGGCTATGCGAGCGCCGAACCGCGCCTGACGCGCTGGTCGGATAACGTGCGCATCTTCGAGCTGATGGCCAACTACGACATCATGCCGGAAGAAGAAGCGCGCGCGCTGACCCAGGCCTACGTTACCATGCGCGACGCGATCCACCACCTGGCGCTGCAGGAGCATTCCGGCAAGGTCGGCGGCGGGCTGTTCGCCGCCGAACGCGAGCAGGTGCGCGCCAGCTGGAGCAAATGGCTGGGCTAATACGTTTTGCAGGTATTCCGGAGGTCTGTGGTAATATCTGCGCCACTAAAATTTTGTTCTTTTTTGGAGTTATCGGATGAAAGTTACGCTGCCTGATTTTCGCCGCGCCGGTGTACTGGTGGTAGGCGACGTCATGTTGGATCGCTATTGGTATGGGCCGACCAGCCGTATTTCACCGGAAGCCCCGGTGCCGGTGGTCAAGGTCGATACCATCGAAGAGCGTCCCGGCGGCGCGGCTAACGTGGCGATGAACATTGCCGCACTGGGCGCCAATTCCCGCCTGGTGGGTCTGACCGGCATCGACGATGCGGCGCGGGCGCTGAGCGCCAAGCTGAACGAAGTCAACGTGCGCTGCGACTTCGTTTCGGTGCCGACCCATCCGACCATCACCAAGCTGCGCGTGCTGTCGCGCAACCAGCAGCTGATCCGTCTGGACTTCGAAGAAGGTTTCTCCAACGTCGACCCGCAGCCGATGTTTGAGCGCATCCAGCAGGCGCTGCCGCAGATTGGCGCGCTGGTGCTTTCCGACTACGCCAAGGGCGCGCTGAGCCAGGTACAGGGCATGATCCAACTGGCGCGCGCCGCCAAGGTGCCGGTGCTGATCGATCCGAAAGGCTCTGATTTTGAACGCTATCGCGGCGCTACGCTGCTGACGCCGAACCTGTCCGAATTCGAGGCGGTGGTAGGCCACTGCAAGGATGAGGCCGAACTGGTCGAACGCGGCATGAAGCTGGTGGCGGATTTTGAGCTGTCCGCGCTGCTGGTGACCCGTTCCGAGCACGGCATGACGCTGCTGCAGCCGGGCATGGCGCCGCTGCACCTGCCGACGCAGGCGCAGGAAGTGTTTGACGTGACCGGCGCCGGCGATACCGTGATCGGCGTGCTGGCCGCCGCCCTGGCCGCCGGCAACAGCCTGGAAGAGTCCTGTTTCCTGGCCAACGCCGCCGCCGGCGTGGTGGTGGGCAAGCTGGGGACGTCGACCGTTTCGCCGATCGAACTGGAAAACGCGGTGCGCGGCCGCGCCGAAACCGGCTTTGGCGTAATGAACGAAGCCCAGCTGAAAAACGCCGTGGCGCAGGCGCGCCAGCGCGGTGAAAAAGTGGTGATGACCAACGGCATCTTCGACATCCTGCACGCCGGCCACGTGTCCTATCTGGCCAATGCCCGCAAGCTGGGCGATCGGCTGATCGTGGCGGTCAACAGCGATGCCTCCACCAAGCGCCTGAAGGGCGAAACCCGCCCGGTCAACGCGCTGGAAAACCGCATGATCGTGCTGGGTGCGCTGGAAGCGGTGGATTGGGTGGTGCCGTTCGAAGAAGACACGCCGCAGCGCCTGATCGCCGACGTCCTGCCGGACCTGCTGGTGAAGGGCGGTGATTACAAGCCGGAAGACATCGCCGGCAGCAAGGAAGTGTGGGCCAACGGCGGCGAGGTCAAAGTGTTGAACTTTGAAGATGGCCTGTCGACCACCAATATCATCAAGGCAATCAAAGACGGGCGCGGTTAACGCCCGCTAAAAACGGCGGTGGCCAGTGGGCGGACTGAAGCAGGATTTAGGTTTGGCGCAGGGCGTTGGGCTGTTGTCCACCTCGCTGCTGGGTACCGGGGTCTTCGCCGTACCGGCGTTGGCGGCGCAGGTGGCGCAAGGCGATAGCCTGTGGGCCTGGCCGCTGTTGATCGCGCTGGTATTCCCGATCGCCATCGCCTTTGCCGCACTGGGGCGCCGTTTCCCCAGCGCCGGCGGGGCCGCGCATTTCGTCGGTTTGGCCTTTGGCCCAAGGCTGGCGAAGGTGACCGCCTGGCTGTTTTTGTCGGTGATCCCGGTTGGGTTGCCCGCCGCGCTGCAGATTGCCGCCGGTTTCTGGCAGGCGGCGTTCGGCTGGAGCGCCAACGGCCTGCTGGTGGTGCAGGTGGCCACGCTGGTCGCCATCTGGCTGCTGGGCACGCGCAGCGCCGGTTCCAGCGCCAATATTCAAACGCTGATCGCCGTTTTGGTGGTGGCGTTGGTGGCCGCCATCTGGTGGCGGGGCGAAATATCACCCGCGCAGATCCCCTGGCCCGCCCTTGACGATATCTCCCCTCCCAATCTGTTCCATGCGCTGGCGGTGATGTTTTGGTGCTTCGTCGGGCTGGAGGCCTTCGCCCATCTGGCGACCGAGTTCCGTAACCCCGGGCGTGATTTCCCGCGGGCGCTGCTGATCGGCATGCTGGTCGCCGGCGCGGTGTACTGGGGCTGTACCGTGGCGGTATTGCATTTTCACGCCTACGGCGAGCACCGGGCCGCCGCGGCGTCGCTGCCGGGCATTGTGGTGCAGCTGTTTGGCCGGCATGCGCTGTGGATCGCCTGCGTTATCGGCTATCTGGCCTGTTTCGCCAGCGTGAATATTTATACCCAAAGTTTCGCCCGGCTGGTGTGGTCGCAGGCGCAGGACAAACCGTCCAGCGCCTTGGCGCGGCTTTCCGCCGGCCAGGTGCCGCTCAACGCGCTAAGCGCGGTGGTGGGGTGCTGCCTGCTGTTCACCCTGGTGATTTACACGCTGAGGCTGCCGCTGGATCTGCTGCTGGTCTACGCCAATGGCATCTTCGTGCTGATTTATCTGCTGTGCATGCTGGCGGGCTGTCGGATATTGCAGGGGCGCGCGCGGCTGATGGCGGCGACGGGGTCGCTGCTGTGTCTGCTGCTGCTGGTGATTATCGGCTGGAAAAGCCTGTATGCGGTGGGCATGTTCACCGGGATTTGGCTGGCGCTGCGTTACTGGCCACGGGCGGCGGCCAACGAGCGGTAAGGGCGCGGCGAGGCGCCCCGACGATATTATTCTTCTTCCTGCTTGGCGGCCGGCGCGGCGTTCAGCTTGCCTTCCAGCTCGGTCATGCGCTGTTCCAGCAGCGCCAGTTTCTCGCGGGTGCGCAGCAGCACCTGGGTCTGCACGTCGAACTCTTCGCGGTTGACCAAATCCAGACGGGTCAGCTGCGATTGCAGCACCTGGCGGATTTTTTTCTCAACGTCTTCCCCGAATTCACGGACGCCTTTAGGCATGGATTCATGAACCTGGCGTGCGATCTGTTCAATTTTTTTCGGGTCAATCATGGCGTATCCCTTTCAGAGTTTTTAATAGCTGCCGCCTAGTGTAATGCGAGTTGCCCGCCGGATAAACTATTAACCGCATTCATCGCGCCTGTCTGAATTGTGCTTTTGCCAATTGCCCCATTTAATCATTAGCGTTATAGTCAATCTGCTTATTCTCAGGGCGGGGTGCAAGTCCCCACCGGCGGTAAATCACCTTCTACGGTGAAAGCCCGCGAGCGCTCAGCCTGTTCGTTACGGACCGGTTAGAGGTCAGCAGATCCGGTGTAATTCCGGGGCCGACGGTTATAGTCCGGATGGGAGAGAGTAACGGTATCTGCCGGGTTTGTGCCCGCTTGCGTTATTTTTTTAGCTACTGCTAGCTACTCCTCAAGATCGCCCTGGTTCTGGTAATCCATAATTTTTAATGAGGTTTTTTACCATGAATCAGACGCTACTTTCAGATTTCGGCACGCCGGTAGAACGCGTTGAACGCGCTCTGGACGCATTGCGCAACGGGCGCGGCGTGATGGTGCTCGATGACGAAAACCGTGAAAACGAAGGTGACATGATCTTCGCCGCAGAAACCATGACCGTTGAGCAGATGGCGCTGACCATTCGCCACGGCAGCGGTATCGTGTGCCTGTGCATCACCGAAGACCGCCGTCAGCAGCTTGAGCTGCCGATGATGGTGACCAACAACTCCAGCCAGTTCCAGACCGCCTTCACCGTGACCATCGAAGCGGCGCAGGGCGTGACCACCGGGGTTTCCGCTTCCGACCGCCTGACCACCATCCGCGCGGCCATTGCCGATAACGCCAAGCCGAGCGATCTGAATCGCCCGGGCCACGTGTTCCCGCTGCGCGCGCAGCCGGGCGGCGTGCTGAGCCGCCGCGGCCACACCGAAGCGACCATCGATCTGGTGGCGATGGCCGGTTTCAAACCCGCCGGCGTACTGTGCGAACTGACCAACGACGATGGCAGCATGGCGCATGCGCCGGAAGTGATCGCGTTCGCCAAACAGCACGAGATGGTGGTGTTGACCATCGAAGACCTGGTGGCTTACCGCCAGTCTCACGAGCAGAAAGCCAGCTGATCCGGCTCGAGCCTTCGATGATGAAAAAGCCGCGTAATGCGGCTTTTTTTATGGTTTTAACGCGGTGGAACCGCGCTTGACAGGCGCACCCCCGGCGGCCGAGCTAGCGGTGGCTCAACCGATACCGCCGCTTTGCAGCAGCGTCAGGCTGAACCCCATGACCGCCATCCCGCACAGCACGCCGTAGCTGGGGTTATTGTGCGGATCTATCTCTTTCGCCAGCGGCATCAGCTCATCCACCGACAGCGCCACCATGATGCCGGCTACCGCCGCCATGATTGAAGCCATCACCACCGGTGAAATCATCGGGCCGAGCAGCAAGAATGCCAGCACGCCGCCCAGGATCTCCGCCATGCCGGAAATGCCGGACCACAGCAGCGCCTTGGTCTTCGAACCGGTGGCGGCATACACCGGGCCGGCGACCGCCAGCCCTTCAGGAATATTATGGATGGCCACCGCCAGCGCAATGCCCATCCCCAGCTCCAGATCGGCGCTGGCGGTGACGAAGGTCGCGATGCCTTCGGGAAAGTTGTGCAGGCTGATGCCCAGCGTCAGCAACAGCGCGGTGCGCTTCAGATTGTGCGGCTGCAGCGGCTGTTGCAGCAGGTCTTGCGGATGCTGGTGCGGCAGCAGGCGATCCAGCGCGAAGTAGCCCAGCAGGCCGAGCATGAACATGCCGTAACCCAGCATCGGCGACATGCCGGCGGTATGCAGCGCCGCAGGCAGCATTTCCATCAGTGAAATCAGCAGCATAATGCCGGCGGCAAAGCCGAGGGCAAAGGCCAGCATTCGGTTGGACGGCTTCTGGCCGATGATGCCGAACAGGGCGCCGACAAAAGTTGCGCCACCGGCCAGCAGGGTCAGGATCAGCGGTACCGACATTGTGGCCTCCTCTATGCTAATGATAATTATTTATTTTCCGATACTAACAGAGTAAGAGCATAAATCGAGTGGATTTGGCTGATTGTTCCCATTGCCCGAACCGTTCAAATTTATTGAAGATCATCATCAGGGTTATCCGGCTGTGTCGGCCTGGCAAAGGGCGTAATGTAATCCTCAGAACCCGTGATGATTAACCAAGGAAATCCCATGAACACCTCTCGCATGCCGGCGCTGTTTCTCGGCCACGGCAGCCCAATGAACGTGCTGGAAGAAAACCGCTATACCCTGGCATGGCGTGCGCTGGGGGAGACATTGCCGCGTCCGAAGGCGATAGTGGCGGTTTCCGCCCACTGGTACACCCGCGGCACTGCGGTGACCGCGATGGAGCAGCCAAAGACCATTCACGATTTCGGCGGTTTCCCGCAGGCGCTGTTCGACACCCGCTATCCGGCGCCGGGTTCGCCCGAGCTGGCGGCGCAGCTGCAGCAGCTGTTGGCGCCGGCCAAGGTCACTGCGGACCTCGGCGAGTGGGGGTTGGATCACGGCACCTGGGGCGTGTTGATCAAGATGTACCCTGAAGCGGACATTCCGGTGGTGCAGCTGAGCATAGACGGTACCCAGCCGGCAGCCTATCACTATGAACTGGGCCGCAAGCTGGCCGCGCTGCGCGAGCAGGGCGTGATGATCGTCGCCAGCGGCAACGTGGTGCATAACCTGCGGATGGTGAAGTGGCAGGGAGACACCAGCCCTTACCCCTGGGCGGAGTCCTTCAACCGCTTTGTGCGCGATAATCTGGCTTACCGGGGCGATAATCATCCGCTGGTGAATTTTATGCAGCACGAAGGCGCGGCGCTGTCCAACCCGACGCCGGAACACTATCTGCCGTTGCTGTATGTGCTCGGCAGCTGGGACGGCCAGGAAGCGGTGAGCGTGCCGATCGACGGCATGGAAATGGGAGCCCTCAGCATGCTGTCGGTGCAGGTCGGGTAAATAAAAAACGCCAGTCAGAGACTGGCGTTTTTACTGGCGGAGCGCGGATCAGCCCAGGATGATATGCGGATAAAAACGCGACAGATCCTGGGTGATCAGCTCGCGATCTTCACGCAGGCCAATGCCGCAGGGCTGATCGTTGACCAGCCAGCTGCCGATCAGCGTATAGCTGCCTTCAAACTGCGGCAGCGCGTGGAACTGCTGCACGATCATGCCTTCTTCACCGTAGGGGCCGTCGACGCGCGCCACTTCCTGACCGTTTTCGACGATCTGGATATTGGCGCCTTCGCGTGAGAACAGCGGCTTGGTGACGTAATGATCCAGCGGCGGATGATCGTCTTCGGCGAAGTAGGCCGGCAGCAGGTTGGGATGGTTCGGGAACATCTCCCACAGCAGCGGCAGCAGCGCCTTGTTGGAGACGATGCTTTTCCAGGCCGGTTCCAGCCAGCGTACGCCGGCGTCTTCCAGCTTGGTCGAGAACATCTCGCGCAGCATAAACTCCCAGGGATACAGCTTGAACAGGTTGCCGATCACCTGATCCTGCAGATCGGTGAACTGGCCCTTTTCGCCGAGGCCAATCTCTTCCATAAACAGGAACTCGGTCGGCAGGCCGGCCTCCAGCGCGCAGTCCTGCAGATATTGCACGGTGCCGCGATCTTCTTCGCTGTCCTGGCAGCAGGCCAGATGCAGCAGGCCGAAACCGTGCTGCGCTTTCAGCTCGGCGAAGCGCTCGATCAGCTTCTCCTGCAGGCTGTTGTATTGATCCGATTCGGGATCCAGCTTGCCGGCGTTGATTTGGTCTTCCAGCCACAGCCATTGGAAGAAGGCCGCTTCGTACAGCGAGGTCGGCGTATCGGCGTTGTTTTCCAGCAGCTTGGGCGGGTTGACGCCGTCATAGGCCAGATCGAGACGCGAATACAGCGAAGGCTGGTTGGTGCGCCACGCGCTGCGCACGAACTCCCAGGTGTGTTTCGGAATGCGGAATTTGGCCATCAGTTCGTCGCTGTTGACCACTTTCTCCACGACCTGCAGGCACATCCGGTGCAGTTCGGCGGTGGCGCTTTCGATCTCTTCAATCTGCGCCAGCGTGAACTGGTAATAGGCGTCTTCGCACCAGTAGGGTTCGCCGTACATGGTGTGGAATTTGAAGCCGAATTCAGTGGCTTTTTCGCGCCAGTCCGGGCGCTCGGTAATTGCAACGCGCTTCATGCATCAACCGCCCATGCTGCGAGAGCTGGAGGTGGCGCTGCTGCGCTGCATGCTGGTCTGCTTGGCCACGGTTTCACCGAAGCCGCCGCGGGTTACGGTGTTGGTGACCGCAGGTTTTGGCGCCATGGCGGTTTTCGGCACCGTCATGGTGCGGCCGCCGGCGGTGGCCGGGCCGTAGCTTTTACCGCTGGCGTCGACGAACTTGCCGTTAGCCGGGCTGGCGGCGTTTTTGGAGGTGAACAGCGGCTGCTGGGCAAAGCCGGAACCGCCCATCATGCGGCCCATCATGTAGCCGGCCATCAGCGGCATCCAGAAACTGCCGCTGCTTTGCGATTCCGCCGCCATGCCCGCCTGCGCCGGGGCTGGCGTCTGGGTGCACTGCGCTTCGCCGAACTCGGCGACGCAGTCTTCGCGGGTGGCGTATTTAGGCGCGGTTTTTTCGGCTTCTTTCAGCGCGTTGTTGTAGGCGGTGGTGCACTGCTCGCTCATCGACGGATTCGAGCGCGAACAGTCGTCGGCATTCTGATACATGGAGACGGTTTCGTCGCTCTTCTCGCAGCCGGCCAGCATAAAGACAGCGCTGATCGCCAAAGCCACGGGCGCCACAGGGTAGCTGCGCCAGGATTTGCGGAACGTCTCTTGGTTGATGTTTTTTGTCCGTTTCATCGTTATCAATCCCATCATGCGGGCTGTTTTCGCCCTTTCCCAGTAGTGGCGCTAAGGATAGGGGAAACATGGTCAAAATTAAAGCTGAAACGCCCACAGAATCCACTCTTTACGCAGCTATACGTTAGGGTGTGCGCCAGCTCGCTTTAGCGACGAAAAAACCGGCGCTATAGTTTCATCATGAAACGTCTGCCGTGCGGTTATGTTCCAAAATGAAACGAATATCCTGCCGCTCGCCAGACGGCTTTCAGGGCCTATAGTCAGACCTGATACGACCCGGCCAAAGCCCGGCGGGTTGCGCTCCTTGAGCTACAGAGGAACTAACCGTGAAAAAACTGATTAACCAGGTTGAGTCGGTGCTGGACGAGCAGCTGCAGGGGTTGGCGGAAGCGCACCCCGAGCTGTTGGTGCATCGGGAGCCGGCGTTCGTGACCCGCGCCGATGCGCCGGTGGCGGGCAAGGTGGCGATCCTGTCCGGCGGCGGCAGCGGCCATGAGCCGATGCACTGCGGATTCGTCGGTGAAGGCATGCTCGACGGCGCCTGCCCGGGAGAGATTTTCACCTCGCCGACGCCGGACAAAATGTATGAGTGCGGCCAGGCGATCGACGGCGGCGCCGGCGTGCTGCTGCTGATCAAGAACTACACCGGCGACGTGCTGAATTTCGAAACCGCGACCGAGCTGCTGCACGACAGCGGGGTGCCGGTGGCGACGGTGCTGGTGGACGACGACGTGGCGGTCAAGGACAGCCTGTTCACCGCCGGCCGGCGCGGGGTGGCGAATACCGTGCTGATGGAAAAACTGCTCGGCGCCGCAGCGGCGCGCGGCGACGATTTGGACGCGCTGGTGACGCTGGGCCACAGCATCAACAATCATGGCCATTCGATCGGCATCGCGCTGGGCGCCTGCACCGTGCCGGCCGCCGGCAAGCCGTCGTTTACCCTGGCGGAAAACGAGATGGAGTTCGGCGTCGGCATTCACGGCGAGCCGGGCATTGCGCGGCGTCCGTTCACCACGCTCAACGCGGCGGTGGACGACATGTTCCATACGCTGATCGATCACGGCCATTACCAGCGCGCGATCCGCGTCTGGGACCGCCAGCAGGGCGAATGGCGCGATGAAGCGCAGACCAAGCAGCCGCTGACCCGCGGCGACCGGGCGATCGCGTTGGTGAACAATCTGGGCGCCACGCCGCTGTCCGAGCTGTACGGCGTTTACCACCGTTTGGCGGAGCGCTGCGCCGAGGCGGGCATCATCGTGGAGCGCAATCTGGTGGGGGCCTACTGCACCTCGCTGGACATGCAGGGCATGTCGATAACCCTGCTCAAGGTGGACGACGACCTGTTGTCCTTGTGGGATGCGCCGGTGAAAACGCCCGCGCTGCGTTGGGGTTGCTGAGGAGGGAGCATGGCGTTAACCAAACAACAGGTGGTCGACTGGCTGCTGCGCTGCGGCGAGGTGTTTACCCGGCAGCGGGACTTTCTGACCCAGCTGGACACCGAGATCGGCGACGCCGATCACGGCCTGAACATGAACCGCGGTTTCAACAAGGTGGTGGAAAAGCTGCCGTCGGTGGCGGATAAGGACATAGGTTTTATCCTGAAAAACACCGGCATGACGCTGCTGTCGAGCGTAGGCGGCGCCAGCGGCCCGCTGTTCGGCACTTTCTTCATCCGCGCGGCGCAGGCGGCGAACGCCAAGCAAAGCCTGGACCTGGCGGAGCTGCACCAGCTGATGCAAGAGGGCGTCGAAGGCGTGGTGATGCGCGGCAAGGCGGAGCCGGGCGACAAGACCCTGTGCGACGTCTGGTGGCCGGTGGTGGAGAGCCTCGGCCAGTCCGCCCGGCAGCAGCTGGCGGTGCCGGATGCGCTGCGGCGGGCGGCCGAGCGCGCCGAACAGGCGGTGGAGGGCACCATCACCATGCAGGCGCGCAAGGGCCGGGCCAGTTATCTGGGCGAACGCAGCATCGGTCATCAGGATCCGGGCGCCACTTCGGTGATGCTGATGATCAAAACGCTGGCAGAGGTCGCCGGCCAATAGCAGGAGGCGAGATGATCAATATCGTAGTGGTCTCACACAGCGCGCTGCTGGCGCGCGGGGTTGAACAGCTGGCGCAGCAGATGATGCGCGGCGACGGCTGCCGGCTGGCGCTGGCGGCGGGGGTGGACGATGAGGAACACCCGATCGGCACCGATGCCGTCAAGGTGATGGCGGCGATTGAGTCGGTGGCCGACGGCGCCGCCGGCATCCTGGTGCTGATGGATCTGGGCAGCGCGCTGCTCAGCGCGGAAACCGCGATCGATCTGCTGGATCCCGAACTGGCCGCTCGCGTGCGGCTGTGCGCCGCACCGCTGGTGGAGGGAACGCTGGCGGCGGTGGTCGCCGCCAATTCCGGCGCGGCGCTGGAACAGGTGGCGACGGAGGCGCAGGGCGCGCTGCAGGCCAAGCAGGCCCAGCTTGGCGAAGCTTCACCGGCGGCGAAAAGCGTGATTCTGCCGCTGACGCAGGGCAAAAGCGTCAGTTGGACGGTGCAAAATCCGCATGGGCTGCACGCGCGCCCGGCGGCGCGGTTGGCGGCGGCGCTGGCGCCGTTCGACGCCGAGCTGGTGTTGGAAAAGCAGGGGCAGTGCGTCGATCCGCGCAGCCTCAACCAGCTGGCGCTGCTGCAGGTGCGCCACGGCGACACCGTTCGCCTGATCGCCGCCGGCCCGCAGGCGGATCGGGCGTTGGCGACGTTCAAGACGCTGGCGGAACAGCACTTTGGTGAAACGGTATCCGAAGCGCAGCAGCCTTCGCTGCACGGCATTCCGGTGGCGGAAAGCCTCACCAGCGGCCCGGTGTTTCAGGCGCACAGCTTCTGGCCGACGATCGTCGAACGGCGAATTGGCGCGGACGAAGTGCTGAATGAACAGCAGCGGCTGCGCGAGGCGCTGCAGCATACGCTGAGCGATCTGAACCGGCTGGCGGAGCGCACCGGCACACTGATCGGCAAACCGCAGGCGGCGATCTTCGGCGCGCACAGCATGCTGTTGGACGATCCCGATCTGCAGCAGGCGGCCTATACCCGCATCGCCCAGCGCCAATGCAGCGCCGAGCAGGCGTGGCGCCAGGAGCTGGAGGCGATCGCCGAAGACTATCGCGCCCTGGACGATGACTACATGCGGGCGCGTGAGCTGGACGTGCGCGACATGCTGCGCCGCACCCTGAGCCACTTGCGCGGGCAGCCGCTGCCGCCGATCGCGCTCAGCGAACCCTCGATTCTGGTGATGGATGAGCTGATGCCTTCCGACGTGGTGATGCTCGATCGCCGGCTGGTGCTCGGCATCTGCCTGAGCGGCGGCCATGCGTTATCGCACAGCGCCATTTTGGCCAAGGCGATGGGCATCCCGATGGTGGTCGGCATGCACGATTGCATGAGCAAAACCCGCAGCGGCCAGAAGGCGATGCTGGACGCCGCGCGCGGCGTGCTGCAGCTCAGCCACTGAGGGCTCAGGCGCGCAGCTTGAACTGGCGGATATCAAGCTGATGCCGCTTTATTTTCCGCCACAGCGTGGTGCGGCCGATGCCCAACAGCTGCGCCATTTCATGCAGTTGCCCGCGGCTGACGTTGGCCGCGCGCAGGATCGCCTGCCGCTCCTGCTCCTCCAGGCTCAGCAGCGGCATGGCGGGGGGCGGATCGCTTTCCAGCAGCGGCTGCTGGCCGAGCAGATGCGCCGGCAAATCCGCCAGCTGGATATGGTGGCCGTGACAAATCATCGCCGCGCGCTCCACCACGCCCTTCAGCTCCAGATCGTTGCCCGGCCACAGGTACAGCGCAAGCTGGGCCGTCACTTCGTCATCCACCCTGAAACGGCATTGGAAATGCTGCTCCAGCGCGCGCAGATGATGCTTCACCACTAGCGCGATGTCGCTCAGCCGTTGGCGCAGCGGCGGAATTTGGATTTCGAACGCCTGCAGGCTGTAAAACAGCTGGCGGCGGAAGCGGTTCTGCTGCACCAGCAGCGGCAGGTTGGCGGCGCTGCCGGCGATCACCCGCACATCGACCGGGATCACCCGGCTGGAGTTGAGGCGGATCACCACGCCGGTCTTCAGCACCTGCAGCAGCGCGGACTGCATCTCCGCCGGCAGGTATTCTATCTGTTCCAGATACAGCGTGCCGCCGTTGGCCAGCTCGAACTTGCTGAGCTGGCCGGCCTCTTCTTCGCTGGCGTCGCTGCCCAGCAGTGCGCGCAGCCCCCGGCCCTCCGGCAGCAGTTGGCAGTTGAGGGCGATATAGGGGCCGGCGGCGCGTTCGCTGGCGTTGTGGATCGCCTGGCTGAGCAGCTCTTTGCCGACGCCTTCTTCGCCGCACAGCAGGATCGGATGCTGGCCCTTCGCCGCCTGCTGGCCATAGCGGATCAGCCGGCGCATCTCCAGCGAGGCGGAGGGCATCTGCTCGAAGCTGTGGCTGACGCGCCCCAACTGGCTGCTGACGTACCGGTGCAAAGGCTCCAGCGGGTGCAGCAGGGCGATGAAGCTGCAGCGTTCGCCGTCGAAGACCGGCTTCAGGGTCAGCAGGGCGGCGATAAACTGCCGTTGGCTTTCGAAGGTGACCTCTACGTGCTGCAGCGGCCGGCGTTGGGCAATGGCGCGTTTCAGCAGGGCGGGCAGCGTCAGCAACTGCGTCAGCGGTTTGCCCTGACACTGCTGTTCATCCAGCTTCAGCAGGCCGGCGGCGCGCTGGTTGATGTATTGCAGGTAACCGCGGTGGTCCCAGGCCATTACGCCGTCGTCGACGCCATCCAGCAGGCCGTAAAGCTGATTCAGATGGCGGTTGGATTCCGCCAGCAACCCGTCGGCGTTCAGCGAATTGCCGATCTCGCGGGCGAGCGCCAGCGTCAGCGACAGGTCGCCGGCGGCGCCGTCGGCCAGCAGGCAGCCCAGCGCAATCGCGCCGCGCTGACGCCCGCTGTTGTCGTAGACCGGGGTGGCGCAAAACGCCCAGCCGTGCAGCGCTCGCCGCACGTGTTCGTCACCGCTGACCCGCACCGGGTGGCCCTCCGCCGCGGCCAGCGCCGGCGCATTGGTGCCGATGTGGCCTTCGGCCCAGTAGGCGCCGGGGGCGAACCCCAGCTGCAGCAGCCCTTGCCGCGTTTGGGCATCTCCGCACTCCCACAGCATGCAGCCGCTTTCATCGAGGATCATCAACAGGCAGCGGCGCGGCTCCATATATTCGCAGGCGTCTTCCAGCGCCGCCTGGCCGAGGGTCAGCAGGTCGTTTTTACGCTGGCAGATCGAATCGAAGGTGGCGCCCAGCGCCCGGTGCGGGGGGGACCAGACCGCGGGTTGCATCAGGTTGCGGCAGCGCAGCCAGGAGGCGTAAATCGCCGGCGCGGGGCGTTCCTGCGGCGGCAGCGCGCCGTCGGCAGTCAGTCGTCGCCAGCTTGCAGCATTGTTCATCGGATCTCACCTAAACGGAGAAAAACCATGGGACAGATGATACCACCGCAGGCGGGGAGTCTGGCTGTGAGGCGGCGGGCAGAACCGGTGACGCAGGCAAAAAAAACGGGGCGCGGCGAAGGCCGAACCCCGTGTTCATCAGGCGGCGGGCATCAGTTGCGGAAAGGGTTGCCGCTGTTGCGCGTTGGCTGAGTGGCAGCGGCGGGCGCCGGCGCCGAGGCGCGGGTGGCGGCCGGCGCGGCGGTTTGCTGCATCGGCGCATTGTCCTGATAACCGTCAGCATAGGCATCCTGCGTGCGGTTCTGCGGCGCTACGGCATCCGGTGAGGTGGAAATCGGTTTGCCCAGCGCGCCGTTCAGCGTCAGCAGATCGTTCTGGTTCAGCGTGCCGAGTGCGGACTTGATGTTCAGCTGGTTGATCAGGTAGGTGTAACGCGCGTCGGACAGCTGACGTTTGGCGTTATACAGCGTGGTGGTGGCGTCCAGCACGTCGACGATGGTGCGGGTGCCGACCTGGTAGCCGGCCTCCATGGCGTCCAGAGAGCTCTGGGCGGAAACCACCGCCTGTTTGTAGGCGTTGATGCTGCTGATCGAGGCGTTGACGTTGTTGAACGACGAACGCACGGTCTGCACGACGCTGCGGTGCGAGCTTTCCAGCTGTTCGCTGGCGCCGACGAAGTTGTACTGCGCCTGTTTTACCTGCGAGTTGGTCGCGCCGCCGCTGTAGATCGGCAGGTTGAAGCTTACGCCGATTTTATTCTGGCCGATATCAGTATCGGGATTCGTGTTGCCTGAACCACTGTACTTGCTATTGGTGATGCCGGTGGAGGCGCTCATATCCACGGTCGGCATATAGCCGGTCTGCGCCGAGCGGATCTGCTCACGCGCCAGGTCCTGGCTCAGGCGCGCGGACAGCAGGCTCAGGTTGCGCGCTTCGGCCTCTTTCAGCAGGTTGTTCACCGCTTCCGGCCGTTGGGTGGTGAAGCGATCGGTGTTCAGCGAGGCCAGTTCAGGATAGAACGCGCCGGTCACCTGACGCAGCGATTCCAGGGCGTTGTCCAGATCGTTGCGGGCGGAGACTTCGGCCGCCAGCACGGTATCGTAGTTGGAGCGGGCGTTCTGCACGTCGGTGATCGCCACCAGGCCCACGTTGAAGCGCTGGGTGGTTTGATCCAGGGTGCGGTACACCGCGTCTTTCTGCGCCTGGGTGTAAGACAGCGTGTCAATCGCCTTCAGCACGTTGAAGTAGGCGGTGGCGGTGTTAAGGATCAGCGTCTGTTCCGAGGTCTGGAAGGTGACGTCGGAGATACCGGCGGTCTTCTCCTGCAGCGTCAGCGCGCGCCATTTCGACATGTCGAAAATGGTCTGGGTCAGCGCCAGCGATCCGCTGGTGACGTCGCTGTTCACGTTGTTGGCATCGCGGTAACCGTTGCCATAGGTATAACCGGCGGTCAAACCCAATTGCGGCAGCAGCGGGCTGCGCGCTTCGTTGATTTTTTCGAATGCGGCGTCGCGGTCAGCAGCAGTTTTGCGCAGGTCCGGGTTACTTTCCCTGGCCTGTTTGTAGACCTGCAGCAGGTTCTCTGCCTGGCTCATTGCACTGAAGCCGCCCAGGCTCAGTCCGATAAGAAGGGGGAGCAGTTTCTTCATTTGCATTCCTTGTTGTGCAGCAATATTGCTATGTTAGCGCTGACGATAGACGAAATAGTTGCCGATTCTAGCAGAGTCTGCAGTACGCATCAGGTGGCTGAATGTGCCATCCGGCGTAACTTTTACCTTTCAGGCCGCCCATTTGCCGCCGTTCAACTGGCCGCGCAGACCGCACCTGATATTATGGCTGACAATCTATCATAAAGCTGCGGCAGATCGTCCGGCCGTTTCTGTCATCAAAACTGTTTATTTTATCGGCATACTCATGCAGGAGAATTCGCTTATGAGCCGTTCACAGCCGTCGCCGGTTACTTTCGATAAAAAAGATGTAGAAATTATTGCACGTGAGACGCTGTACCGTGGTTTTTTTTCACTCAATTTATACCGTTTCCGCCATCGCCTGTTCAACGGCGACATGAGCCCCGAGATAAAACGCGAGATTTTCGAGCGCGGGCATGCGGCGGTGCTGTTACCCTATGACCCGGTGCGCGACCAGGTGGTGCTGATTGAACAACTGCGCATCGCCGCGGTCGATACCAGTAATTCCCCCTGGCTGCTGGAAATGGTGGCGGGTATGATCGAAACCGGCGAGAGCGTCGAAGACGTGTGCCGCCGAGAAGCCGAAGAAGAAGCCGGCGTGGCGGTCGGCCGCTGCAAGCCGGTGTTGAGCTATCTGGCCAGCCCGGGGGGCACCAGCGAGCGCCTGTCGATCATGGTCGGCGAGGTCGACGCCGCCACCGCCGAGGGCATCCATGGACTGGAGGAAGAAAATGAAGACATCCGCGTCCACGTGGTCAGCCGCGAACAGGCTTATCGCTGGGTTGAAGAAGGCGCGATCGATAACGCCGCATCGGTGATTGCATTGCAATGGCTGGCGTTGCACCATGAATCGCTAAGAAAAGAGTGGGCCAACTAATGAAACAACGCTATACCCCTGATTTCCCCGAAATGATGCGGTTGTGCGAAACCAACTTCGCGCAATTGCGCCGCTTGCTGCCGCGCAACGACGAAGTGGGTGAAACGGCGACTTATCAGGTGAATGGCGCCCACTATCGTCTGACCCTCGTCGAGTCTACGCGCTATACCTCGCTGGTGGAGATCGAACAGACCTTTCCCGCCGTCAGCTACTGGAGCCTGCCGGCCATGACGGTGCGGCTGTATCATGACGCCATGGTTGCGGAAGTGTGTTCCACTCAGCAGATCTATCGCTTTAAAGCGCGTTATGATTATCCTAATAAAAAGTTGCATCAACGCGACGAAAAGCATCAAATTAACCAGTTTCTTGCTGATTGGTTGCGCTACTGCTTGGCGCATGGAGCGATGGCGGTTCCGGTTTGTTAGACAGACTGAAATAACAAAGGACACCATTTGGAAAGCCTGTTTAGACTGCCCGTGGCGAGTGGGAACACGGTCAGGATCCTACAAATAACAGATACCCACCTTTTTGCCGGCGAAAATGAGACCCTGCTCGGCATCAATACCTATCGCAGCTACCATGCGGTGCTGGACGCCGTCCAGGCGCAGCGGCGCGAGGTCGATCTCATCGTCGCCACCGGCGATTTGGCGCAGGACCATTCACAGGCTGCGTATCGGCACTTTGCCGAGGGTATCGCCAGGTTGCCGGCGCCCTGCGTCTGGCTGCCGGGCAATCACGATTTCCAGCCGGCGATGGTCGATGCGCTGGCCGCCGCCGGCATCGCGCCCTCCAAGCACGTGCTGCTGGGCGATAAATGGCAGGTGCTGCTGCTCGACAGCTAGGTGTTCGGCGTGCCGCACGGCGAACTGAGCGAGTATCAGCTCGAGTGGATGGAGCGCTGCCTGCAGGCCCACCCAGAGCGTTATACTCTGCTGCTGCTGCACCATCACCCGTTGCCTTCCGGCTGTACCTGGCTCGATCAGCACAGCCTGCGCAACCCGCATATGCTGGGGGCGATCCTGCTGCGCTATCCCAAGGTGAATACCCTGGTCTGCGGGCATATTCACCAGGATCTGGACCTCGAATGGCAGGGCCGCCGCCTGTTGGCGACGCCGTCCACCTGCGTGCAATTCAAGCCGCACTGCACTAATTTTACCATCGACGAGGTTTCTCCCGGCTGGCGTTACCTCGACCTGCTGCCGGACGGCCGGGTCGAAACGCAGGTATTCCGGCTGGAGAACGACGATTTCCGCCCCGACATGGATTCGGATGGGTACTGATGTCTACGCTACTTTATCTGCACGGTTTCAACAGTTCGCCGCAGTCGGCCAAGGCGACCGCCTTCAAGGCCTGGCTGGCCGAGCATCATCCGACTATCGAGATGCTGGTGCCGCAGCTGCCGGCATTCCCGGCGGAAGCCGCCGAAATGTTGGAAAATCTGGTGATGGAACGCGCCGGGCAGACGCTGGGCGTGGTCGGCTCTTCGCTGGGCGGCTACTACGCCACCTGGCTTTCGCAGTGTTTTTCACTGCCGGCAGTAGTGGTTAACCCTGCGGTGAAGCCGTTTGAGCTGCTGATTGACTACCTTGGCGAAAACGAGAACCCCTACACCGGCCAGCAATATGTGTTAGAGTCACGTCACGTTTACGATCTGAAAGTGATGCAGATCGATCCCTTGGAGTCGCCGGATTTAATCTGGTTGCTGCAACAAACGGGCGATGAAATTCTCGATTACGGACAGGCGGTGGCCTATTACACCGCGTGCCGGCAAACGGTGGAGTCGGGTGGAAACCACGCCTTCGTCGGTTTCGAGCACTACTTCCCCCAGATTGTGGATTTTTTAGGGCTAAACGCCGTCTGAGCAGACGGTTCCGGCACCTTCCTTTAACCACGAAAAAATAATCAACGATGACTCAATCCAGCTATAACGCTGATGCCATTGAAGTACTCAGCGGTCTAGAACCAGTGCGCCGTCGTCCCGGCATGTATACCGACACGACGCGTCCAAACCACCTCGGACAAGAGGTGATCGATAACAGCGTCGATGAAGCCCTGGCCGGCCACGCCAAGCGCATCGACGTGATTCTGCACGCCGATCAGTCGCTGGAAGTGATCGACGACGGTCGCGGCATGCCGGTGGATATCCACCCGGAAGAGGGCGTGCCTGCGGTTGAGCTGATCCTGTGCCGGCTGCACGCCGGCGGCAAATTCTCGAATAAAAACTACCAGTTCTCCGGCGGCCTGCACGGCGTGGGGATTTCGGTGGTCAACGCCCTGTCGACGCGGGTCGAGGTCAGCGTGCGCCGCGACGGCAACGTCTACGGCATCGCCTTCGAAAACGGCGACAAGGTGCAGGACCTGACGGTGACCGGCACCTGCGGCAAACGCAATACCGGCACCAGCGTCCACTTCTGGCCCGACGGGCAGTTCTTCGACAGCCCGCGCTTCTCGGTTTCGCGCCTGAGCCACCTGCTGAAAGCCAAAGCGGTGCTGTGCCCCGGCGTCGAGATCTACTTTATCGACAAGGTGAACAACACCGAGCAGCGCTGGTGCTATCAGGACGGCCTGACCGATTACCTGATGGAAGCGGTCAACGGCCTGATCACCCTGCCGGAGGCGCCGTTCGTCGGCAACTTCGCCGGCGACACCGAGGCGGTGGACTGGGCGCTGCTGTGGCTGCCGGAAGGCGGCGAGCTGCTGACCGAAAGCTACGTCAACCTGATCCCGACCATGCAGGGCGGCACCCACGTCAACGGCCTGCGCCAGGGGTTGCTGGACGCGATGCGCGAGTTCTGCGAATTCCGCAACATTCTGCCGCGCGGCGTGAAGCTGTCGGCGGAGGATATCTGGGACCGCTGCGCCTACGTGCTGTCGGTGAAGATGCAGGATCCGCAGTTCGCCGGCCAGACCAAAGAACGCCTGTCGTCGCGCCAATGCGCGGCCTTCGTTTCCGGCGTGGTTAAAGACGCCTTCAGCCTGTGGCTGAACCAGAACGTCCAGGCGGCGGAACAGCTGGCCGAGTTGGCGATCTCCAGCGCCCAGCGCCGTCTGCGCGCCGCCAAGAAGGTGGTGCGCAAGAAGCTGACCAGCGGGCCGGCGCTGCCGGGCAAGCTGGCGGACTGCACCTCGCAGGATCTGAGCATGACCGAACTGTTCCTGGTGGAAGGGGACTCGGCGGGCGGCTCGGCCAAGCAGGCGCGCGATCGCGAATATCAGGCGATCATGCCGCTGAAAGGCAAAATCCTGAACACCTGGGAGGTCTCCTCCGACGAAGTGCTGGCCTCGCAGGAGGTGCACGACATTTCCGTGGCGATCGGCATCGATCCGGACAGCGAAGATCTCAGCCAACTGCGCTACGGCAAAATCTGCATCCTGGCGGATGCCGACTCCGACGGTCTGCACATCGCCACGCTGCTGTGCGCGCTGTTCGTGCGTCATTTCCGTTCGCTGGTGAAAGGCGGCCACGTGTATGTGGCGATGCCGCCGCTGTATCGCATCGATCTCGGCAAAGAGGTGTTCTACGCGCTGGATGAAGAAGAAAAAGCCGGCGTGCTGGAACAGCTGAAGCGCAAAAAGGGCAAGCCTAACGTTCAGCGCTTTAAAGGTCTGGGTGAGATGAACCCGCTGCAGCTGCGCGAAACCACGCTGGATCCGAATACCCGCCGTCTGGTGCAGTTGACGGTGAGCGACGACGACGTGGATCAAACGCTGGCGGTGATGGACATGCTGCTGGCCAAGAAGCGTTCGGAAGACCGCCGCAACTGGCTGCAGGACAAGGGCGACATGGCCGAACTGTCGGTCTGAGCCGTTCCCGGGCCCGGTTTCCCGATCGGGCCCGCTTCCCGCAGGGCGTTGCATGCGGCGCCCGATAACCATGGGCGGAATGCATGAAGATCACCCTCGAAGAATTGCTGGCGTTCACCTCGGTGGTCGACAGCGGCTCCATCACCTCCGCAGCCGAGCTGCTCGGCCAAACCACCTCCGGCATCAGCCGCGCGCTCAGCCGTCTGGAAAAGAAGCTCGACACCACGCTGATGCGCCGCACCACGCGCCGGCTCGAGCTGACCGAAGAGGGGCAGAGCTTCCTCAATCACGCCCGCGAGATTATCCGTTCGGTGGAGAACGCCGAAGAGCAGATGGCGTTGCGCCGGCTGATCCCGGCCGGGCGGCTGCGGGTCAACGCCGCCGCGCCTTTTATGGAACACGTGATCGTGCCGCTGGTGGCGGGCTTTCGCCAGAGCTTTCCGCAGATTGAGCTGGAGCTGAATACCGACAATCTGATCATCGATCTGCTGGAGAAACGTACCGATATCGCCATCCGCATCGGCGCGCTGCGCGATTCGACCATCCACGCCCGGCTGCTGGGATCGAGCCGGTTGCGCATTCTCGCCAGCCCGGGCTACCTGGCGCGGCACGGCACGCCGCACAGCGTGGATGAGCTGCATCAGCACAGCCTGCTGGGGTTCACCCAACCGGAATCGCTGAATCAGTGGCCGCTGCGGACCCGGCAGGCGCAGCATTTCACCATCGAACCGACCCTGTCCGCCTCCAGCGGCGAGACGCTGCGGCAGCTGGCGCTGCGAGACGCGGGGATCGTGCAGTTGGCGGATTTCATGACGCGCGACGATCGGCAAAACGGGCGGCTGGTGCCGCTGCTGGAACGGGATACGCTGGACGTGCGCCAGCCGATCAATGCGGTGTATTACCGCAACACCCAGCTGGCGGCGCGTATTACCTGCTTTTTGGACTACGTCAGCGCGCACATCGACGCGCAGACGCTGTAGGCCGATTACAGTGCGTTATCCAGCACGTAGATGGTGGTGTCCAGCACGCTGTCTTTGATGACGTCACGGTGCTTGAGCATGTGATCGATCTGCAGGTGTTTTTCCAGGTGCGCCTGGCTTTGCCATTTTTCCAGCATGAACACCGAATCCGGCGACAGCTTCTGCCACGGCGCCTGGGTATGGCTGTCGACCATCGGCGTGTATTCGCCGCAGCCGTCTTCCGCCAACACCAGCGGCACCAGTTTCTCGATCGCTTTCAGTACCGTTTCACGCTGGCCCGGTTTGGTTTTGATTTCTGCAATTACGGTGATCATCACTACCTCATTGATTAACGTGCCTAATGTGATTTAAGCAAAAATTTCCGTCAGGTGCGCGCGATAACGTGCGATATCGCCGTCGATATCCGGTTGTTTAATCACGTCGTTACAGATAAAGGTCGGCAGCGCTTCCATACCCAGGAACTGATTCGCCTTGTGGAAATGCAGGTAAACGCCGTCGACGCCCACGCCGTGGAAGAACTGGTCGGGGTCGGTAAAGGCTTCCAGCGGGGCGTTCCAGGTCAGGCTCAGCATGTATTTCTTGCCCTGGATCAGGCCGCCCGAGCCGTATTTCTTGCTGGCGTCGGAGCGGGTGCGACCGTCGCTGGCGTACAGGCTGCCGTGCCCGGCGGTGAACACCTCATCGAGGTATTTTTTCAGGATCCACGGCTCACCCATCCACCAGCCCGGCATCTGGTAGACCACCACGTCGGCCCACAGGTATTTCTGCACCTCGGCCTCGATGTCATAGCCGTCGTCGACTACGGTAACCTGCACATCGTGCTGCACGTCGCGCAGGAAGCTTTCCGCCACGTCGCTCAGGGTTTGGTTGAGTTCGCCATTTGAATGGCCGAATTGTTTTTTAGCATTGATAATCAGGATATTGCTCATCTTTCGCGGCTCCTGTCAGAGTTAAGATATGTCATGTTCTCCGCGTTAACGGGCGGAAAACATTGCGCTGAAAGAGAGTGTAATCGTTAGCCAAGCAGGTAAAAATGCGATCCAGCGCACAACAGTGTTGACTGTGAGTCAATAAAAGCGCCGTCAGGCGGCGAAATGTTGCATAAACTTAGCGGCTGAATCGGCTTCAGCCGGCGATCCTTGCGCCAGCTGTGACAGCCACCCCGCAGATGGGTTACTATCGCGGGCAGAATCGACAAGCTATGCCCATTGTCGTCCAGGGATTGCCAAGCCACGGTCTGAGGATAATTGAGTAATGAGTGATCTGACTCATGACGGTGTAGAGCGTTTACCGCTGCACACATTCACTGAAAACGCCTATCTGAACTATTCCATGTACGTCATCATGGATCGGGCGTTGCCGTACATTGGCGACGGTTTGAAGCCGGTACAACGCCGCATCATCTACGCCATGTCTGAGCTGGGGCTGAACAACAGCGCCAAATTCAAAAAATCCGCCCGTACCGTGGGCGACGTGCTGGGTAAATACCACCCGCACGGCGACAGCGCCTGTTACGAAGCCATGGTGCTGATGGCTCAGCCGTTCTCGTATCGCTATCCGCTGGTAGACGGCCAGGGGAACTGGGGGGCGCCGGACGATCCCAAGTCGTTCGCCGCCATGCGTTATACCGAATCGCGCCTGTCGAAATATGCGGAAGTGCTGCTGGCCGAGCTGGGCCAGGGCACCGTCGACTGGGTGCCTAACTTCGACGGCACCCTGCAGGAGCCGAAGATGTTGCCGGCGCGCCTGCCGAACATCCTGCTTAACGGCACCACCGGCATCGCCGTCGGCATGGCCACCGACATTCCGCCGCACAACGTGCGCGAAGTGGCCGCCGCCGCCGTGGCCCTGATCGACAAACCGGGCAGCTCGCTCGACGATCTGCTCGAGTTCGTGCAGGGGCCGGATTTCCCGACCGAAGCCGAAATCATCACCCCGCGCGACGAAATTCGCAAAATTTACCAGAACGGCCGCGGCTCGGTGCGCATGCGCGCCGTGTGGAAGAAGGAAGACGGCAGCGCGGTGATCACCGCCTTGCCGCACCAGGTTTCCGGCGCCAAGGTGCTGGAGCAAATCGCCAGCCAGATGCGCGCCAAGAAGCTGCCGATGGTCGAGGATCTGCGCGATGAATCCGATCACGAGAACCCGACGCGCCTGGTGATCGTGCCGCGCTCCAACCGCATCGATCTGGAGCAGGTGATGAACCACCTGTTCGCCACCACCGATCTGGAGCGCAGCTACCGCGTCAACATGAACATGATCGGCCTGGACAACCGCCCGCAGGTGAAAGGGCTGGTGGAAATCCTCACCGAATGGCTGGCCTACCGCCGCGATACGGTGCGCCGCCGCCTCAACTATCGCCTCGAGAAGGTGCTGAAACGCCTGCACATCCTCGAAGGCTTGCTGGTGGCGTTCCTCAATATCGATGAAGTGATCCACATCATCCGCAGCGAGGACGAGCCCAAGCCGGTGCTGATGCAGCGCTTCGGCATCTCCGATACCCAGGCGGAAGCGATCCTCGAGCTGAAGCTGCGCCATTTGGCCAAGCTGGAAGAGTTCAAAATCCGCGGCGAGCAGGATGAGCTGGCCAAGGAGCGCGATCAGCTGCAGGCGCTGCTGGCGTCCGAACGCAAGCTGAACACGCTGATCAAAAAAGAGATCCAGGCCGATGCGCAGGCCTATGGCGATGACCGCCGCTCGCCGATTACCGAGCGCGAAGAAGCCAAGGCGATGAGCGAGCACGATTTCGTGCCGTCGGAGCCGGTAACCATCGTGCTGTCCGAGATGGGATGGGTGCGCAGCGCCAAGGGGCACGATATCGATCCGAGCGGCCTGAGCTACAAGGCCGGCGACAGCTTCCGCAGCGCGGCGCGCGGCAAGAGCAATCAGCCGGTGGTGTTTATCGACTCCACCGGGCGCAGCTATGCGCTGGATCCGCTGACGCTGCCTTCGGCGCGCGGGCAGGGCGAGCCGCTGACCGGCAAGCTGACGCCGCCGCCGGGCGCCACCATTGAGCAGGTGCTGATGGCGGCGGACGATCAGAAGCTGCTGATGGCCTCCGACGCCGGCTACGGTTTCGTCTGCACCTTTAACGATCTGGTGGCGCGCAACCGCGCCGGCAAGGTGATGATCACCCTGCCGGATAACGCCAGGGCGCTGCCGCCGATGGAAATCCACGGCGAAGACGATATGCTGCTGTCGATCACCGCCGCCGGGCGCATGCTGATGTTCCCGGTCGCCGATCTGCCGCAGCTGTCGAAGGGCAAGGGCAACAAGATTGTCTCCATACCGGCGGCGCAGGCCGCAGCCGGGGAAGACAAGCTGGCCTGGCTGTTCGTGCTGCCGCCGCAGACTTCCGTCACCCTGCACGTCGGCAAACGCAAGCTGACGCTGCGGCCGGAGGACCTGCAAAAGTTCCGCGCCGAGCGGGGCCGCAAAGGGACCCAGCTGCCGCGTGGCCTGCAGCGCATCGATCGCGTCGAAGTGGATGCGCCGCCGCGCGCCGCGGCCGCGGGCGACAGCGAAGAGTAAGCGCTGCGGTAAGATAATCAGACGGGGCGCAGCCATGCTGCGCCCGCTTTATTTCCCGCGTCGGCGGTTATTTTCAAATAATTAACATTTACCCGCATAAAATTATTGTGCGCATCGTCGGCTGGCGGGAAAATAGCGAAAAATGCAGGCGCCATTTCCGCTTTCGCGCCCTGCAGTCAAATAATGAGTAAAGGAATCTGCGCAGCGAATCAGGCTGCGTCGGCAGTGTGCTAATGAGGTTGTTATGTTATTGATTTTACGTGCCGTTCTCGCCACTCTCTATTGTATTCTGGTGTGTATTTTCGGCTCTGTGTACTGCTTGTTCAGCCCGCGCGATCCCCGCCATGTGGCAACTTTCGGTCATCTGTTTGGCCGCCTGTCCGGGTTATTCGGTTTGAAAGTGGAAATCCGGGTGCCGGCCGATGCGGCTAAAAACGGCAACTGCATTTATATCGCTAACCACCAAAATAATTACGATATGGTCACGGCGGCCAAAATAGTGCAGCCGCGCACCGTCACCGTGGGTAAAAAAAGCCTGCTGTGGGTTCCCTTCTTTGGCCCGCTGTATTGGCTGACCGGTAATCTGCTGATTGATCGGGATAATCGCGCCAAGGCGCACGGCACCATCGCCCAGGTGGCGGAGCAATTTAACAAGCGGGACATTTCTATCTGGATGTTCCCGGAAGGCACGCGCAGCCGCGGCCGCGGGCTGATGCCGTTTAAAACCGGCGCCTTCCATGCGGCCATCGCCGCCGGCGTGCCGATTGTGCCGATCTGCGTCTCCACCACCAGCGGTAAAATTAATCTTAACCGTTGGAATAACGGCCACGCGATCGTTGAAATGCTCGAGCCGATCGACGTCAGCCAATACGGCAAAGAAAATGTGCGTGAGCTGGCGGCCCATTGTCATACGTTGAT
The DNA here is from genome assembly GCF_900187015.1 of Serratia ficaria. NCBI lineage: Bacteria > Pseudomonadati > Pseudomonadota > Gammaproteobacteria > Enterobacterales > Yersiniaceae > Serratia > Serratia ficaria. The sequence goes on along the minus strand of NZ_LT906479.1, from coordinate 4,512,232 downwards.
GCTGGCGAAAATCGCCCAACTGGACGAAGAAGTCGCCCGGCGCAACGCGGCCGGAAAATAATATTCCCAACCGGCTTCAAAGAATGAAATTTTAAACGGCGCCTGACGCCGTTAACGCCCGGGCTCCTGCTAATCTTGCTTACCAGGGGCCCGGGTTTTGCACACGGTTTAGTTATTGCTTTTCATGGAGAAAATATGTCACTCAGTCGACGTCAGTTTATACAGGCATCGGGCCTGGCGCTGTGCGCGGGAGCCGTGCCGCTGAGGGCTGAGGCGAGCGGAACGCAGACCCCTTTACCTATCCCGCCGCTGTTGGAATCCCGCCGTGGCCAGCCGCTGTTTTTAACCCTGCAGCGCGCTCATTGGGCGTTTATGGATAACCGCAAGGCGTCGGTATGGGGCATTAACGGCATGTACCTTGGGCCGACGGTGCGGGTTTACAGCGGCGACGACGTCAAACTGATCTACAGCAACCGCCTGCCGGAGCCGGTGGCGATGACCGTCAGCGGTCTCCAACTGCCGGGCACCCTGATGGGCGGCGCGCCGCGCATGATGTCGCCCAACGTCGACTGGTCGCCGGTGTTGCCGATCCGCCAGGCTGCGGCCACCTGCTGGTATCACGCCAATACGCCGAACCGCATGGCGCCGCACGTCTACAATGGCCTGACCGGGCTGTGGCTGGTGGAGGACGAGGTCAGCAAGGCGTTGCCGCTGCCCAATCACTACGGCGTCGACGATTTCCCGCTGATCATCCAGGACAAACGCTTCGACAACTTCGGCACGCCGGAATACGACCCGCCGTCACAGGGCGGATTCGTCGGCGATACGCTGCTGGTCAACGGCGCGCAAAATCCGTATGTGGAAGTGTCGCGCGGCTGGGTGCGCCTGCGCCTGCTCAACGCCTCCAACTCGCGGCGCTATATCCTGCAGCTCAGCGATGGCCGGCCGCTCAACGTGATCGCCAGCGATCAGGGCTTCCTGCCCGCGCCGGTGGCGGTGCAGCAGCTGTCTCTGGCGCCGGGTGAACGCCGCGAAGTGCTGATCGACATGTCGAAAGGCGACGAGGTGAGCATCACCGCCGGCGAAGCGGCGGGCATCATGGATCGCCTGCGCGGCCTGTTCGAGCCTTCGAGCATTCTGGTCTCTACCCAGGTGCTGACGCTGCGGCCGACCGGATTGCTGCCGCTGGTGACCGACAACCTGCCGATGCGTCTGCTGGCGGACCAGCTGTTGGACGGCAGCGCCAGCCGTACCCGCGATTTCCGCCTGGGCGACAGCGTGGCCGGCATCAACGGCGCCATCTGGGATATGAATCGTATCGATGTGCAGGCTCAGCAGGGCAGCTGGGAACGCTGGAACGTTCACGCGGATACGCCGCAGTCGTTCCATATTCAGGGGGTGCAGTTCCTGATTAAGCGGGTGAACGGCGCGCAGCCGATGGCGGAAGATCGCGGTTGGAAGGATACCGTTTGGATCGATGGCGACGTCGAGCTGCTGGTGTATTTCAATCAGCCGACCTCGGAACACTTCCCGTTCCTCTATTACAGCCAGACGCTGGAAATGGCGGACCGCGGCACCGCCGGTCAGCTGATGGTGCAACCGGCGCCGTAAGGCATGCCTGCGGCGCCGCGCCAGGGCCGTCAGGCCGCGTTGAAGCGCCGCTGCAGCTGTCGCCAGTCCGGCGGATTGGCGGCGCCGGCGCTCGCCACCACGCAGGCGGCTACGCGGTTGGCCAGGTCGACCGCCTGCGGCAGCGGCCAGCCGGCGGACAGCCCGGCCAGCAGGCCGGCGCAGTGGGCATCGCCCGCGCCAACAACGTCAACCTCTTCAACGGCATAGGCCGCGATGTGCTGCGGCCCGCTCTGGCCGTCGCAAATCCATACGCCGTCGCGGCCTAAGCGACAAATCAACGTCAGGTTATGGGCCGCGGCGAAACGCTGCGCGGCGTCAATGGCATCGCCGGCGCCGCACAGCCTGGCCGTTTCATCGCGATTCAGCGTCAGCAGGGTGTGGCTGTCGCTGAGCATGGCGAAAAAGTCCTCGTCGAGCAGGCCGACATGCATGCCGGGATCGAGCAGGCGCCGCTGGTCGAACGGCAGCCGCGTCAGCCATTCACGCAACGCCTCGCCATTTTCCCCCGCCAGCTGCTCGCCGCTGAGGTAAATCAGCGTATCTTCGGTCAGCGGCAGCATGGCCAGCTGGGCCTTGTTCCACTGCGTTTCGCAGCCGGGTTCGCCGGGCTCGCCGTTCGATTGGCGCCAGCCGTTATCCATCAGGCCATGGCGCAGCAGCACCGGCAGGCCCAACCGCGCCATTTCGGCTTCGATCGTCGCGCCCCATTCGCCGTTGCCGACCGGCATGCCGTTGACCACCGGCGCCTCCAGCCGGCGCAGCGCCCGCGCCACGTTAAAGGCGCGGCCGCCGATGCGCCGCTCCTGCGTCGGCGTGACTTCGCCGACGGCGCCGCCCAGCACCAGCACCGGTTTTATCGCTAAAAACTCACTCATCGCTTTCCTCCGCTAGCGGCCATGATGACGGCGCAGCCGCCCGGAGTCGAGCGGCGGAATGCCGTCGGCGCATCGGGCGCTGAATAAAACAGCAACCCAATCCGCGGTTCGCCTGGCGGAAAGTGGTCGAACCAACCAAAATGATCACGGGTCCTGAGAACGGCGAACGGGATGAGGCGGCGTAAAAGTTAGAGGCGCGTCGCTATCGCCGTCAGGCAAATAGGATAAAAGCAAAGCTGGCAGAGGAACGCGGCAAAGAGGGGGGACGTCATGCACGAATTTATCACCTGGCTGTGTCGGCAGCTGGCGCAGGAGGCGGCGGCGCCGCGCTATATGCAGCTGGCGGCGGCGATCGAAATGGCCATCAGGCAACGGACGCTGGCGGCGGGGGATTTTCTGCCGCCGGAGCGGCTGATGGCGGAGGGGCTGGCGCTGTCCAGAGTGACCGTCAGCAAGGCGATGAAGATGCTGGAGGGCAAATCGCTTATTTTGCGCCAGCGGGGCGTGGGTACGCGGGTGGCGATGCACATCGGCTATTCGTGCAACCAGGACGGCAGCGCGACCGCCCAGATGCTGCGCAACGGCAGCAGCGTCAGCAACCAGTGGCTGCTGCGCACCCGCATGACGGCCCCGGCCGAGGTGGCGAAAGCGCTGGCGCTGGAGGGCAGCGCCACGGTGGTTAAGCTGCGGCGTCTGCGATTGATGGACGGCAGCCCGGTATCGCTGGAGACCACCTATATTCCCCCGCGTTTTCTGCCCGATCCTGAGCGGCTCGAGCACTCCCTGCACGCGCTGTGGCAAGCGCGCGGCATCGTGCCGGAAGGCAAGCATTTCCTGCTGAAAGCGGTGGCCTGCAACAGCGAAATGGCCAACCTGCTCAATGTGCACAGCGGCACGCCGCTGCTGCGCATTATCCAGACCAGCCGCAATGCCCGGGGCGAGGTGCTGGCGTTCAGCGAAACCCTGTGCCGCAGCGACGTTTACGAATTTGAAGTGAACAGTTAGTTAAATAACCATGCTCTTTTTGCTACTAGTGCGTATAATCGCCGCCCGGCGATTAATTAACCTGTGAAAAGAGCACCAGAATGAGCACCACCAGCCTGATCCAACCTGACCGTGAACTGTTTTCCTACAAGCCCTATTGGGCCGAATGTTTTGGCCCCGCGCCGTTTTTGCCGATGTCGCGCGAAGAGATGGATCAACTGGGCTGGGACAGCTGCGATGTGATCATTATCAGCGGTGACGCCTATGTCGATCACCCGAGCTTCGGCATGGCGATCATCGGCCGCATGCTGGAGGCGCAGGGCTTCCGCGTCGGCATCATCGCGCAGCCGGACTGGAGCAACAAAGAAGACTTCATGCGTTTGGGCAAACCGAACCTGTTCTTCGGCATCACCGCCGGCAATATGGATTCGATGATCAACCGCTACACCGCGGACCGCAAACTGCGCCACGACGACGCCTACACCGCCGGCAACGTCGGCGGCAAGCGCCCGGACCGCGCCACCCTGGTGTACAGCCAGCGCTGCAAGGAAGCCTACAAAGACGTGCCGATCGTGCTGGGCGGCATCGAAGCGAGCCTGCGCCGCATCGCCCACTACGACTACTGGTCGGATACCGTGCGCCGCTCGGTGCTGGTGGATTCCAAAGCCGATATGCTGATTTACGGCAACGGCGAGCGCCCGCTGGTGGAAGTGGCGCATCGCCTGGCCGCCGGCGAGAAAATCACCGACATCCATGATATTCGCAACACCGCGGTGATGCGTAAAGAAGCGCTGCCGGGCTGGAGCGGCGTGGACTCCACCCGTTTGGACAAACCGGGCCGCATCGAGCCGATCCCGAATCCGTACGGTGACGATCTGCCGTGCGCCGACGGCGCCAAGCCGGAGCCGGAAGCCAAGCCGGTGACCGTACGCGCCGCCAAGCCGAAGCCGTGGGAAAAAACCTACGTGCTGCTGCCGTCGTTCGAAAAGGTGAAGGGCGACAAGGTGCTGTATGCGCACACCTCGCGCATCCTGCACCATGAAACCAACCCGGGCTGCGCGCGCGCGCTGATGCAGAAGCACGGCGACCGCTATGTGTGGATCAACCCGCCGGCCATCCCGCTGACCACGCCGGAAATGGACAGCGTGTTCGCCCTGCCGTACCAGCGCATTCCGCACCCGTCCTACGGCAAGGAAACCATTCCGGCCTATGACATGATTCGCTTCTCGGTGAACATCATGCGCGGCTGCTACGGCGGCTGTTCGTTCTGTTCGATCACCGAGCACGAAGGGCGCATTATCCAGAGCCGTTCGGAAGATTCGATCATTCGCGAAATCGAAGAGATCCGCGACAAGGTGCCGGGCTTTACCGGCGTGATCTCCGATCTGGGCGGCCCGACCGCCAATATGTACATGCTGCGCTGCACCAATCCGCGCGCCGAGCAGACCTGCCGCCGCGCGTCATGCGTCTACCCGGAAATCTGCACCTACATGGACACCAACCACGAACCGACCATCAAGCTGTACCGCCGGGCGCGTTCGCTGGAAGGCATCAAAAAAATCCTGATCGCCTCCGGGGTGCGTTACGATCTGGCGGTGGAAGATCCGCGTTACATCAAAGAGCTGGCGACCCACCACGTCGGCGGCTACCTGAAGATTGCGCCGGAGCACACCGAAGAAGGCCCACTGTCGAAGATGATGAAGCCGGGCATGGGCAGCTACGATCGTTTCAAGCAGCTGTTTGACCACTATTCGAAGCTGGCGGGCAAAGAGCAGTACCTGATCCCGTACTTCATTTCTTCGCACCCTGGCACCCGCGACGAGGATATGGTCAACCTGGCGCTGTGGCTGAAGAAGAACCGTTTCCGCCTCGATCAGGTGCAGAACTTCTATCCGTCGCCGATGGCCAACTCTACCACCATGTATTACAGCGGCAAAAACCCGCTGAGCCGCGTGGGGTACAAGAGCGAAGACGTGGTGGTGCCGCGCGGCGATCGCCAGCGCCGCCTGCACAAGGCGCTGCTGCGCTATCACGATCCGGCCAACTGGGCGATGATCCGCACCGCGCTGGAAGAGATGGGCATGAAGCACCTGATCGGCAGCCGCCGCGAGTGCCTGGTGCCGGCGCCGAGCATCGACGAGCAGCGCGAAGCGCAACGCCTGCAGCGCCGCACCCGCCCGGCGCTGACCAAGCATACCGACATCACGCGACAGCGCACGCCGTCTAACCGGCCGCCGCGCAAGCCGATTCGCAGCGGCAAGCCGTAAAGCAAAAGGAGAACCCCCGGGTTCTCCTTTTTGTTTCGCCGGATCACAATTGCTCGTAGGCGGTTTCCACTTTCATCAGATGGCGTGGCGCCTGCGGCGCGGGATGATATTTGCGCACGTGCCAGTTGAAGGCGTCCGGCGACAGGGTGTTAATTATCGAAATGGCTTGCTGACGATTGCTGGAGAATGTCCGCAGCAGCGCACCGGTGCCGTTCACGTAGGCGATGATGGTGGCGTAACGCAGAGTGACGGGATCGTCGATCCCTTTAAGCTGCTGTTTTTGCAATACGGCCAGATAGGCGGCGCCGAGATCGATATTGGTATCGGGATCCAGCAGATCGTCCTCGTCCGGACAGCCGCGTTTCCCTTTGTAGCGATAGGCGTCACAGCCGGCGGTATCGGCTTTCAGCTGCATTAAACCGATAGCGTTAGACTGGCTCACCGCGGATGGGTTAAAGCCGGATTCCACCTTGATCATCGCGGTGATGAGCCTGGCGTCGATATCATATTCATCGGCGGCGTCTTCGATCGCCTCGTCGTAGGCATGGGGATCGTAGCTGACGCGCTGCTTCTTGCCGGCGCAACCGGCCAATACCAGCATGGCGCAAAGCATGCCCAGGCGTGACCACTGTGATAGGGAAAATTTCATGGTGCTCCGTGCGTCTATTTTTGACTGAGTTAACCGGCGGTTAGGGTCTTGGATGCCATCATCATAGCGTCAGCGGGCACAAAGATCTTTAGTAAAAAAAGCAGCGGTGTCGGCCCTTTTCGCAGAATGAATTTGCCGACAATAACGATTCTGGATCTTCCTCACAGAACCCATTCAAACTCTGTAACCGGTTACTGAAACCGGTTGCTGTTTTTTCATTTTTGCCATCATACTCATTTCTCAACTTAATCATTTGCATCAATTGGCCACAGGAGATCGGATGAAAAAGATATTTCTTTGCTGTGCCGCCGGCATGTCGACCAGCATGGTAGTGAATAAAATGAAAAAGTCTGCCGAACAGCAGGGGATCGAGGTGGATATTATCGCCGTCGGCATCGAAGAGTTTGAAACCACGCTGGCCAATTACCAATGTTGCCTGCTGGGGCCGCAAATTAAATATAAGTTGGCGGACTTTAAAGCCATCGCCGATCGGGAAAATAAACCCATCGCGGTAATTGACAGCATGGATTACGGCATGATGCGCGGCGACAAAATTCTTGCCGAAGCCCTGGCGATGATCGCGCAGCATTAATTTCTTTCGCAGCCGCCGCGCCTGGCCGCAGGCCGGGGCGAACTGCCTAACGCCCGTTTACTCAGAACGTCCCGGGGGTTGAACCATGAGTATCAGCCAGGCCGCATTCAGCTTTATTGAAAACCGCATCAGCCCGATAGCCGGCAGGTTATCCACCCAACGGCATATTATGGCGATCCGCGACGGTTTTATTTCCGCCATGCCATTTATGATTGTCGGGTCATTCTTGCTGGTATTCGCCTACCCGCCTTTTTCCGCCGACAGCGGCTGGAGAATAGCGCAATGGTGGCTGGGGGCGGCGGAAAAACATCAGGTCGCGATCCTTACTCCGTTTAATATGACCATGGGGATAATGTCGATCTATATTACCGCCGCCATTGCCTATAATCTGGCGCAGAGTTATAAGCTCGAGCCATTTATGGCGGCGATGCTGGCGCTGATGTCCTTTCTGCTGGTCGCCGCGCCGCAGACGGAGAAGGTGTTGCCGACCGCCGCGCTCGGCGGCGTCGGGATCTTCACCGCCATTCTGGTGGCTGTCTACACCACCGAACTGATCCGTTTCCTCAAGGTGCGCAACATCGGCATCTCGCTGCCCGAGCAGGTGCCGGCCAAGATCAAGCAGTCGTTTGACCTGCTGATCCCGATCCTGGCGGTGGTGATCACGCTGTATCCGCTCAGCCTGCTGGTGCAGCATCAATTCGCGCTGCTGCTGCCGCAGGCGATCATGGCGCTGTTTCAGCCGCTGATCTCCGCCGCCGACTCGCTGCCGGCGATCCTGCTGGCGGTGCTGATCGGCCACCTGCTGTGGTTTGCCGGCATTCACGGCGCGGTGATCGTTTCCGGCATGCTGCAGGCGTTCTGGCTGACCAACCTGGGCATCAATCAGGAGGCGCTGGCCGCCGGGCAAACGCTGCCGCACATCTTTATGGAGGCGTTCTGGACCTTCTTCATCGTCATCGGCGGCTCGGGCGCCACCTTCGGGCTGGTGCTGCTGTACCTGCGCAGCCGCTCGGCGCACCTGCGTTCGATCGGCAAGCTGAGCCTGGTGCCCAGCTGCTTCAACATCAACGAACCGGTGATCTTCGGCACGCCGATCGTGATGAACCCGACCTTCTTCATTCCCTTTATCACCGCGCCGATCGTCAATTCGATCATCGCCTATGCGGCGGTGAAGCTGGATCTGATCGGCAAGGTGATCTCGGTGGTGCCCTGGACCGCGCCTGCGCCGATCGGCGCCGCCTGGGCCACCGGCTGGGATTTCCGCGCGGCGATCCTGGTGCTGGTGTTGGCCGCGGTATCGGCGCTGATCTACTACCCGTTCTTCAAAGTGTACGAACAGCAGCTGCTGGCGCAGGAAACCGGCGAGACGGAAGACGTCACGCCAACCGAAGGAGCAACCGAATGATGGATATGGAATCGGCGGTGATGGAGCTGATCATCAACGCCGGCGAGGCGCGCAGCTGCGCCATGCAGGCGCTGTACGCGGCGCGAAAATACCAGTGGGAGCAGGTGGACATTCTGCTGGCGGAATCGCAACGGGCCTCGAAGCGCGCGCACGCCACCCAAACCGAGCTGATCGGCTTTGACGAAGGCGAGGGCAAGCTGCCGGTGAACCTGATTATGGTGCACGCGCAGGACCACATCATGAACGCCATGCTGGCGCGCGACCTGGTGGAGGAACTGGTGAGAATTTATCGATTGCTGGAGCAAAATGGGGTGCAGAGCCAATGAGCGTATTTCCGAAAGATTTTCTCTGGGGGGCGGCGACCGCGGCTTACCAGGTCGAGGGCGCGCACGACGCCGACGGCAAGGGGCTGTCCAACTGGGACCTGTTCTCGCACCTGCCCGGCACCACCTATCAGGGCACCAACGGCGACGTGGCGGTCGACCATTATCATCGCTTCAAAGAAGACGTGGCGCTGATGGCGGAGCTGGGCATGCAGACCTACCGCTTTTCCATCTCCTGGCCGCGGGTGCTGCCGCAGGGGCGCGGGGAAGTGAACGAGGCCGGGATCGCTTTTTACAGCGGCCTGATCGACGAGCTGCTGAAGCACAACATCAGGCCGATGATCACCCTGTATCACTGGGATCTGCCGCAGGCGTTGCAGGAAGCGTTCGGCGGCTGGGGATCGCGCGAGATAGTCGAGGCCTTCGACGAATATGCGCGCCTGTGCTATCAGCGCTTCGGCGATCGGGTCGATCTCTGGTCGACCTTCAATGAAACCGTGGTGTTCATCGGCATGGGCTACTTTACCGGCGCGCACCCGCCGAGCCTGACGGATCCGCAACAGGGCATTCAGGCCTGCCATCATGTCTTCCTGGCCAACGCCCGCGCGGTAAAGAGCTTCCGCGAAATGGGGATCCGCGGGCAGATCGGCTTCGTCAACGTGATGCAGCCGCACGATCCGATCAGCGATTCGCCGCAGGATCGCCGCGCCTGCGAGATAGCCGAGGGGATCTTCACCCACTGGCTGTACGATCCGGTGCTGAAGGGCGAGTATCCGGCGGAGCTGCTGGCGATGGCGCAGCAGGCGTTCGGCGTGCCGCAGTTCGCGCCGGGGGACGAGGCGCTGCTGAAGGACAACATCGTCGATTTTATCGGACTGAACTACTACAAGCGCGAGATGGTGGCGCATAACGACGATGTGAACGGTTACGCCATCAATACCAGCGGGCAGAAGGGCAGCGGGCGCGAGCTGGGCTTCAAGGGGCTGTTCAAACTGGTGCGCAATCCGCACGGCGTTTACACCGACTGGGATTGGGAGATTTATCCGCAGGGGCTGACCGACGCCATCGGCCGCATCGTCAAACGTTACGGCAATATCCCCATTTACATCACCGAGAACGGGCTGGGCGCCAAGGATCCGATCGTCGATGGCGAAGTGCGCGATCAACCGCGCATCGATTATTTGCGCGATCACATTCAGGCGATCGGCGCGGCTATCGAGCAGGGCGCCGACGTGCGCGGCTATTATCCGTGGTCGTTTATCGATTTGCTGTCCTGGCTCAACGGTTATCAGAAACAGTACGGTTTCGTGTACGTCGATCACGCCAATAATCTGGCGCGCAGGAAAAAGCAGAGCTTCGGCTGGTATCAGCGGGTGATCGCCAGCAACGGCGAGCGTCTGTAGCGGAGCATGAAATGGCCCTCTCCCGGCGGGAGAGGGCGCGGGGCCTTACAGCGAATCCGGATCCGGCCCCAGACGATTGCCGACGTCCAGTTTGGCGATCTCGCCCAGTTCGTCCTTATCCAGTTTGAAATCAAACACCTCGAAGTTTTCGCGGATACGCGACGGCGTGACCGATTTCGGGATCACGATCAGACCGCTGTCCAGGTGCCAGCGCACCACGATCTGCGCCGGGGTTTTCTCGTATTTTTCCGCCAGTTCCTTGATCACTTCCTGATCGAAGACCCCTTCGCCGCCCTGCGCCAGCGGGCTCCAGGACTCGGTGGCGATGTGATGGGTGGCGTTCCAGGCCCGCAGCTGGCGCTGCTGCAGCAGCGGATGCAGCTCGATCTGGTTGATCACCGGCGCGACGTTGGTTTCATCCAGCAGGCGCTGCAGGTGCGGGGTATGGAAATTGCACACCCCGATGCTTTTGACCAACCCTTGCTCGCGCAGTTTGATCAGCGCTCGCCAGGCGTCGACGTATTGATCCTGCTGCGGTCTTGGCCAGTGGATCAGATACAGATCGACGTAATCCAGCTTCAGCTTTTCCAGGCTGCTTTCCAGCGCCGCCTGCGGATCGCCCTGATCGTCGTTCCACAGCTTGGTGGTGACGAACAGCTCGTCGCGCGGGATCGCGGTGGACTGCAGCGCGGCGCCGACCCCTTCCTCGTTTTTGTAGATGGCGGCGGTATCGATGGAGCGGTAACCCACTTCCAGCGCCTTGGTCACCGCACGGGTGGTCTCTTCAATACTCGCCTGCCAAACGCCGAGACCCAACTGCGGCATCAGATTACCATCGTGGAGTTTGATGATGGGTTGTTGCGTTGTCATGCGCATCTCCTTGTGAACTGATTGCCGGTGCTACTGGCACCGAAACGGCTATAGATAAATTCTAGTTGGCAAACCGCGCGGTTGCTGAGTTTGCTAACCCGAGTTCCGCGGTCGCGGGAGAGAGAGTCCAGACGGCGCCTCCCATGCATTGATTAACCAGATGATGTTTTGCGGTTCGATCGGCAGCGCAGATAAAGCGCCGAACTGCGCCCGGTGATCGGCCGGACGCAGGATGCAGAAACGGTAAGCAGAAACTAAAGCCTAGCAGGAAATCGCCGGTTTGCGATTAACGCGCCGCTTCATAAATGCGTTGGCTTACTTCCAGGGTGATGTCCTGACGTTCGCCCAGCGCGGTCATGCCGTGCTGATGCAGCTTGTCGAGCAGCGCCGGAATGCTGCTGCCATCGAGCTGATAATCGGCCATGCGGGTCGGCACGCCCATTTGCTCGAAGAACGCGCGGGTGGCGGCGATCGCGCCGTCGATGCGGCTCTCTTCGCCGCCGTCGCGCAGGCCCCAGACGCGGTCGGCGTACTGCAGCAGCTTTTCGCGTTTCTGCGCTTTTTTCTCGTTCAACAGCGCCGGCAGCACGATCGCCAGCGTCTGCGCATGATCCAGATCGTGCATGGCGGTCAGCTCATGCCCCAACATGTGGGTCGCCCAGTCCTGCGGCACGCCGGCGCCGATCAGGCCGTTCAACGCCATGGTGGCGCTCCACATCACGTTGGCGCGCACCCCGTAGTTCTCCGGCTCGGCCAGCGCGCGCGGGCCGTCTTCCAGCAGCGTCAGCAGCAGGCCTTCGGCGAAGCGGTCCTGCACCTTGGCGTCGACCGGGTAGGTCAGATACTGCTCCAGCGTGTGCACGAAGGCGTCGACCACGCCGTTGGCGATCTGGCGCGGCGGCAGCGAGTAGGTCACCACCGGATCCAGCACCGCAAACAGCGGCTGCACGTGCGGGGAGAAGAAATGCTGCTTGTCGCCGCTGCTCTTGCGGGTGATCACCGCGCCGCTGTTGGACTCGGAGCCGGTGGCCGGCAGCGTCAGCACGCAGCCCATCGGCACCGCGTCGACGATCTGGCCGCCAACGGTTTTCAGGATATGCCAGGCATCGGCGTCTGCGGTGTAGCGCGCGGCGGCGGCGATGAACTTGGTGCCGTCAACCACCGACCCGCCGCCGACCGCCAGCAGGAAATCGATATTTTCCGCCCGCACCACCTCGACCGCCTTCATCAGCGTTTCGAAGGTCGGGTTCGGTTCGATGCCGGAGAACTCCTGCACATTGCGCCCGGCCAGCGCGCGGTACACCTGGTCCAGCACGCCGTTTTTCTTCACGCTGCCGCCGCCGTAGGTAATCAGAATGCGCGCATCCGCCGGGATCTGTTGGGCGACTTCGGCAATCTGATCCTTGCCGAACAGGATTTTGGTTGGGGTATGCAGAATAAAGTTTTGCATGATCGGTTTCTCTCTCGGTGTCAGGGCTGCGCCGGCGGCGCAAAAATAACTGGAGTGTATTGTCAGTAACTTAGGCCGAACTCACAATGCTCATTCCTGTCGGTGTCTTGCCTATTTCTACAAGTGTCTGTAGAAATGGAGGTATTTAAATTATTATTTATGCCGAATCGTTCTGACTGTAAGAGGGTGTTTCCGTGATTGAAATCGATGAACCGCGCAGCCGCATGGCGCGCCAGGCGATGCGCTTTGCCAGCGGTAACGGCTATGCGCCTTCGCCGGTGCCGCGGGTGAAGATCCTGTACGTCGACCATCACTGCCAGCGGCAGCCGGTGATGTACGAACCGGGGATCGTGATTATTTTCCAGGGGCATAAGGTCGGTTACTGCGGCGATCGGGTGTTTCAGTACGATCCGCGCAACTACCTGCTGATGACGGTGCCGTTGCCGTTTGAATGCGAGACTTTCGCCAGCCCGGAACTGCCGCTGGTGGGGTTGGCGGTGAACATCGATACCCAGATGCTGCAGGACCTGCTGATCGACATCGGCGACGACGATTACCTGATGAAACCGCGGGCGGACAGCAACGGGGTGAACCTGGCCGAGCTGACGGAAGAGCTGCTGTGCGCCACCGAACGCCTGCTGGACGTGATGGCCAAGCCGCTCGACGCGCGGGTGCTGGGGCCGCAGATCGTGCGTGAAATGCTCTACCATGTGCTGCGCGGCGCCTGCGGCGCGTCGCTGCAGGAATTGGTCAATCGCCATACCCATTTCAGCCAGATAGCCAAAGCGCTGCGGCGGATAGAAAACCAGTACGCCGACAGCCTCAACGTCGAACAGCTGGCCAACGAGGTCAACATGAGCGTGTCGGCGTTTCATCATAACTTCAAGGCGGTGACCAACACCTCGCCGCTGCAGTACGTAAAATCCTACCGCCTGCACAAGGCGCGTTTGCTGATGGTGCACGACGGCCTCAAGGCCAGCACCGCGGCGATCCGCGTCGGCTACGAGAGCGCGTCGCAGTTCAGCCGCGAATTCAAACGCTTCTTCGGCGTGACGCCGAGCGATGAGATTGCCCGGCTGCGCGACGCCAACCCGCTGCTGCTGGAAGGCTAATCCCTCAGGGGGTCAGGACAATCTTGCCGAACGCCCCGCGGTCGAGATGATCGAGCGCCTGCTGCAGCTGGTCGAAGCGGTAAACCCGATCGATGATCGGCTGCAGCCCGATGACGTCCACCGCGCGCACCAGATCCTCCAGCGCGCGGCGGTGGCCGACGCCAATGCCCTGAATGATCGGCGATTTCAGCAGCAGCGGCCCGGCGGGGGCGGAAACTTCGAAGCCCTCCAGCGCGCCGATCACCGAGATGCGGCCATGCACCGCCACGGCGCGCACCGAGTGGCCGAGATTGGGGCCGCCGACGGTGTCGATCACATGGTCGATGCCGCGATCCTGCGTCAGTCGATACACGGCTTCCACCCAGTCGCCATTCAGGCGATTAATGCCGTGATCGGCGCCCAGCGCTTTGGCGCGCGCCAGCTTTTCATCGCTGCCGGAGGTCACGAACACCTCAGCGCCCTGCGCCTTGGCTATCTGCAACGCAAACAGCGCCACGCCGCCGGTGCCCTGCACCAACACCGAGTCGCCGGCGCTCAGCCGCCCCTGTTCCACCAGGGCGAACCAGGCGGTCAGCCCGGCGCACGGCAGGGTGCTGGCCTGTACCTCGTCCAGCGAGTTCGGCGCCGCCGCCAGCCAGTCTTCATGCACCACCACGTATTCCGCCAGCATGCCCTGATAGAAGCCGCCCAGGGTGCGGTAGGGCGGCGTGCGCGCATCGCCGTAGGGTTTTTGCCGCCCGTCTATCCAGCCGGGGCTGAAGGTTGAAATGACCCGATCGCCGGGCAGGAAACGGCTAACGCCGGCGCCGATCGCATCGATTTCGCCGGCCATATCGGAGGCGGGAGTGAAAGGCTGCGGCAGCGTCAGCCCCATGCCGGTTTCGATCACCAGCTTATCGCGGTAGTTGAGCGCCACCGCCTTCACTTTAACCCTGACCTCGTGCGGCCCAGGCTGCGGGATGGCGCTGGCGGTCAGCTGCAGGTGTTCACGCCCCAGGGCGTCCATTGTCCAGCGTTGCATAGTTTCGGCCATGTTTGACTCCAAAATTGGCGGTTAACAGACCCGTCGATATTATCGTTGATTCCAGTTCGCCAGTGGCGATAAGATTTCTCAAGATTGTTTCTTTAAGGGCTACAAACCATGACCGACCGATTGAACGGCATTTCGGTATTCGTCACCGCGGTGGAGGCGGGCAGCTTTGCGCTGGCCGCCGGCCGGCTGCACCTGTCGCGCTCGGCGGTGGGGAAAACCATCGCCCGGCTGGAACAGCGGTTGGGCGTGCGTCTGTTCCACCGCACCACCCGCAGCCAGAGCCTGACCGACGACGGCGCATTGTTTTACGAACGCTGCCTGCGGGCGCTGGAGGAGATACGCACCGCGGAGACGCTGCTGGAATCGGGCAAGCAGCAGGTCGGCGGCCGGTTGCGGGTCTCGATGCCGGTGCTGTTTGGCCGCATGTGCATCGCGCCGCTGCTGACCGAACTGACGCGCGAACATCCGGGGCTGGAGCTGGAGCTGTCGTTCAGCGATCGCATCGTGGATTTGATTGAAGACGGTTTCGATCTGGCGATCCGCAACGGGGCGTTGGCCAGCAACGGCGGGCTGGTGGCGCGGCGCATCGGCGATCACCGCATGACGCTGTGCGCCTCGCCGGATTATCTGCGGAGCTGCGGCGAGCCCCACAGCCTCGAACAGCTGGCCCGGCACGATGCGGTGACCTACATGCGCGCCGGGGCGGTGCGCCAGTGGTCGATCCTGGAGGCCGACGGCAAGGTGCGGGAGGTGATGCCGAACAAGCGGCTGCAAATGGATGACCTGCAGGCGATAGCCGACGCGGCGGCGGCGGGGTTCGGCATCGCCTGGCTGCCGTGCTGGCTGGTGCGCGACCGGTTGTTGAAAGGAGAACTGGTGCGGCTGATGCGCGATCGGCCGGGGGCGTCTTTCGAGGCGCATGCGGTGTGGCCGCAGACGCCCCACCTGCCGCTGAAGGTGCGGCTGGCGGTGGATACGCTGGTGAGCAAGCTGCCCCCCAGCCTGGCGTTGGTCGAAAAAGCGCTGTAGCGCAGGGACTCAGGACGAGGCGGCGCGCTTTTTACGCCAGATAACCAACATGGCGCCCAGCAGGCCGATAAACAGCAGCAGCAGCGGCAGGATCATCAATCCGGTCATGACCTGGCTCTCGTAGCGTTTCACCAGAGGGATCTGGCTGAAGGCATAGCCCAGGCCAACCAGCGCGCTGACCCACACCACCGCGCTCAGCCAGTTAAACAGCTGGAAGCGGGTGCTGTTCAGGCCGGAGATGCCGGCCATGGTCGGCAGCAGGGTGCGGACGAAGCCGAGGAACCGGCCGATCACCAGCGCCATCAGCCCGTGGCGGTTGAACAGGTTGTGCGCGCGTTGGTGGTATTGTGCGGGCAGCTGCAGCAGCCAGCCTTTGACCAGGCCGGTGTGGCCCAGCCAGCGGCCCTGCAGGTAGCTCAGCCAGCAGCCGAGGCCGGCGGCGGCGGTCAGAATGAGCAGGGTGGGGGCAAAGCCCATCACGCCTTTGGCGATCAGCGCGCCGGACAGCAGCAGCAGGCTGTCGCCGGGCAGGAACGAGGCTGGCAGCAGTCCGTTTTCCAAAAACAGGGTGGTGAAAAGCACCGCATAAACCACCCAAATCACGCTGGGATCGGCGAGGGCAATGAAGTCCTGCTGCCAAAGCGCATGAACAATCTCTCGTAATACATCCATTTTATGTCCTGTTGCATGCCGGTTGCGCCCGGGGTCAGGTTCTCCAGGATGCGGAAGTTACCGTATCTGACAGTTACCGGGCTAGTGTACCGCTAATAGCTTAAGCCGACATTAAACGAGACGAATAAAATTAGCGAACCCGGCGTCAGCGCGCGTTGGCGATGCGGTCGAAACCGGCCGCCAAATCGGCGATCAGATCCTCGACGTTTTCCAGGCCGATATGCAGGCGCACCAGGGTGCCGGAGAAATCGACGCCGCCCGCCGGGCGGATCGCCTCCAGCTCTTCCGGCTGATTGGCGAGGATCAGCGACTCGTAGCCGCCCCAGGAATAGGCCATGCTGAAGTGGCTGAAGTTGTCCAGATAGTCGGCCAGCTGCGCCTCGTTCAGCCGCTCTTTCAGCACGAAGGAGAACAGGCCGTTGCAGCCGCTGAAGTCGCGGCGATAGAACTCATGGCCTTTGCAGCCGGGCAGCGCCGGGTGATTGATCACCGCCACCTCCGGCCGGGTAGCCAGCCAGTTGGCGACCTCGAGGCTGCCGCGCTCATGCTGCTTCAGCCGCACCCCCAGCGTGCGCAGGCCGCGGCTCGCCATATAGGCGGTATCCGCGTCCACCATTTGCCCCATCAGATAGGAATATTCGCGCAGTTGCTCCCAGCAGCGCCGATTGGCGACCGCGGTGCCGAGCATGTAATCGGAATGGCCGATAATGTATTTGGTGCCGGCCTGGATGGAAATGTCGATATCAAAGTCCAGCGCCTTGAACAGCACCCCCGCCGCCCAGGTGTTGTCGATCATGATAACCACCTCGGGGGCCACGGCGCGGATGGCCTGCACCATGGCGGGAATATCCTGCACTTCCATGGTGATCGAGCCGGGAGACTCGAGGAACACCACCCGGGTGTTGGGCTGGATCAGCTCGGCGATGCCGGCGCCGATCAGCGGATCGAAATAGGTGGTGGTCACGTTCATGCGGCCGAGAATATGGCTGCAGAAGTCCTGGGTCGGTTCATAAACCGAGCCGGTCATCAGCAGGTGGTCGCCGGCGCCGACGAACGACAGGATGGCGTTGGATACCGCCGCCGCGCCGCACGGATAAAGCACGCAGCCGGCGCCGCCCTCCAGCTCGACCATCGCGTCCTGCAGGGCGAAGTGGGTCAGGGTGCCGCGGCGGCCATAGAACAGCTCGCCGTGGGCGCGCTGGGCGGTGGCGTGCTTTTTGGCCGCCACGGATTCAAACACCAGCGAAGAAGCGCGTTGGGTCACGGGGTTGACGGAGCCCTGGGTGTAGCGTTTGCCGCGGCCGGCGCCGATCAGCGTGGTTTCGATGTTTTTTGACGTCATGGTACCTGGCTCACCTCTGGTTGCTCTGCACTGCCCGTTTGCGATAGCCCTTACGTTAGCATGACGGCTTATAGCCATCCAGACGTTTTAACCTCCAGATACAGAAACGGCTATAATTATCTGCCACAGCGCCTTTCTTCGCGCCATCCTTCTGCCGCACGGCGATAAAAAAGCCCGTTTGTCGGCACCGGGGCGATATCGACCGCGCGTCAGCCGTATACGCCGGTCACCTTCGGCAGCCACAGCGAAATGGCCGGGATGTAGGTGATCAGCATCAGCACCAGCACCAGCAGGCAGTAAAACGGCACCATCGCCCTCACCACTTGCTCGATCTTCTGTTTGCTGACCGCGCTGGCGACGAACAGCACCGAGCCGACCGGCGGGGTGATCAATCCGATGCCCAGGTTGATCAGCATGATCATGCCGAAATGCACCGGATCTATCCCCAGCGACGTGACGACCGGCAGCAGCACCGGCGTCAGGATCAGAATGATCGGCGCCATGTCCATCAGGGTGCCGATCAGCAACAGCAGCACGTTGATGCACATCAAAATGACGTACTTGTTGTCGGAAATGCCGGTGAAGAAGTCGGTGATGATCTGCGGCAGCTGCATAAAGGTCATTACGGCGCCGAAGCCGGCGGCAAAGGCGATCAGCACCATCACGATGGTGACGGTCTTGATGGTGCGAAACAGCAGGATGTGCAGCTGGCTCCATTTAAAATCGCGATAGATGAACATGGTGACGAAGAACGCCCACAAACAGGCGATGGCGGCGGATTCTGCGGCGGTGAAGACGCCGGACAAAATGCCGCCGAGGATAATGAAAATAGTGAACAGGCCCCAGAACGCGTTAACGAAAATTTTCAGCGCCTGACGAAAGGGCACCCGTTCGCCTTTCGGGTAATGGCGTTGGTGGGCGAAGCCGATGCACAGCACGATCAGGCACAGCCCGAGCAGCAGCCCCGGAAAGATGCCGGCGATAAACATCGAGGAGATGGTCACCGTACCGCCGGTCGCCAGCGAGTAAATCACCGAGTTATGGCTGGGCGGCGTCAATATCGCCTGTACCGAGCCGCTGGCGGTCACCGCCGCGGAGAAATCGCGCGGGTAGCCCTTTTCCTCCATCTCCGGGATCATGACCGAACCGATGGAGGCGGTATCGGCGATGGAGGAGCCGGAAATGGCGCCGAAAAAGGTGGAGGCGACGATATTGACCAGCGACAGCCCGCCGCGGATAAAACCGACGAAGATATAGGCGAAGTTGACCAGCCGCCGGGCGATGCCGCCTTCGGCCATAATGGCGCCGGCCAGGATGAAGAAGGGAATGGTCAGCAGCGAAAACTTGTTGATGCCGTTGGTGACCTGGATGATCACCGCCTCCAGCGGCAGGTCGATCCACCAGGCGCCGATGAAGGCGCTCAGTCCGACGGCGAAGGCCACGGGGAAACCCAGCATCAGCAACAGCAGCATGCTGCCGATCAAAATCAATGCGTCCATGGTGCGGCTCCGGTTAGTGGGTGTTGCCGAGCATCACCAGCGGACGGTGGGTCTGTTCGCCCCACACCATCCGCTCGATGACAAACAGCAGGGTGATGACGGCGCCGATCGGAATGGGCAGGTAGGTTTCCCCATAGGTCACCGCCGGCAGCGAGGCTAACGGCTGTTGCCACATGTCGCGGCACAGGCTGTAGCTGGCGAAGAAAATCAGCAGGCAGGTGGCGCACATCAGCAGATCGCTGAGTAAGCGAAACAGCCGCTGCCCGCCCGGCGGCAAGCGATCCGTCACCATCGACACGCAGATATGCGCGCCGGCGCGCAGCCCCACCGAAGCGCCGATAAAGGTAAAAATCACCATGCAAATAATCGCCACCGGCTCCGGCCAGGAGAGGGCGCTGTTCAACGCATAGCGGGCAAAAATGCCGATCGGGATGATGATCACCATGATCAGCAACGCCAGGCCGGCGATCAGCATGGAGAGCAGATACAGCAAGTCCATGGTTCCAGAATAGAGGCGTGACATAAGCGTTTACCTGATGCTGTGTCGCGCAGCGGTGAAAGGCGCCGCCGCGCAAAGGGCCGTTTACTCCACGGCGGCGATGCGTTTAAGCAGGTCCTCATGGCCCTTGCCGTATTGTTCGCGCACCGGCTGGGTGGCCTGAATAAAGTCATTGCGATCGATAGGCTGGAAGTGCACGCCGCTGGTTTTCATCTTGTCCAGCGACTGCTGGTTGTAGCTGGCCCACAGCGTGCGCTCTTCGGCCTGCGCCTCTTTGCCCAACTTCAGCAGCAGCTGTTGATCGGCGGCGGAGAGCTTGTCCCAGCGGGCTTTGGAGAACAGCATCATTTCCGGTTGGATAAAGTGGCCGGTCAGGGTGTAGTACTTGGCGACCGGCAGATAATTATGAGCGACGAAGGTTGGCGGGTTGTTTTCGGTGCCGTCCACCACGCCGGTCTGCATGCCGCTGAACACTTCGCTGACCCCCATCGCCACCGGATTGGCCCCCATGGCTTTCAGGGTCGCCAGCGAGATCGCGCTGTTTTGCACCCGGATCTTTATGCCTTGCAAATCTTCCGGCTTGTTGATCGGCCGCTTGGTGATCATGTTGCGCACCCCGGCGTCGGTCCAGCCGAGGAACACCATGCGCGCCTTGGGATCGGCGGTCAGGCGCGCGGCGATTTCCTGGCCGATGTCGCCGTCCAGCACCTTATGCATATGCTGCTCGTCGCGGAAGATATAGGGCAGGGTCAGCACGCCGGTTTCCGGCGCAATGGTGGTCACCGGCGCCAGAGAGACGCGGATCATGTCGATGGCGCCAATTTGCACCTGCTGCAGCGTTTGGTCCTCATCCCCCAGCACGCCGCCGGCAAAAACCTTGATCTCCAGCCGGCCGTCGGTGGCCTGCTTCAGCTTATCGCCCATATGCTGCAACGCGACCACCGTGGGGTAGCCGGCGGGCTGCACCTCCGCCACCTTAATCACCTGCCCCAGCGCGGCGGTGGAAGCCATCAGCGTGGAACAGGCCAGCGAGAGTGCGAGCAACGGCCGTTTTATTTTCATTTGGGTAACTCCTGCGGGTGAAGGATTGTCGTGCGCCCTTGGCTTGGTGCCAGAGGAGATGTGGAAGCCGTGGCGCGCCCAGAAACGGTTGTCTCAGCATAGATAAAATGGCGGCGCGGCATCGGTCCGCGTGTTGATTGAATGAAGGTCGTCACATTATCAAAACAATGTTTTAATAATTTATAAAACTGCATCACAAAATTAAAACATGGTTTCGTCGTCGGCGCGGCGACGGGCGACGGATCTTGGCGGATTGGCAGTTATTTGGTAAATAATAATGAGAACCACTATCAATCCCTGATTGGTTTGATATGATCGCACGCTGAACTATTCCTTAATTTCGATCGGTAACGGGTGGAGGCACAGCGTGAAAACGGCTGGCAAGAATTTAAATCAAGGATCGTTCGGCCAGGGCCGGGCGCAATGGGGCAAGGCGTTCGGCCGCAGCCTGATCGCTTCAATGGTATTGGTGGTGGGTCTGGTGGGCGGCGCACAGGCGGCGCCGGCGGCCAATCCTGCCGTTACCGAAAGCGTTGCGCCGGGTTCCGCGCCCGCCGCCGCAGCGCCTGAGAACCTCACCCCGCCGAACCCGGCGCCAACCCTCCAGCCGCCGGAAACCCGCGGCATGGATCTGTCCGTCTGGGGCATGTACCAGCACGCCGACATCGTGGTGAAAGCGGTGATGATCGGCCTGGTGCTGGCGTCTATCGTCACCTGGACCATTCTGTTCTCCAAGGGCAGCGAACTGTTTCGCGCCAAGCGCCGTCTGCGCCGCGAACAGCTGGCGCTGGCCGACGCGCGCTCGCTGGATGAGGCGTCCGAACTGGCGCAGAACTTCGCCGAAGAGAGCATCAGCGCAGTGTTGCTGAACGACGCGCAAAACGAGCTGGAGCTGTCGGCGGGATCCAACGACAACAACGGCATCAAGGAACGCACCGGTTTCCGCCTCGAACGCCGCGTGGCGGCCTACAGCCGCAACATGGGCCGCGGCAACGGCTTCCTGGCCACCATCGGCGCCATCTCGCCGTTCGTCGGCCTGTTCGGCACAGTTTGGGGCATCATGAACAGCTTTATCGGCATCGCCCACTCGCAGACCACCAACCTGGCGGTGGTGGCGCCCGGCATCGCGGAAGCGCTGCTGGCGACCGCGCTGGGCCTGGTTGCGGCTATCCCGGCGGTGGTTATCTACAACATCTTCGCTCGCGTCATCGGCGGCCATCGCGCGCAGGTTGGCGACGTGGCGGCGCAGGTGATGCTGCTGCAGGGCCGCGATCTGGACCTGGCGGCGACGGCGGAAGCCAAACGCTCGCAGCACGCACACCAACTGCGGGTGGGGTGATTTATGGCGATGCGCTTAAATGAAGATCTGGACGACAGCGGCGAACTGCATGAAATCAACGTGACGCCGTTTATCGACGTCATGCTGGTGCTGTTGATCATCTTTATGGTGGCCGCGCCGCTGGCAACGGTAGATATTCGCGTCGATCTGCCGGCCTCCTCCGCCAAGCCGCAGCCGCGGCCGGAGAAGCCGGTATTCCTGTCGGTGAAAGCCGACAAGCAGCTGTATGTCGGCGACCAGCCGGTCAATGCCGAGCAGCTGACGTCGGTGCTGGATCAACGCACCCAGGCGAATAAAGAGACCACCATCTTCTTCCAGGCCGACAAGAGCGTGGACTATGAAACGCTGATGAGCGTGATGGACACCCTGCGCAAGGCCGGCTACCTGAAAGTGGGGCTGGTGGGCATGGAAGGCGCCGCCAGATAGCGGGCCGGTCGCATTGAAAAGGGCGCTCAGGCGCCCTTTTTTTATTGCCGGGGATCAGCGGCTGTTCAGCAGCGCCTTCGAACCGGCATGGCGCCAGTGAATGCTGCCGGGCAGATAGAGCGCGCTCTGCTCCAGCGGCCGTTCGTCGATCAGGGCGCTGACCATGTCGAAGCTGTGCTGAGCCAGCGCGCGGCAGTCCTGCGCCACAGTGTCGATCTTGAGCGTCATGCAGTCGAACAGGTAGTGGTCGTCGAAGCTGCACAGGTGAATGTCGCTGTCCATCAGCTGATGCTGGTTAAGGTAGCGCAGCACCCCTTCCAGCAGGCCGCAGGCGGCGGTGAACAGCGCCTTTGGCGGCCGCCCCAGCTGCGCGCACAGCTGGGCGAACATCTCGTAGCCCGAGCTGGGGTGGTAGTTGCCGTTGATGATCCACTCCGGCTTGCCGTTCACCCCGGCGCGCTCCAGGCCGAGCTGGTAGCCGGCCAGGCGATCGCGGGTCGGCGAAATGCGCGGCTGGCCGCCGAGAAAATAAAATTCGTCCGGGTGCTGGCGCGCCACGTTTTCCACCAGCGCGGCGGTCGAGCTCAGCGAGTCGGTGATCACCAGCGGCAGCGACGAACCGGCGATCAGGCGGTCCATCTGCACCACCGGCAGCCCGGCGTTGATCTTCTGGTATTCCGCATCGTTGAGCTGGCTGGAGGCGACGATCAGGCCGTCGACCTGGCGCTGCACCAGGCTGTTCACCGCCATCATCTCCTGCGCCGGATTCTCGTCGGTGCAGGCGATCAGCAGCTGCAGCCCGGCCTCGCGGCACAGGGTTTCCAGCTCGCGTGAAATCACCGCAAACCCGTAGTTGGTGACTTCCGGCACCACCAACCCCAGCGTATGGCTGCGATTGGAACGCAGCGAGCGGGCGTGGAAGCTGGGCTGATAATGGTGTTCATTGGCCAGCGCCAGAATGCGATCGCGGGTGTCGTCAGACACCCGGTATTCCTTGCTGCGGCCGTTGAGCACCAGGCTGGCGGTCGATTTCGATACCCCAGCCAGCGCGGCGATATCACTGATGGTTATGCGTTTATTTTTTTTCACTGACGGCATCTGAGTTCATCGGGGGATGCGTCATTCTAGCATGCATGGCGTCAGCGGCCAGTGTTCCAGCGCCAGAGCGCCGTCACCGCTCATGCGCAGCAGCGGCTCGGGCCCCGGGAAATAGCGCGCGCTCATTACCGCCGCGCCGCGGTTGATAAAAATCTCCACGCTGGAACGGTCGAACAGCAACTGCAGATGCGTGACTTCGCCGCGCCAGTAGCGGTGTTCCGGCTGGCCGCTGCGCAGGTTGCGGCGCGTCAGGCGCAGCAGCTCGCCGTCCCAATGCAACGTCATCGCCTCGCCAAAGGCGGCGCTGAAGGCGCCCTGCGGCGTCAGCTGCAGCTCCGCGCTGTCCAGAACGCAGGCGGGGGCGTCATCGGCGCGGCCCCGCCACCGGGTCGCCGCGCCGCGCAGCCGCCGCAGCTCACGCGCCGGCAGCTGGCAGAGTTCGCCGTCGCGCAGCGACAGCTCACGCGGGCAGGTCATGCAGTGGAGCCAGCCGTATTGCCGCGTCGGGTGCGCATCCTCATCTTGCTCCGGCACGCCCAGCCAGCCGAACAGCAGGCGGCGGCCGTCTTCCGCCAGCGCGGTTTGCGGCGCATAGAATTCGAAGCCGGCGTCCAGCTCCCGGAACGCGCCGTGGCTGAAGGCGGCCCGATGATAATCCAGCTCGCCGATCAGGTAACCGGCCTGATAGACGTTGAGGTAACGTTCGGCCTGTTTCGCCAGCCCCTGCGGGCAGCAGATCAGCACCTGCGCACCGTCCAGCGCAAACAGGTCCGGGCATTCCCACATGTAGCCGAACTCACCGATGCCGTTCAGCCCGGAACCGGCGATCTCGCCCAGCAACCGCCAGCTGCGCAGGTCGGCGGAGCTCAGCAGCAATACCTTGCCGCGATCCTGCAAATCGCGGGCGCCGAGCACCATGTACCAGCTATCCTGGTGGCGCCAGACTTTCGGATCGCGCACATGGCCGCTGTAACCGGCCGGCAGCGGCAGCACCGGGCCGAGCTTGGCGAACTCGCCCTGGCCGCTGTCCTGCGCCAGGCACTGGTAGGCGGTGCGCGAACCGTCGGGATATTTCACGTTGCCGGTATACACCAGCGTTAGCTTGCCGTCCGCCACCACCGCCGAACCGGAGTAGCAGCCGTGGCTGTCGTAGCAGGCGCCGGGCGCCAGCGCGACAGGCTGATGCTGCCAGTGCAGCAGATCGGTCGACTGCCAGTGGCCCCAGCATTTGTTGCGGTGATCGCAACCCAGCGGGTTCCACTGATAGAACAGGTGGTAGACGCCGTCATGCTGAATAAATCCGTTGGGGTCGTTCAGCAGGCCGACGCTCGGCGCCAGGTGCCAGGCCGGCCGGTGCGGATCGCGCAGCGCCCGCGGTATGCCGCTCATCAGCGCCCTGGCGGCCTGTTTGATCAAGCTCAGTTCGTCCATCATGCCGCCTCAGTTTTGTATTTCAGCAGCAGCGAGAGAACAAAGGCGCTGCCGAAGGCGATAACCAATCCAATGATATAGCTTAACAGCGAACCGGCCTGCACGATCGCCATGCCGGGGATCGCCGTCAGCCCGACGGCGTTCATGCCGACGTGATTGGCCACCACCCAGGCGCCGCCGAGCGCGCCGCCCGCCAGCGCCGCCAGGAAGGGTTTGACGAAGCGCAGGTTGATGCCGAACAGCGCCGCCTCGGTAATGCCGAGCATGGCCGAGAAAGCCGAGGGCACCGCGATGGCCTTGATTTTGGCGTCGCGGGTTTTGAAGTACACCGCCAGGCAGGCGCCGCCCTGGGCGATGTTGGCCATCGACCAGATCGGCAACAGGAAGTTGACGCCGATGTTCGGATTGCCGAGCAGCCCGGCTTCAACGGCGTGGAAGCTGTGGTGGACGCCGGTAATGACGATGGCGGAGTACAGGCCGCCGAACAACAGCCCGGCGAACCAGCCGGCGTGGGCGATCAGGGTGCTGAGCACCAGCGAGATGCCGTCGCCCAGCGCGCGGCCGGCCGGGCCGATGAACAGCATGGCGACAAAGCCGGAGATCACCACCGTCAGGAACGGCGTCAGGATCAGGTCCAGCGCGTTGGGGATCACCTTGCGCAGCCGTTTCTCCAGCAGGCTCATAAACCACACCGTCAGCAGCACCGGGAACACCGTGCCCTGGTAGCCGATCATGGCGATTTCCAGGCCAAAGAAATCCATGGTGTGGAAGCCGCCGGCGACGCCCCAGGCGTTGGTCAGCGCCGGGTGGGTCAGGATGCCGCCGAGCGTGGCGCCGAGATAAGGATTGCCGCCGAACTCGCGCGCGGCGGTGAAGCCTATCAGGATCGGCAGGATAATGAACGCCGCCGAGCTGAACATATCCAGCATCACGAACAGCGCGCTGTTGGCGTCCGCCCAGCCGTAGGTCTTCACCATGCCGAGCAGGCCCATCAGCAGGCCGGAGGCGACGATGGCCGGGATGATCGGCACAAAGATGTTCGACAGCAGGCGGGCGATGCGCTGCAGCGGGTTGAGCTTTTTCGCCGCGATGTCGGCGGCTTCGGACTTGCTGGATTCGCTGATGCCCGCCGCCTTGATGAATTCCGCATGCACCTTGTTCACCAGCCCGGTGCCGAAGATCACCTGGATCTGCCCGGCATTGCTGAAGCAGCCTTTCACCCCGTCCAGCTTGTCGATCGCCGCCTTGTCCATTTTGCCGTCGTCCATCAGCACCAGGCGCAGGCGCGTGGCGCAGTGGGCGGCGCTGGCGATGTTCTCTTTGCCGCCGAGCAGCGACAGCAGCGCGTTGGCGGTTGCGGTTATGTCCATTTTGTCCCCTTATAAATAAAAAATGCCGCCGCGCTGTTTTGCGGCGGAAATCCGTCAATTGGCGTCAGAAGAAATACTTGAATCTGGCGCGCACGCCGTAGCGCTGATCGTTGTCGCCGTTGGCGATTTTGTTCCCCGCATTGGCTTCCAGCATCGAGACGTAGGCGCCCAGATACAGATTGAAGTTCTTCATATTCATGATGTTAGGTATCTGGTACGACGTATGAACGGTATGGATGTCGTATTTGCCCGGTTCGCTGAGCGGATTGTTGATGTCGGCGGCGATCCCGGCGGTATTGAACTCTTTGATGTTGTTGTGGGCATAGATATAGCCCAGCTCGAAGCGCCGCCACAGCACATTGATGCCGGCGGTGAAATCCTGCTCGCCGGCGGCGTCCAGATAGGCGGTGCTCAGGTTGGCCACCACGCCGTTATCCGGATTGGCGGCGGTGTTGTTCCAGCTCAGCGTCATGCCGTAGCCGTTGCGCTTGGACTGATCGACAAACTGCCCCTGGCTGTCCCGATAGCCGTAAGCGTTGTTGACCACGTTGCTTTCCATCGCCACGGCGGCGCTGAGCCGGTCTTTTTTCCAGGCGATCACCGGGCGCAGGTAGGCGACATTTTTCTTATTGTCCAGGCTGTTGCCGTGGTAGCTGTTGTCTTGGAACAGCGAGGTGCCGTCCTCCACCAGCGTATTCAATTCGAAGTAGAAATCGCCGGCGTATTTGCTCAGCATCAGGTTGCCGCCGCTGCTGCTGCGGCCGCGTCCTTCTTTCATCATGTAGATGTAGCCGAAGCCGTCGGCGTACAAATCGTTGGCGGTATTGCCGGAGTACTGGATGAAGGTGTCCTGATTGAGCGGGAACATGTCGTAGGCTTCGAACCGGCCGATCTTGGTCTGCCAGTTTTTTTCGTTGCCGAAGAAGAAGGCGGCGTCATCGAGGTTCATTTTGCCGGTCATGTCCGCCAGCGGCTGCACGCTGAAGCCGGAAAAATTGCCGTCCTGATTGCGGCGGTAGCCGTCTACGCCCACCAGGATGCGGCCGTTGATGTCCCAGCGCTCTTTGTCGCCGGGCTTCCAGTCCTTGTGATCGCTGCCTTTCAGCGAAGTCAGCTGGCCGCTGCGGCTGGCGCCGTCCAGGTTGAATTCGACGTCGCCGTACAGCTTAAGATCGTTGAAGCCGTTGAGTTTCAGGCTGCCGGCGGGCGCGGCCTGCGTTTCCAGCGTTGCGGCGCGCTGCGCCACCTGCGCGGTTTGGCGTTCGGTGTTCGCCGTGCGTTGTTCCAGCCGTTGCGCCCGGCTTTCCGCCGCGGTGGCGCGCGTCTCCGCCTGCGCGGCCCGCCGTTCGGCCTGCGCCAACCGCTGCTCCAGCGCGTTGAGGCGCGCTTCGATGCCGTCGCTGCCAGAGGCCGCCGAGGCGGATGCGGAGATGAGAAGCCCTGTCGTTACAGCCAAATAGCTCAGTTTTTTCATGATTATCTATCATCCGGGAAGGGTTGTTATTATTGTTTGCTAAATTGCTAAACCGGTTTTTCATGGCGAAAGATAAGGGAGTTGAACCGCGGCTGGCAATCAAGTTTGCTAACCCGATTCAGCTATTGTGATCGAGCGCGCAAATTGACGGGGAAAAGCAAGGGCGGCGAGCCGCTGGGCCCGCCGTCGGTCGATTACCGAATGAAGGCGGCCAGCTGCTCGGCACGGGGCAGCGCGGTCATGGCGCCTTTAGCGGTGGTGGCCAGCGCGCCGCAGGCCTGCGCCTGGGCGATCACCGCCGGCCACTGCGCCTCCTGCGGCAGGCCGCCGAGGCGCGACAGCGCCGCCAGCAGCCCGGCGACAAAGGCGTCGCCGGCGCCGGTGGTGTCGACCGGCACGATCGAGGGGGCGCGGAAGTGCCGGAGCTGCTGGCGATCGTGTACGCAGACGCCTTCACCGCCCAGGGTGACCAGCAACAGCCGCAACGGATAGCGGTGCATCATCCAGCGAATGGCGCTTTCCAGCTCTTCGATGTTGCTGATAAAGCTCAATTCTTCGCGCGAAATCTTCACCACGTCCGCCAGCAGCAGCGCTTTTTGCAGGCAGGGGCGCAGCGCCTCCGGCTGGCGCCAGACGTCTTCGCGAATGTTCGGATCGAAGCTGACCCAGCCGCCGGCCGCCCTGATATTTTCCATTGCCGCGAAGGCGGCGCTGCGGCTGGGTTCCTGCGCCAGGGCGATGGAGCAAAGGTGCAGCCACTCGCCGCTTCTGAAGACCGGTAAATCCTCCGGCTGCAGGAACAGGTCGGCGCTGGGGGTGACCATGAAGGTGAACGAGCGTTCGCCCTGCCGATCGAGATCCACCACCACGGTGGAGGTGTGATGCTCGGGATCCTGGATCATATGCCGGATGTCGACCCGTTCTTCGCTCAGCACCTGCTGCAGAAAGGCGCCGAAGCTGTCCCGGCCCACCCGGCCGATGAAGGCGCTGTCGCCGCCCAGGCGGGCGATGCCGACCGCCACGTTAGCCGGGGCGCCGCCGGGGCATTTAAGGTAGCCGTTTGAATTTTCTGGAACCAGATCGACCACTGCGTCGCCCAGCACCCATACGCGATTGACCATGTTTAATCCCTGTTTTCACCGATGTCTGATGGGTGGCTAAAATAGAAGAACCGGTTTAGCAAAGCAATGAAATAATGCGTCAGGCCGTGTGGGAAGTGAGGGAGATCAACCTTTCTGCGGGGCATGGCGGGCTGGCGGGGCGTTAGCCCATCTTCGGGTATACGCCCGGGCCGATCGGCAGGCCAAGCGCGTACCATGCCAGCAGCAGCAAAATCCACACGCTGAAGAACACCAGCGGGTAGGGCAGGATCAGCACGTAGTAAGTGCCGAGCTGCGCATCCTTGCGGTAGCGCTGCAGGAAGCCGAGAAACAGCGGCAGGAAAGGCGACATCGGCGCCAGCGGCAGCACGGCGGAGTCGGCGATGCGGAAGATCATCTGGGCGAACGCCGGGTGGAAGCCGAGCAGCATAAACATCGGCACGAAGATCGGCGCCAGAATCGACCAGATCGCCGAGCCGCTGGCGATGAACATGCACAGAAAGGCGGAGAGGAACATCAGGCCGAGAAACGCCGGCGCGCCGCTCATGCCGGCCGCCTCCAGCATGTCGGTCAGGCCGACGGCCATAAATTTGCCCATGTTGCTCCAGTTGAAGAACGCCACGAACTGCGACAGCGGAAACACCATCACGATAAAGCCCGCCATGCTTTTCATCGGTTCGATCAGGTGGTTGGGGATATCGTCCGGCCGACGGATCTGCCTGGTGACCACGCCGTAGGTGATGGCGACGGTGAAGAAAAACAGGATGATGATCGGCACGATGCCCTTGATGAACGGCGATGGGATCACCGAGCCGGTTTGCGGATCGCGCAGCGGCGCGGCCTCCGGCACCACCAGGGCGGCGATGACGGCGATAAACACCAGCGCGGCGATGCCGCTCATCATCAGCCCGCGGTTCTGCAACGGGGTCAGCGCTGCGATTTTGTCCTCGGCTCCGCCCTGCCATTTCGGCAGCCGCGGCTCGATGAACTTGTCGGTCAGCAGTGCGCCGGCGAGGGTCAGCACGATCACCGAGGTGGCCATAAAGTACCAGTTGTCGATCACGCTGACGTGAACCGCGCCGTCCACCGTCTTGGTGGCCTCGGTGCTGATGCCGGACAGCAGCACGTCGGTGGTGACGATCAACAGGTTGGCGGTAAAGCCGGAGGCGACCCCGGCGATGGCCGCCAGCAGCCCGGCGATCGGGTGGCGGCCGACCGCCAGAAACATCAGCGCGCCGAGCGGCGGCATCACCACCAGCGCGGCGTCTGACGAAATATGGCTGAAGAAGGCGATAAACAGCACCATATAGCTGGCGTAGCGGGCGCTGACGCGCGAGGCCATCTTGTACATCAGCGCCTGCAGCAGCCCGACCTTTTCCGCCAAACCGGCGCCGATCACCAGCGCCAGGATGGCGCCCAGCGGGGCAAAGCTGCTGAAGTTATGGATGATGTTGGGAAATATCCACTGCATGCCCGCCACGCTCATCAGGTTGTTCACCTTGATCAGTTCGCCGGTGGCCGGGTTTTTCACCGCCATGTCGAGCCAGGAGAACAGCGCGGTGGCCAGCATCAGCACCGCGATTAAGTAGACGAACAGCAGAAACGGGTTGGGAATTTTATTGCCGATGCGCTCGACCCAGTAAAAAAGGCGTCCGGGGCTTTTATTGGCTGTCGTTGTGACCTCACTCATTGTATTACCCTCTGTGTTTGTTCTGTCGTGTGATTATTATTATTTGATTTATTTATAGTTATATTTAGCGGCCCGGTTGCCCGGGCCTGACCTTCATTTCAACGGAGAGGGTTTCACCCCCTGCGGGATCGGGCAGCTGTACGGCTGTTCGGCGCGCTGGCGTTCGAACTCGCTGCGGCAGCGCGCCAGCAGGGCGCTGTCGCTCAGCAGATCGACGGCGGTGGCCGCCATCACCTTGCCCGCCAGGTACATGCCCTTGTGGGCGATGCCGGTGCGGCCCTGCGCCACCAGCTGCCAGGTGTGCAGCGGGGTGCCGAGGGCGAAGCAGGGGCTGAAGCATTGGGCGGTCGGCGCCACCCAGCTGACGTCGCCGACGTCGGTGGAGCCGTACAGCAGATCGTCCGATTCCACGTAGGGCGCCACCTGGTCCATCAGCACCTTATCCCCCAACTGCTGCACCCATTCGCGCCCGGCCGCGCCGCCGGTGCGGGCGATATTCAGCTTGGCGTTGCGCAGATCGTCGCGGCTCAGCGTTTGACGGATCTCCGCGGCGAAGCGGCGCTCGGCGTCGCTGTACGCAGGCAGCCCGAAATCACGCAGGTTTTGATACATCGCCCGCTCCAGGCTGCGGTTCGGCACGTAGTTGGAGCAGGCCTTGTCGAAGCGCACCGCCATCTGGGTGTCGGTCATCAGCGCCGCGCCTTTGGCGACGTCGATCACCCGGCGGTAAATATCCTGCGCCTGGTCGAGCTGCGGGGCGCGGATCAGGTACAGCACCTCGGCGTCGGCCTGCACCACGTTGGGAGAGCTGCCGCCGGTATGGGTGACCGCATAGTGCAGCCGCGCTTCTTGCACGATGTGCTCGCGCAGGAAGTTGGCGCCGGTGTTCATCAGCGTTACCGCGTCCAGCGCGCTGCGGCCGAGGTGCGGCGAGTTGGCGGCGTGGGCGGCGACGCCCTTGAACTGAAACGCCGCCTGAATGTTGGCCAGCGTGCTGGTGTTGAACATGCCGCTGAAGCCTTCCGGGTGCCAGGTGAGCGCGGCGTCGACGTCGTCGAACAGCCCTTCGCGCACCATAAAGGTTTTGCCGGAGCCGCCTTCTTCGCCCGGGCAGCCGTAGAAGCGCAGGGTGCCGGTCAGCCGGTTCTGCTGCATCCAGGCCTTGGCGGCGAAGGCGCCCGCCAGCGCGGCGGTGCCCAGCAGATTGTGGCCGCAGCCGTGGCCGTTGCCGTTTTCCACCAGCGGCTGCGGGGTGGCGCAACCGGCCTGTTGGCTCAGCCCGGCCAGCGCGTCGTACTCACCCAGCAGCGCGATCACCGGGTGGCCGCTGCCGTAGCTGGCGATAAACGCCGTGTCGATATCGCCCACGCCGCGTTCAACCGCGAAGCCTTCCTGTTCCAGCGCATCGGCCAGCAGATGGGCGGAGTAGGTTTCGCTAAAGCGCGTTTCCGGGTGGTCCCAAATATCGTCGCTCAGCGCGCTGAAGCGGGGCTGGTGCCGGTCAATGTAGTCGTTGATAAATGCCTGCGGCTCTGAATGGCTCATGCTTTACTCCCGAATGTCGGCAGGTTCAGCGCCAGCGACGCCAGCGTTTTCACCGCCACCGGCATCACCTGCTCGTTGAAGTCGAACTTCTCGTTATGGTGCCCGGCGCTCAGTTCGGTGCCGAAAATCACGTATGAGGCCTGGCCGCCGCGGGATTTCACCCGCTCCATCATGTAGGTGGCGTCCTCGGAACCGGCGGCCTGTTCGCGGCGATCGACCACCGAGCTCAGTTCGGCTATCTGCTGCGCCTGGCGGCGGATGTAGTCCACCCACGGTTGGGTCGGTTTGCTGCTCTGCGCCGCGCCCATCAGCGCGATGTCGCAGGCGACGCCGTGCATTTTTGCCGCGCCTTCGATGGCGTTCAGCGCCTGCTGATAAACGAACGCATTGATCTCATTGGTGGCGCCGCGCGTTTCCACTTTCATCAACGCCCGATCGGCGATCACGTTGCGGCCGGTGCCGGCCTGCAGCACGCCGACGTTGATGCGCGAGCTGCCCTCGCTGTGGCGGGGGATGGCGTACAGCCCCAGCGTGGCCTGCGCCGCCGCCAGCAGGGCGTTGCGGCCGTCTTCCGGTTTGGCGCCGGCATGGGCGGCGACGCCGCGGAAGGTGACGTCCAGCTTGCTGGTGGCCATAAAGCTGTCGCTGCCGCACACCAGCTCACCGGCCGGCACGCCGGTGCCGATATGCACCGCGGTAAAGAAATCGACGTCGTCCACCACGCCGGCCTCCACCATCGACTTCGCTCCGCGGGTGCCTTCCTCCGCCGGCTGGAAGATCAGTTTGACGGTGCCGCCAAGTTGGGACTCCAGACGTTTGAAGACGTGCGCCAGCCCCAGGCCGATGGTGGTGTGGCCGTCGTGACCGCATGCATGCATCATGCCGCTGTTGCAGGAGGCGAAGCCCTCGCGGAACGGCAGGTGCTCGGGATCCTGCAGCTCGTTGAGGTCGAGCGCGTCCATATCGACGCGATAGGCGATCGTCGGACCGGGGCGGCCGGTATCCAGCGTGGCGACGATGCCGGCGAAGCCGCCGGAAAAGTGCGGCAGCCATTTTTCCAACGCCCCCTGCTCGAGGGCGCGCCGTTCCTGCGCCTGCAGCGCCTCGGCCGGGGGCAGCCCCATGCGCGCCTCGGCCTTGATCACTTCGCGCCCCAGCTGCAGGCGGTAGCCCAGCCGATCCAGCTCTTCCGCCACCAGGGTGGCGGTGCGGAACTCAAACCAGCCTGACTCGGCGTGGCGATGGAAGTCGCGGCGCCAGGCCTGCAGCTGCGGGTACAGGTCGGTTACCAACATCGAAAGCGTAGTCGTCATTGTGATATCTCTTCGGTTATCGCGCGCTGGATGGCCCCAGGCAGCAGTCATGCTCTGAACTGAACTCAGACGGTGAATCTATGGCAAAGAAAAAGGCTTATTTGGTTACTAAATGCCGCGAATGGCGCTTATCGGCGCAGAAGATGCGCTTAATTAAGCGAAATAAGAATTTGGTTATTTATTGTGTTTTTTTCGAATGTACACAATGGAATCCGGCTAAATAAGATGCCAATATCTTGCTATTGATAAACAACGGTTATCACCTTTCGCCTATGCCAGCCTCGATAAAATTGCACCAATTGCGTGCGTTCGTGGACGTCAGCCGCCAGGGCAGCATCCGCGCCGCCAGCCGCACCTCGCGCCTTTCCCAGCCTGCGCTGACCAAGGCCATTCAGGAGCTGGAAGAGGTGCTGGGCGCCAAGCTGTTTATTCGCCGCAGCCAGGGCGTGGTGCTGACCGACTGCGGTGATAACTTTTTCCAACACGCCAGCCTGATCCTCGAAGAGCTGCGGGTGGCGCAGGAAGATATTCAGCAGCGGCTGGGGCTGGCGGGCGGCACGGTGAATATCGGCGTCGGCGGCAGCATTGCGCGCACCGTGATGCCGCAGGTGATCACCCAGTTCCACCGCGAATATCCCAACGTGAAGGTGCGCATCGTCGAGGGGCAGCTGGTGTCGATGATCCCGGAGCTGCGCCAGGGCGAGCTGGATTTTACCGTCAATACTTACTATCCCAGCAGCCTGGACAACGAGCTGCAGTACGAACGGCTGATGGAGAAAGAGTATCGGGTGGTGGTGCGCAAAGGGCACCCGATGGAGGGGGCGACGTCGCTGAAACAGCTGCAGCACTGCGACTGGACCATGCCGACGCCGAAAGGCAGTTATTACCGGCTGTTGCACGATCTGTTCGGGGACCTGGGCATGGCGCCGTCGATCAGCGTCACCTGCGAAACCTTCATGGCCTGCACCAGCCTGGTGGCGCAGAGCGATTTTGTCAGCATCCTGTCGGTAGACGTGATCTCGGATCCGATACTGGGCAAGCATCTGGTGCCGCTCGAGCTGGAGGAGAACCTGCCGCAGGCGACGTTTTATCTGATCCAGCGCAAGGACACCACGCTGACGCCGATGGGCGCGCACCTGGCGCGCCTGTTCCGTTTGCACTGTCGGTGACACCGCTGCCCCCGGCGGGGGCAGCGGTGTCAGAACGCGACCGATCCCTGCACGAAGAAGGTGCGCGGCTCGCCGACGTATTTGCCGAAGTTGTTGTCGTTGGAACGGGTGAAGTAGCGCTGATCGAACAGGTTTTTCACCCCCGCGCCCAGCGTCAGGTTCGACAGCTGCGGCCCGAAGTTATACTCCCCGCGCATATTCCACACCATATAGCCGGCGATGTCGCCGAACTGGCCGTCGGCGCTTTCCTGGGTGATGTACTCCGGCCCGCTGCCCGGCGAGCGCTGTTTGGACTGCGCGTAGCCGTCCAGATTCCACACCCAGCTGCCGGTGGCGTAGCGGGTGCCGACGGTATACACCTGGCGTGAATAGAACGGCAGGTCCTTGCCGGCGAAGTCGCCCTTGTCGGTGCTGGCCTTGGTGTAGGTGTAGCTGGTGTAGACGCTTACGCCGTCCAGCGCGCGGTTCAGCTCGCTGAGATCGTAACTGAGCGCCAGCTCGAGGCCCTTGTGCTTGGTGGCGCCCAGGTTGGTCCAGCCCACATCGTTGCTGATGTACTGCAGCTGATTGTCGAAGTCGATGTAAAACAGCGTGGCTTCGGCTTTGACGACGGTGTCGTCATAGCGGGTGCCGAACTCGTAGGTATGGGCTTTTTCCGCCGTCAGTCCCGGCGCCGGCTGGTTGCCGTTGCCGCCCTTGGTCAGCTGGAAGTACTGCATGCTGCCGAATGAGGTGTCGGCGTTGGCGAACAGCTTCCAGGCGTCGGACAGGTGGTACATGACGTTCAGCGACGGCAGCGGTTCGCTGTAGCTCTTCTCGCGGCTGATGTTGTTGAACGCGTCGTCGACGTGGGTGCGGATGCTTTCATAGCGCAGGCCCGGGGTCACCGTCCAGTTGCCGACGTTGATGGTGTCGTCGATATAGAAGGCGTTGGCCGCGGTGCCGCCCGAAGTATGCTGATAATAATCCGGCGTGTCGGGCGTGGAGCCGATGTCCGCCGGGTTGTACCAGGCGGAGCGCGAGGCCTTTTCATCCATGGTTTCGTTCAGGTAGCGATAGCCGAGGGTGATTTCGTGCGCCATATCCCAGAAGCGGAACAGCTGCGAATAGCTGGGTTCGATAGCCCAGGTGGAGTAATGGCGCGGATAGGAAACCATGCGCTTCATGCCGGCGTTGTTGCCGGTGCCTTCCGACTCGATGCTGCTGCCGCGGTAGCTGTCGGTGAAGTAGGTCAGCAGCTCAAACTGTTTGTCGTCTTCCTGATGCTTGTATTTGAACGACATGTCCTTGCGGCGCCCTTCGAACTGATCCCAGGGGCGGGTGGACTGGAACGGATCCTGCGCGTATTGCGCCGCGCTGAGGCCGCCCGGCATGCCGGATTTGGCGTCGTAATAGTGGAAGTTGGCCTGCAGCTCATCGCGCTCGGTAAACGCATAGCGCGTTTTCAGCATGAAGTCGTCGATGTCGGTGTTGTCGTTGTTATCGCGGTAGCCCTGGCCGTGCAGGCCGGAGTAAAGCAGCTCGGCGCCGAAGCCGTTGTCTGCGGTGCCGCCCAGCGAGGTGCTGGTGAGGGTCTTCAGGCCGCCGTGGCTGGCGCCCTGGGTCTGTACGCTGGCGGTGCCGCCGAATGCTTGCGGAATGTCGCGGGTGACGAAGTTGATCACGCCGCCGACGTTTTGCGGCCCGTAGCGCACCGCGCCGCCGCCGCGCACCACGTCAACCGACTGCAGGTTGCCGATCGACAGCGGCGCCATCGACAGCTGCGGTTGGCCGTAAGGCGCGACCG
Organism: Serratia ficaria; assembly: GCF_900187015.1. Taxonomy (NCBI): domain Bacteria; kingdom Pseudomonadati; phylum Pseudomonadota; class Gammaproteobacteria; order Enterobacterales; family Yersiniaceae; genus Serratia; species Serratia ficaria. Next base: position 4,475,793 of record NZ_LT906479.1, on the reverse strand, counting down.
CCAGCGGCACGCCGTCCATCAGGATGGTGGAGCGCGGCGACAGGCGCGAAGTCAGGCCGCGTACGCCGACGTTGAGCGAGATGTCGCTGCCGCCGGTGCCGTTGCTGTCGCGCACCTGTACGCCGGGCACGCCGCGCAGGCTGTCGGCGACGGTTTGGTCGCCCTGTTCGTGCATCTGCTGTTGGGTCACGATGGAGCGCGCGCCGGGGTGGTTGAGCAGCACCGAACTGGTATCCGGATTGTCCAACCAGTTGCCGACCACGGTAACGGTGTCGGCGGATGCGTCATTTTGAGATTTGTTATCAGCAGCAAGGACAGGCAACGCGACGGCGACGGAAGCCGCCAGCAGCGAAAGCCGAAAAAGAATTGACATAATAATGCCTTAAAAGTTTCAAACCCGGATGTGTTTTTTGGAAATGACAATCTTAATGATAATTATTGGCAAGTAAATAGCGTTGTCGCGGGATAATTAAACGGGTAACTGCACGGCGGAAAAGGGACTTCAGGGCCCGGCTGGCGGGCCCTGAGGAGACATTACTGCGGGGTGATCCAGAATACGCCGCTGTAATCCAGCGCGGTGAATTTCTGGTGGACCATTTCAATATCCGCTTGCGGATCAACGTCTTTAAATAAGTCCGGGTGCAGGAATTTGGCGATCGCCTCTACCGCAATAAAATTCAGCGGGGTGTCGTAAAACTGATGATAAATCGCCATCACGCGCTTCTCTTTTACCGCTTTCAATACGTTAAGGCCGGTGCGGTTCATCAGCACCGCCAGCTTTCGGTGGCTGGTGGCCAGATCGGTGGCGTAACCCAGCGGCACCGCCAGCGTGCCGCGATGGCCGCGGCTCCAGTCGGCGCCGGTCAGCAGGTAGAAGTCCGGGTTGCTGCCGATCACCTGTTCGACGTTCACTTCGCCGCCCATGTCCGGGAACAGCGTGCTGCCGATATTGTTGCCGCCGGCGGTATCGATAAATTGCCCGAAGCTGCCCTTGCCGAAGGTGTTGCAGCACTGTTCGCCTTTAATGCCGGCGCTGCGCTCGATAAACACGCTGGGGCGTTGCTCCGGCTTCAGCGTGGCCACCCGCTGGCGCACCAGCGCGAGCCGTTGCTGATAAAGCCGGATAAAGGCGTCGGCATTTTGCCGTTCGTCAAATACCTGGCCCAACAGCCGCATGCTGGCGACGGTGTTGGTCAACGGCTGCTGGCGGAAATCGATAATCAGCACCGGGATGCCGATTTTTTCCAGCTGGCTCAGTACGCCGCTGTCTTTCAGCTTGGTCAGCAGCCCGATGTCGAAAATGATCAGGTCCGGCTTGCGCACCACGGCGCTTTCTACGCTGAAATCGCTGGTGTAAGGATTGTCGAAGGTCGGGATCTGCATCACCTGCGGCACCTTCTTCGCGTAGGCCGCCACCAGGTCCGGCGCTTTCACCTTCAGCGAGTTATCCCAGGCGATGATGTTTTTCAGCGGTTCCTGCGGATGCAGGATGTTGAGCGCCAGCAGCGCGCGGGCGTCGGCCAGGATCACCCGTTTGGCCGGTTGCGGCAGGGTGACCTGGCGGCCGGCGACGTCGGTGACGACGATCGGCGCGGCCTGAGCGGCGCAGGCCAGCAGCAGGGCGCAGGCGGCCAGCCAGCGGCGGGCGTGGGCAATGAGAACAGCGGGCATGGGGATCCTTGGCAACGGGGCGTTGAATAAAGTGGCTAATGATAATCCATAACCTTTCGCTTTTTGAACACCCGGATGCGGATATCTTATTCCTTGCCCATCAGCGGATCGCTGATGCTGTGCGCGCCGTTCTCCAGACGGCCCGCCAGCCGGCGCAGCCAACCGCCCGGCGCATGCAGCGAAAGGTCGTACCAACCGCCGCTGCCCCGGGCGTCAAAGGTTTGGCGATGGCTGCCCCCCGCCGGCAGTTCGATTTGCCAGGGGCCTTGCCGGGTGTACGGGCAGCGGTCTACGGTGACCGTTATCGCTTCGGCGGCCGGGTTGCTCAGCAGCAGCTGCAGGCTGGTCGCGGCCGGGCTCAGGCGCACCTCCGGCTGCGGTTGGCTTAGGCTGCCGCGCAGCGTGCGGTGGAAGCCGTTGGGGCCGAGCAGCCACAGATGGTATTTATCCGCCGTCGACCAGTTATCGCTGACCGCCTTGCCGGCCTCGACGGTGTAGCGACGCGGGATCTGCTGCAGGTCCAGCGAGTCGTAGACGTGAAACACCGCGCCCTGTTCGCCGCTATTGAGCAAGTTCAGCGTCAGCCATTGCATCGCCGGGTAGGCGGTAGCCTCGACGTGCAGCCGGTAGGGCAGCGCGCGCGAAGGGCGCGCCAGGCGGGCCTGGTGCGGCAGCCGCCGGCTGTCCGGCGGCGGCAGCGGCACCTGAGGCAGTTTTTCCTGGCGCAGGCGCAGGCCATCGGCGGCGTGACGGCTGGTGAACGGCAAGCCGGGCAAGGGCTCGCCGTTCGGATCGACAAAATTGAACGCCGAGGTGAGATCGCCGCACACCGCGCGCCGCCAGGCGCTGATGTTCGGCTCGTGCACCTGAAAGCGTTTCTCCAGAAATTGCAGCACCGAGGTGTGATCGAACACCTGCGAATTGACCCAGCCGCCGCGGCTCCAGGGCGACAGCACCAGCATCGGCACCCGCGGCCCGGGGCCGTAAATGCGCCCGTCCGGCGGCGGCTGATCCTGCGAGCCCGGCGGCGCCGGGTGCTGGAAGATTTCGCTTTCGAACGGCACCGTCGATTTGCCGGCGAAGCTGCCGTCCTCGCGCAGCGAAGGGGCAGAGGGCGAGGGCATATGGTCGAAGAAACCGTCGTTTTCGTCGTAGTTCACCAGCAACACGGTTTTGCTCCACACCTCGGGCTGTTCGGTCAGCGCATTGAGGATCTCCTGGGTGAACCAACCGCCCTGCACCGGGCTGGAGGGATCGGGGTGCTCGGAGTACGCCGCCGGCGCGATGATCCAGCTGACCTGCGGCAGTTTGCCCTGGCGCACGTCGGCGCGGAATCCGGCCAGCATCGCGTCCGGATCGTTGCCGCTCGCCGCCGGCAGGGTATTGCCGTTGCCCTTGTACAGCGGCGCCGCTTCGTTAAGCGCATCGCTATAGGGCATGAAGGCGGTGAAATCCTTCGGCGGCCACGCCGGGTTGCCGACCTTGATGCTGGCGGCGCGGTACTGGCGAAAGCCCGCCAGCGGGTTGTCGGTGAAGTTGTCCGGCAGAAACTGATAGACCTTCCAGCTGACGCCGCTCGCTTCCAGGCGTTCCGGATAGGTTTTCCACTGATAGCCGATGTCCGCCGGGCCGGCGCTGTCCCATTCGTTGACCACCACCGCGACGTCGGCGGCGGACGGGCCGTTGGTGCCGGTCCAGTGGAACAGGCGGTTGGTGTTGGTGCCGGCGTGAATTGAACAGTGGTAGGCGTCGCACAGGGTGAAGGCGTTGGCCAGAGCGAACTGGAACGGCAGCTCTGGCTGGCGGTAATAGCCCATCGAGGTCGGCGTCTTGTGGGTGGGCCAGGCGCTCATCCGGCCGTGGTCCCAGGCCGCCTGCTCATCCACCCACGAGTGCGGCGTGCCGGTGACGCGCTGTGCGTTGCCGCGTTTGCCGTTCAGATGGTAGGGCAGCACCAGCCGATCGGCCCCCTGCTGCAGCCAGACGGCGCGATCGCCGGGCAACGGGATGGTAAAGCGATCGCTGAAGCCGCGCACGCCGGGCAGCGTGCCGAAGTAGTGATCGAATGAGCGGTTTTCCTGCATCAGGATCACGACGTGCTCAACATCCCTGAGGGTGCCGGTGCGGTTATTGGCGGGAATGGCCAGCGCTTTGCGAATCGAGGCGGGCAGCAATGAAAACGCCGATCCGATGGCGGCAGCCCGCAGTATTTCCCTGCGTGAAAAATCAGGCATGCGTCGTTAAATCTCCGGAAGTATGCTTTGAAGATAGTCGTTAACGACGTTAATGGCGAAAAATAACAAAGAGATGAATCAGCGGAAAATAATGCTCCCTCACGGGAGCATCGCGGGGTATTTACTGTCTGATCAGGCGGCCGAGGGTGGGCGCCGTTTCGAAGTCGCTGCGGAACGGGTTGATGTCCAGGCCGCCGCGGCGGGTGTAGCGTGCGAAGACGCTGAGCTTTTCCGGCCGGCAGCTTTGCTTGAGGTCGTTGAAAATGCGTTCGACGCACTGCTCGTGGAACTCGTTATGCTGGCGGAAAGAGATCAGATAACGCAGCAGGCGCTCGCGATCGATTTTTCTGCCTTCGTAATGAATGACCACGCTGCCCCAGTCCGGCTGATTGGTGACCAGACAGTTGGATTTCAACAGGTTGGAGGACAGGGTTTCCGTGACCCATTCCCCCTGGTCGGCGGCTGCGCCATCCAGATATTCCGGTTTGAAGGCGAAGTCGTCCACGGCGATGTCCAAATCGTCGATATTCACGCCCGGCAGGCGGTCGATCTGCGCTGAGTAGCCGTCCAGCCCGGGATAGAGCTTAACCCCGACCTGGCCGTTGGCCGCCTGCGACAGGTCTTGGCGCATCGCGGCGCTGACCTGCTCCACGCTGTCGAAGCGCGTCTGGTTAAAACTGTTGAGGTACAGCTTGAACGATTTGGATTCGATCAGGTTGGTGGAGGAGTGAGGCAGGGTGAATTCGCCAATGCCCACCACCGGCTTGCCCTTGGCGTTGAGCCAGGAAAGTTCGAAGGCGGTCCACAGATCGAAACCGCCGAACGGCAGGTTATTTTCATCCACGCCGATCAGATCCCGGCCGCGCGCGCGCGGCAAGGCTTCGAGCAACTCGGGAGCATATTGATCCGGATAATCGGAGTTGGCGCCAAGATGGGTGATTTTATCTTGTTTTTTGATATGCATATTCGTTGCTCCTTGCGAGATCGGTATTGATATAGCGGTTAAACAGGCTGCGGGCGGCGTAAATCGGCCCCACGCCCACCAGCGCGTAGACCACTTTGATCATGAACTGCGACAGGATCATGGTTTTGATGATGTCCCAGCTCAGGACGTTGTAGAACGCCAGGGTGCAGAACACCACGCTGTCGATGGCCGAAGCCACCACGGTGCTGGTGATCACCCGCACGAACAGGTAACGGGAATTGGTCAGTTCCTTGATTTTGCACAGCAGGTAGGAATTGACGTTCTCGGAGATCAAATAGGCGGCGGATGACGCCACCAGCACCGCCATGATGCTGTGCACGATGCCGTTATAGGTTTCGCTGTATTCCCACTGCGGAATGGCCGGCACCAGCGTGGTGACCCAGACGCCCAGCACGAAGATCAGGTTGGCCATAAACGAGATGATAATGGTGCGCCTGGCCAGCCGCAGCCCATAAAACTCGTTCAGGATATCCACCAGGATGAACGTGAGCGGGTAAATGAAAATGGCCGGGGGCGTGATGAGGTTCAGCACCGGAATTTGCACCGGTTTGACGCCGCACAGGGTGGAGAAGATATAAATCACGCTGAGCGCCACGGTAATGATCAGGTAAGCGTACCAGGAGCGTTCATGGCGATCGCTCAGCTCATAGGCGGTTTGCTGCTGATTGTTGCCGTAGAGTTTGCGGTACAGCGCCTGCAGCTCATGCCGGCTCAGATCTTCCGATATTTCACTGTCGGCCAGTTCGTTCAGCCCCATGGTGATGGTTTTGCCGGTGGCCAGTACCATGACATTGGCCGCGATGGTGCCATGCCGGGTAAAGCCCAACAGCTTGAACTTTTGATTAGGTTCCATTTATAGCCTTTCTCCAACGATATAACCCAGGAATTGCACGGTATCCTGAGGGAATTTATCCATGCCGCTATATTCTTTGTCGTTAACCACAAAGAAGCCGTTTTTTCCCGAGTGATACAATAAAGGAGAATCGCAAACCAGCACCGGCGGGCGTTTGATAATAATGATCTCGCCAGGAATAAATGAACCTTTAATTTCGGTCTCTATTTTCATTGCCAACATATTCGACTCATCGCCGAAAAAATAAGTCAAAGGAAACTCTGTCACCAGCTGCCCGATCTTGCGCTGCGCCACGGCTAAATAGGCGGACTGCGGGATCACCGGAATGGCGGAGGGATTTTTATTGCCTTCGGTCGACAGCGTTTCGTTGAGCAGCTCCAGCTTTTCCAGATCGTAGTCTTCGATCTCTTCGCAGGAAACGCCGAAGAAGTCTGAAATTCGGTTGACGGTGGCCTGCTGTACGTTGTTGACCCGGCCGTCGAGAATTTTATAGATGGTGGTGCGGGTCAGGCCGCTGCGATTAGAGAAGGAAGCCTTGGTCTCACCCCGGGTGCGCATCAGATATTCGATATTCTTGATGATGTTGATTTTGCGCTGTGCGTTGGTGGTCTTCATTAGCATTCCTTACAATAATTACGCTGGCCTCACTATATCTTACAGGCTGGCATTGTCCAGACCAAACATGCAGGTTTTAAGGGGTAACTGGCTGATTACCCTTTGGAATTAGCTTTTTCCACGGGCGGGAGCCCACCCGCCGGATACCTGATGCCGATGCCCGGGATACAGTAAAATGATAAATCAATTCAAATCAACCGATTAGCCACCAACCGTAAAAAAGTAAACACAAAAGGGGTTTTTATGTTTACTTTTATGTTGACCGGAGCGGTTTTTGTGAGCTAATGTTCTTCCATACTGAAGTTTTTCTTGATGATCAAAACACTAACAACCGATCATTTACCGGCTTCTATAATAAAAAACCCAGAGGGGGGCGTTTCCATACTCCGGGTATCAAGGATATTTTGCTACTGACACCAGGGAATCCCTTCTTTAATGGCCGTTTGCTTTGGCAAACGGCCCGTTCGTTTCTTACGCCAGCCAGGTCGGCGTAACCGCAAGATCAGAGCGTGGCGGCCGGCTTTTGCGCCCGGCTGAACGCCAGCTTGAACGCCCAGTAGAGCAGGCTGGCGGCCAGCAGCGAGTTGATGGTCGGCACGCCCCATTCGGTCACCAGCCCGACCACGCCGCCGATGATGCTGGCGACGATCGCCGCCCAGCCGATGGTCGGGGTTTGGTCCGGTAGCTGGCCGGCGCGGCGGCTGTCATCCAGGACTTTGCGGTGGCTGCGCAGCAGGTAATAGTCCACCAGCATGATGCCGATAATCGGTGGGAACACGACGCCGAGCACCGTCAGGAAATCCACGAAGCGATCCAGAATGCCCAACACCGACAGCGTGGTGCCCAGAATGCCGATCGCCAGCGTGGTGTAGGTGTATTTCAGCCTCTTGCCGGTGATGCCTTCCACCGCGTTGACGATGCCGAGCGACGAAGAATAGAGGTTGAGATCGTTAACCCGCAGGGTGGAGAACACCACCACCAGCAGGCCGGCGCCGCCGGCGGCCTGTGACATGATGGTCACCACGTCGGCGGTGCCCAGCGTTTTGGCGATCAGGATCGCCAGGCCGTTGACCACGAACTCGCCGGCGACGATGGTGAAGATCGTCACGCCGAGCACGTGCTTGCCGTTTTTCGAATAGCGCGTCAGATCGGGCGTCATCAGGCTGGCGACGATGGCGCCGCCCACCACGATGGTGATGCCGGCGCTGATGGTCAGCGGTTCCCCCGGCGGTGCCAACTGAATGATTTCCTGCAGATTATGGCCGGACAGCGCGGTGACGGAGATAAAGGCCACCAGCATGATGAACATCGGCACCGCGATGCGCGCGGCGATGCGCAGCGCCTTGAAGCCGAACGCCACCAGGATGGTCAACAGGGTGCCGGACAGGCCGGCGGCCAGGCCGAAACCCAGCCGGTTGCCGAGGGCGAAGTCGAGCGATTTGGCGAAGATGGCGTTCTGGATACCGAACCAGCCCAGCAGGCTGACGGCCACCACCACCCCGATCAACACCGACCCCAGGCGACCGAAGCCGCACCAGCGCGCCAGCAGGCTGCCGGAAATCCCCTCGCGCATGCCGGCCAGACCCAGGCCGTAGGTCACCACGCCAAATATCAGGCTGCCGATGAAAATGGCGCTGAAGGCGTCGCCCAGCGTCATGGAGTTGCCGAGCACCGCGCCGAGCATAAACTGATCGAGGGCGGTCAGCATGCCCATATGCACGATGGCCACGCTTAAAAATGACACTCTTTTATCCTGCGGCACCCGGGTGAGCGGATAATCTTCAATCTTAATCACGGTAAGGTATTCCTTGCGGTTTAAATAAACTGGATGCCCTTGGCTATCAGGCGATCGGGAATATAATTGTCCAGGTTGGCGTATTTGCAAAACTCTTCAAATTGCTGCTGCGTGTGGACATTGGCTTTTTGATAGATGTTATATATCCGATTTTCTATGGTCTTATTACTGACGTTATATATCTTTGCGATCTCTTTAACGGTGAATCGTTGCAGCATTAAAAATATAACGTCGAGTTCGGCGCGGGTGAATAATTCATTATTCACTTCGGTGGTCAATACGCTGGGTTTTTGCTGATTGATGTATTTCAGCGGCGACAGGCTGTTCATCGGTTTGGCGTTCCAGATCACGCCGATCACCTGTTTGTCATCGTTGTAGACCGGCAGCTTTTCGCTGATAAACGGCGTCAGGCTGTCTTTGCCGTACCAATAGTGGGTTTCTATCACCGTAACCCGATCGCGCGACGCCTCGGTCATTTTGTCATGTTCGATAAAATCGGCGGCGCATTCTGCCCAGTCGGCGGGAAATTGGTGATCGAACTTGCCGGCAACGTCAAAATTCAGCGGCGTATCGGTATAGAGGTAGGCGGCCCGATTCATGTAGAGGTGGCGAGACTGCGGGTCTTTGATGCCCCAGGGTTCGCTCAGGTGCTCCATCATGGTAATGAGGCCCTTAAAATAACATTCATTATTTTTATGGGAGGAATCCATGCCTACCTCTGATTGGTGTAGACTGCTTTACAGGTCTTTAGCCAGATAGTGACGCGTATGCCGGTGCGCATAGCCCCCCAGCTCGCCATATAGCCGGTAACCCAGTTTTTCGTAAAAGCCTCGGGCCTGAAAGTCGAAGGTGTCGACATAGGCCATATGGCAGCCTCGCTTGCGGGCTTCCTCTTCGGCCTGCAGCATCAGCTGGCGGCCATAGCCGCTGTTGCGGTGTGAGTCGCCAACCCAGAGATATTGCACTTCAAGGCCCCCCCACCAGGTGCGGGCGACCAGGCCGGCGACGATGCGCTGCCGGTCATCGGTAACGGTCAAAAATAGCGGATGAATGTCGACGGGCTGGGTTTTATCGTTATGAGCCCAGAGGCTGTCGATAACGAATGCTTCATCTTGCGGGTTGGGTTGGTCGGTCACGTTGATATTCATTTTTTAATATAATACCCTGATTTAATAATTCAATTTCGAATCAAATGGATACGCCCCAATGGGGTTTACTATCATTTTTCTTAATGTATTACAAGGGTGATTTTCACCCTTTCGCCGACGATGCGCCGCGGCTTATAGTTAAGCTGACAGAGTGGAAATAGCGGAATACTCGGAAATAAATAGCTGTAGATGCCGTTCGCTCAGTCTTTTCCTACTTTGCGCCTCACCAGGGCCCCCTCAGGAAAAAAGCAGTATCCAGGCTCCACCGGCCAGAGCAAGCCCACTTGCCGACGGGGAGCCTGATTTTTTTCCGCCTGTAGTGCAATGCCTGCGCCAGGTTGGCCTCTGCCGTTCTGGTTATCATGTATTGCCTCCTTTATTCGTTCAGCGCGGTGATTCACGGTCTGCTGACCTGAATGCCGTGCCGCATAGCACCTTGTCGCTGCGAACCATTATTGCCTCAATAAACTTTATCTTCATTTAAATACAATGAGTTAATGACAACGCCATGTCGGTTTAATTCGTTGAGTCAGCATGAAGACAGTGATTAAGAATATTCCTAATTATGGTTATTCCAGACGGTGAACGTTGACTGGATAAGCCCATTACCTACTTTTATTAATTGAAGTTTATTAATCATACTGCGAAAGGGAATAACAATGGCAATTGATATGTTTTTGAAAGTAGAGGGAATTAGCGGCGAATCGAAAGACTCAAACCACAAGAGCTGGATCGATGTGCTGTCGTTTTCCTGGGGCGCCAGCCAGCCGGGAAATATGGGCGTCGGCGGTGGTGGCGGTACGGGTAAAGTCAGGTATGAAGATTTGCAAGTTTTTGCTTTTATTGATAAATCAACCCCAGCCATTCTCAAGTATTGTTCCAGCGGTAAACATATCGCCAAAGTCGATCTGTCAATTTGTAAAGCGGGCGGCGGCCAGGTGGAATATGCTCACATTCAGCTGGAAGATGTATTAGTGACATCGGCGCAATTCACCGGCGTAGACAACGGCGGCGAAGTCAACGTGGTTTATACCTTCCAGGCCAGCAAAGTGAAGCTTCAGTATTGGGAGCAAGCCTCACAGGGGAATAAAGGTGCTGAATCCACCGCAGGCTGGGATATTAAACAGAATAAAGAAGTATAACGGCCTTACTCATGACTGTGCGTGAAATACGCCGATAGCCGGCAAGATAAAGGGGAGTGATGTGGCAAAGAATCCCGTGACGCCGCTCGATACCATTAGCGGCAAGAGTATCCTGCCGTCCAATGACGTAAAGATACTTATTGAACTGATAAACAACTCGGACGAGGACAATATCAATTCTATTTTCCTGGCCAGCGATAAAGATGAGCAAAATGCCATCTTCTATCTGCAGGAATTGACCCAGCCTCCGAAGGGGGATGAGGAGATGGGGCTGACCGCAAGGCGGGTAAACCTGAAAGACGAGAGCCAAGCCGGGCTGAAAAAAATCGCCAACAACTTCTCGCCCTATCCATTGAACTATAGCTGGATGAATCACAGCTACGTCAATAAGCTCCGCTACAACATTTACGACAGTGACCTGGCCAGAAAGCTTAACATCGGCGCCTCGATGTTTACCGGCGGCTCGGCATTCGGCACGGTAGTCTCCTGGGCTAGCAGCAGCAGCGCGTTGGCGAGGGGCGCCAGCACCGGTAGCCTGGCGCTGGCGATTGCCGCGTTGGGGGCCATCACTTCTATGGGATCGTCGCAGGTCACCAAAAATAAAGATCTGTTGGCAAAAATTCGGCAAATCTCTACCGCCAGAATGGATGGAATCGAATTTATGGTCGATGTGCAAAAAGCGGTGAACAATGATGCGGAAAAAAAAGCCAAGCTGCTGCGCGCGATAGATGACAGGACCGGCAGAGACTTGCAGGCCAATGAGCGGCTGCACAGCGTGGTTAACAAGCTAGCCGCACAGGGCGTGAAGGATTTCACTTACCTGATTTCGCCGGCTGTGGCGGTGAGAAACGAGGCGACCTATTATGTCGGCCTAACCCTGGGGCAGGGCGGTGAAATACGACTGACGAAACAGGACCTCACCATTCTGTACGAGGGGTCGTTATCCGTTTGATCGCCGCCAAAAGGTTCGCGTTATGATGAACAATAAGCCGTCCGCAATCAGGAGGCTTGTTGTTCATCATGCGGTGAATAAACCCGACGTTCACTCGCCTTTCGCCACGCTGTCCAGAGCCGGCGTTATTGCCGCGCCGAACATGGCGCCATGCCCCAGTGCCGGCCATTCACGGTAGTTCACCCGCCAACCGCGCAGCGTCGCCAGCCGATTAGCCAATTGTTGCGTTGCATCCGCAGGCAGCGCGCTGTGGCGCATGGTGGGGGGCGCCGCCGGGGCGCCGCTTTTTCTCTCCGCGCCTCCGGTCCATAACCGCAGACGGACGGGCAACGCCGGGCGTTGCGCAAGGAAGCGCTGCGCCTCCTGCAGAATGAAACCCTGTCCCCACCACAGCGAGGGTTCTACGGCGATATAGCTCTGAAATGCGCCTGGCCGGGTGAAAAGCGCGTGCAAAGCGAAGAGCCCGCCAAACGAGTGCCCCCACAGCGTCTGCCGCCGGGGATCTAGCGCCACCTGCGCGGCAACTGCGGGTTTGATCCGATCTTCTATCAACCCCAAGAATGCGTCCGCCCCTCCGCCTTTGGGCTCTTCGCTGCCTGACGGCGTCGCCGGCGTGTAATCGTAGCTGCGCGCTTTGGCGTCGATGCGCAGATCGTTGTCATAGCCGATCATCACCAATACCGGCGGCTGTTTTTGCCTGGCCAGCCCGGCCAACAAGCCGGCATTCAACTCCATCAGCACCGCATTGCCATCGAGAAAATAGATCACCGGATAGCCGGCCGGCGGCGGCGCGGCCTGGGGTTGCGCGATACGCACCCGGTAGTGGCGCTGTCCGTCGGCGGAGGTGAAGCGCAGATCGCTGAAGCGATAGTCCGGCGACCCGGTGTCGGCGACGGTGGTGCCGACTTTTTGCGCGAGATCGGGCCTGGCCAGCGCGGGTATGGCGGGCGTGAGCGTGATGGCAAGCGCGACAAGCTTGGCGATAAAAGATTGGTAAGACAATGGCATGCGCATTCAGTTATCCGAAAAATGAGCATGCTAGCATCTCATAAGCCGCCGCGCGCAGGGAGAAAATTTTAGCGTTGAACGGGGTCGCGCGTTGTCTGACCCCTGACACCGACAAAATGGCATTGATGGCGGTTGTTTTAGCGGTAGGGTGATTTACCCGTTTTCAACCGTAAAGGAGAGTAGAAATGGACGTTAAACACAAGCTCGGCACCATGACGCTGGAAGAGAAAATCGGTCAAAAGCTCATGCTGGACTTTCGCTACTGGGATCCCCAGGGGCAAAGCAATCAGGATATGGTGAAGCCGGATGACGACATCGGCCGGATCATCAGCGACAACCATATTGGCGGCGTGATCCTGTTCGCCAATAACCTTAAGGACAAGGCGCAGATTAAGGCGCTGACCGCCTGGTACGCCTCAATGCAAACCTGCGGAAATATTCGCTTGTTTATCGGCACGGATAACGAGGGCGGAAACGTTTTCCGCCTGCCGCGTGAAGATTACGCCTCGTTCCCGGGCAATATGGCCCTGGCGGCGGCCATTGAGGGCGGGGCGGACCTGCGGCTCGCCGCGGAGCAAGGGCGCCGGATGGCGCATGACATGCTTTCGGTGCACATCAATACCAATTTTGCGCCGGTGGTCGACGTGAACAGCAATCCGTTCAACCCGGTGATCAACGTGCGCGGTTTCAGCGACGATGCGGGCACGGTGGCCAGATTGGCGGAGCAGGTGACCGCCGGCATGCATCACCAGGGGCTGATTACCGCCTATAAACATTTCCCGGGGCACGGCAGCACGTCGACGGACTCCCACAGCGCGTTGCCGCGCGTCGATCGTTCGCGGGAAGAGGCTTTCGCTATCGATATCGCCCCTTATCAGCGCGCCATCGCCAGCCACCGCGCGCCGGATATGATCATGACGGCGCATATTCAGTACCCTTCGCTGGATGACAGCCTGGTGCGCACCCGCAGCGGGGAAGAGATTACGGTGCCTGCGACCATGTCCCGGCAGATCCAGACCACCCTGCTGCGCGACCAGTTGCGCTTTACCGGCGTGACCATTTCGGACGCGCTGGACATGGGCGCCATTGCCGACCATTTCAGCCAGGGCGACGCGCTTGAGCGGGTGTTCGCCGCCGGGGTGGATATCGCGCTGATGCCCATCAGCCTTTCAGCCCCCGCGCAAAGCGGACGGTTGGCTGAATTAATCTCCGCCATTGCGGATAAAGTCAGAGCCGGGGTTATTCGTGAAACGGATATCGACAGCTCCGTCGAACGCATCCTGCGCCTGAAGCAGCGTTATCATTTGTGGGGCCACGGCAAAGGCAGGCCGTTTCTTCAGGCGCCTGATTGCGCGCAGCCGGAAAAACAGATCGCGGATAGGGCCATTACCCTGGTGGTGAATCAGCACGCCGCGCTGCCGCTGACGGACAAAACGCAACGTTATTTCATCCTGACGCCGTGGGGGGAGCAGGCCAAGGGCATAGCGGCCGTGATGGCGCAGGCGGGTTACCGCAAGGTGGTGGCGGCCAAGGAAACGGAGCTGACCGAGGCCGAAATCAGGGAGCGTATCGCCAACTGCGACGTCTTCCTGTTCGGCACGCTTTCGACCCGCTTTACCCCGGCGGAAACGGATGGCGTCGCGAGCGGCCCGGCGGGCGACGCCAGCCCGTATCTCGGCTGGCTGGAGCATGCCGCCGGCCTGGGGAAAAAGCGGGTGCACCTGTCGCTGCGCGCGCCTTACGACATCGTCAGCTACCGCGACAAGGTGGATGCCGCCGTAGCCGTCTATTCCTATTACGGGTATGACAACGGCGTCTGGCGCGGGCATGCCATGATCTCTCTGGCTGAGGTGCTGATGGGGAAACGGCCGCCGCGAGGGAAACTGCCGGTCAATGTTTGGCATGACTACGATGTGAGTACCCATACCGGCACCGTCGCTTACCCGCGCGGATTCGGGCTGAGTTGGTAATCGGCTGCCGCGGGGAGTTTGATAAAAGACGCCCCGCGGTTACCCTATGGGCCGACAGGCATGCTGTGGCTAAGGAGAAAGGTACGCGGATTTTGCTGCTGATAGGCGCGGCATGGCTGATGGTTGGCTGTGAGCGCCAACATCAGCCCGTAGCCGAGAAAACGCCGGCGCCGGATGCTGCAGGGCGGGGGCCCGAGATCAAAAGGCAGTTGGATCTGAATGACGCGCTGCCGGAGATCGGCGGAACCCTCCTGTTCCGGGAAGCGTTCCTCGACCAGCCGCAGACGCAGCAGGCGATACAGACGCAGCGCTGGCAGCTGCGGAGCGTTGTTCCGGTCGAAAAGGGCGAGGCGAATTGCGATAGGCTGCGGCGTTTGTTAACGACAGCCCCTCTGTTGTAATCAGCTTCAGAGGGCCGGTATGTTTATCTTGAGGTTTGTACATTGGCCACCAGGGGATGGTGGCCTTTTTATTGCTGCTGACAAGTGAAGATACTAAAGACGATTTTATCTATTTTGGTGCTTAGCTTATGCGGTAATACAAAGTAAAAAACCACAGTTATAATAATGTTTTTTTTCGGGCGATAATTTAATTCATTATACCAATTAATGAATTTTATCAAGGTGGATATTCAATGTCATTTAAAATCATGACATTGTGATTTTATTTTCTTTTTTCTCGCAATAAAACGCTTACTGTTTATTGACAGTTTTTTAGACTTTGTCCTATACCTTTTCTACCGGCAAGGCGCGATGGGCCGGTGATATTTTGCCGTAACACTTAAATTTAATCTATGACTCTGGAGAAAACATATGGCTAGCGACTTAGGTGGATTCAGCAGTTTATTGGGTGGCCTGGTAAAAGGCGTTGTGGGTGGCGCTCTCGGTGTTATTGAGACCGCAACGGGCGTTATTTCTGGGGTAGCCGGTGCAATTTCCGATATCGCCGGTGGCCTGATTGACAAAATCGGCGGCGTTACTGATACCGTGGACAAAGTGGTTGACGGTACCACATCGGGGCACCTGGATACCGATGGTTTGATCGCGGCACTGCAACATTCAACGGATGCCGCTCAGACGCAGGCCCAGGCCGTTGAAGTCAACGGCGTCAGTCATCATGCCGGCGTTGATATTGTCGGTTGATCTGCGCTATCGCCACGGCAGGATGCTGTGGCTTATCTTTTTCCTCCTTTTCCACTTCACTCAAAGATTACTCCGGCAGCCGCTATGACGAAACTCAACAAGGCCATTACAGCATGGACGCGTTGGGTATTTTGACTCATGTGAAAAGTAAACTTAAGCCCGGTAACATACGGCATCAACGAACGCGCTAAAGGCCGGAGAGGTATTGCGGCGGTGCGGATAATATAAATGGAATCCTTGAAAATAAGGACTCCAATCTGCTAAAACCTCCTCCAAACGTCCATCTTCCAGATAGGGTTTGACCATAAAATCAGGGGAATAGGCTAGGCCTACGCCATCCAGCGCCCCATTTAATATGTGAATATTGCTGTTCGACAGCAACGGGCCATTTACGCGGATATTCAATTTACGTTCATCCTTTTCAAACTCCCAGGCATAGACGCAAACCTTCCTGAACGGCGGGTACTACAACAACCTGCAGTCGAAAACGTCGCGTGCCAGCTCCCCGTGGAATGAGGCGCGGGACAGTAGTCGGCCAAACACTGGACGAGGTGGGTACCCGATCTGCAGCGAGTGGTGGTCAGCCGGCGAAACGGGCCAGGAGGCCAGAGTAGTGGCGCAGGTTGACCCGGGCGTAATGCTGCGGATGTCCGCTGCGCTGAAGATGATAGGCCAACCGGATGCGGACTATAAAGAGGCGGTGGTGCGTCGCCTGGTCAGCCCGGATAACCTGACGGTCTCCCAAGGCGGACGGGCGTATGCCGGCTATGGCGGTAACGCTGACTTTACCCTGGACAACTCGGTTAACCGTATTGCCTCGATGGGCGGGACCGCGCAGGGAAGCCTGGTGGCGTATCCGGCATTTGATGCGATGCGCCGTTTCAGAACAGTACGGATGATCTGATCATGAATTTGGTGATGGGTTGCATGTTCTTGGTGCTACCTGCTGTATGGCTTGCAGCATTTTCATGGGCAGGTGTACGAATTGGTGAACTTTCCCGCATGGTGACTGATGGAACATCTAAGTCTCAACAAACGGGTGGGATTGTTGGTGACGCAGCTGTTTCAAAAATTGCTTCAGGAGGTAAATAGTCAAGAGCCAGTTGAGCCATCCGAACCGTTAGAACCATTAGAGTCATAATTATATTTATGGCTCTTTCTTCCCAATTAGTAACTTTGACATTTACAGTCGGTTTGAGCAATTCCATCATGGAAGGAATGAGTAGAAATGCCCAAACAAACAAAATAATAACGGCTATCAGTAATACACCAACTAAGCAGCTAATGACAGATAGGGTGACTAAACAAGTCATAGGTACATGGCCCAGCCAAGCTGGCAGTCCGTACTTGCGAGCTTTATACACACATAATGTATCCCATCTCGAAATCGTGGTTTTAAGACGCTTCCATATGTGCGCCGCCCAAATGCCGCGTTGGTAGGCTAGTAGATCTCTGATTTTCTCATAAAAATCTCTAACGTGTCTTTGGGTTTCTTGAATACTTTAGCCTAAATAACAATCAATTGCTATTTACCTAGACTGCTGAAAAGATAGCTCGGATTTTGAACTCAATGATCGCCGCTGGGTTAACCCGCTACACCTGTATGGTATTTATTCATCATCATGTCGGTGGTGGTTGACGTGTGTTTTCCAACTTCGGTGGTCAGCGCGGTGACCAAAGCGTGTGCCGTCCGCTTCCCGTTGACGCCTCTGCGTCTGTTTGTCGAAGCCCTGGGCGCGGCCTATCAACCGGTGCTGGATGGCCGTTGCAGCCTGGGCATCCTGCCGCCACTGCTGCAAACCTTCCCCTCGCTGCTCAGCAAGCACCGGCAACTGGTGCTCTCGGACCGTTCGGAACTGACCACCGGTCGAGATTTTTCCGTCGCAGCCGCCCGGGCCTGCCGGGGACTGGTTTATCAATCAGTTAAAGGTCGAATGGCGGCAGCCCTATCTGGTTTGGCCCGCCAGATGAGGCAGCGGGCGGGCCGTAATACAACGCCCGCTGCCGGTTAGTCGTGTTCAACCAGCAACAGTTCCACGCCCAGGGCCTCCAGCCCTGTGTGCATCTCGTCGGGGATGGCGGTGTCGGTGATCAGTACGTCGATACGCGCGGTATCGATAATACGATGCAGCCCGACGCGATTGAACTTGCTGGAATCGGCTACCGCGATGATGCGTTTGGACACCTCGCACATCCGACGATTGAGGCGCGCTTCATTCTCTTGATGGGTGGTAACACCCTGACTCAGGCTGAGGCCGTCAACCCCCAGAAAAAGCATGTCGAAATGGTAATTGTCCAGTGACAGTTCGGCCTGTGAACCATAGAACGACTGGGAACTGCGGCGCAGATGCCCACCGGTGACCAGCAGTTCGACCTCCGTGGCATCCAGCAGCGCATTGGCGACGTTCATACCGTTGGTCATGACGATAATTTCTTTTTTGTCACGTAACTGCTGCGCAATTTCGTAGGTAGTGGTACCGGAATCAAGAATGATGCTGCTACCGGTAACCACCATTTCAGCGGCCTTGCGGGCAATGCGCTGCTTTACCGCCAGGTGTTCGGTTTGCTTGGCCTCAATGCTGCGTTCGCTGGCCATCACCGGCGCTTCGCAAATCAGCGCACCACCGTAGGCCCGGGTGGCAATCCCCCGCTTTTCCAGAAACGCCAGATCGCCACGGATGGTGACGGTTGACACGTTAAACTGCGCCGCCAGCTCGCTCACCTGCACCGCTCCCTGCTGTTTCAGCAAGGAAATTATTTTTTCCCGCCGCTCACTGGTACCACGAACACTTTTTTTATCACTCATGCTCATCGTCTGAAATGACCCATTACACCGTCAGGGTGGTTGAAGATAAATCACTGGGTAAAAACGGCCGTCGCGCAATGCTATGCCAACCGGACGGCCCCCCTTCCCTTACGAACCCTACCATATTCGCCGCCAAACGACGATGTTGCTCAACGCTTTTGCTTTGTTTTCTTTTCCTTTCCGGGTAATAACCGGCATAAACCTTTCGTTACCTTTTCACTACCGTCTCATCAAAAACAAAACCGCGATCACAATACTTACACTTTCTTTTTGTTGCGACACCAACTCTATTGATCTTTCTTTTCGTTTTCACTAACGTCAATTTTAGTTTACTAAACGCCAAAAAGAAACAAAACGAAAGAAGTGAGGATATATGACACGCTTAACCGAGCTGATTGCAAGGCATAAACAAGGCGAACATACCGGGATTACCTCGGTCTGTTCCGCCCACCCCTGGGTGCTGGAGGCAGCAATGCTGCATGCACGCCAGCAGCAGACGCCGTTGCTGATTGAAGCCACCTCGAATCAGGTTGATCAGCATGGCGGCTACACCGGCATGACACCGCAGATGTTTCAACAGCAGTTACGATCGCTGGCGGAAAAACTGGATCTCGATCCGGCCCAACTGGTTCTGGGTGGCGATCATCTTGGCCCCAACCGCTGGCAACATCTGCCAGCCAGTCAGGCGATGGCGCAGGCGGCGGTGCTGGTTGAGCACTACGTTGCCGCCGGCTTTCAGAAAATTCACCTCGATTGCAGCATGTCCTGCGCCGACGATCCGCAGCCGCTCAGCGATCGGACGGTTGCCGAGCGCGCGGCACAGCTGGCTTACGTTTGCGAACAAACCAGCCTGAAGCTGTTTGGCAAAAGCGAGGTGGTATATGTGATCGGCACCGAAGTTCCGGTGCCCGGCGGTGCGCAAGAGGCCTTGGATACGCTCGCCGTCACCCAGGTTGCCGCGGTGGAGCATACGCTGGCGGCACACCGGCAAGCCTTTGCACGCCAAGGGCTGGCGGATATCTGGCCACGGGTTATCGGGTTGGTGGTGCAACCGGGCGTCGAGTTTTCGCACCATGGCGTGGTGGATTTCCAACCCGAACCAGCGGCGGCGCTGAGCCGCTACGTCGCTGAGCAACCTCACCTGGTATTTGAAGCCCACTCCACCGATTACCAGTTGCCGCAGGCCTACCGCAGTCTGGTACAGGGGCACTTCGCCATCCTCAAGGTCGGCCCGGCGCTGACCTTCGCGCTGCGCGAAGCCTTGTACGCGTTGGAGAACATGGAACGCGAACTGCTACCAGCGGCGCAATGCAGCGATCTGCGCGCCCAGCTTGAGCGGGTGATGTGCCAGCGGCCGGACGCCTGGGAAAAATATTATCACGGCAACGAACGGCAACGGTATTTCGCGCGGCATTTCAGCTATTCGGATCGTCTGCGTTACTACTGGCCCGATAGCACGGTACAAGCGGCGGTTGCACGCCTGCTGGACAACCTTGCTCACCAGCCCTTGCCGCTGCCGCTGCTGAGCCAATACCTGCCGGTGCAGTATCACCGCGTGCGCGCCGGACAACTGCCGGGCGATGCCCGCAGTCTGGCGCTGGATTGCATTACCGATGTTCTGCGCGCCTACGCCGCAGCCTGCCA
Organism: Serratia ficaria; assembly: GCF_900187015.1. Lineage (NCBI taxonomy): Bacteria > Pseudomonadati > Pseudomonadota > Gammaproteobacteria > Enterobacterales > Yersiniaceae > Serratia > Serratia ficaria. Next base: position 4,455,828 of record NZ_LT906479.1, on the reverse strand, counting down.
GTGAGATGGCTATTCAGGAGAATTATATGTATCGACAACCCACCGCTGCCTGCTGGACCGAGCGGGAAATTCGTCAGCAACCCGAGGTGTGGCTGGCCACCGTCGACGCCATCGATCGGCAACGCCAGGCGCTGGAGAGCTTTCTGGCTCCATTGCTGGCGCGCTCCGGCCTACGGGTGATACTGACCGGCGCGGGATCGTCCGCATTTATCGGCGATACGCTGGCGCCGATGCTGGCTCGCACCCTCAACGCGCCGGTGCAGTCGGTCTCTACTACCGACATTGTCAGCGATCCGGCCGGTTTTTTGCCCGCCGATAGGCCGCTGCTGCTGGTGTCGTTTGCCCGTTCGGGATCCAGCCCCGAGAGCCTGGCTGCGGTGGCGCTGGCCAACCAGCACAACGCCGACAGCCACCACCTGCTGATCACCTGCAACGCCGAAGGCGATTTATACCGCCGTCATCATGACCAGCCACGGGTATTGGCGTTAGCACTGCCTGCCAATACCTGCGATCGCGGCTTCGCCATGACCAGCAGCATGAGCAGCATGATTCTGGCCTGCCTGTGTGCCTTTAACGTTGCTGGCATCGACCAGGTCGCAGTACAGGCGCTGGCGCAAAGCGTGGCCGCCTTGCTGGAAGCAACGCGTGATGTGACGCGATCGCCGTTACAGACCGCCGATGCGCAACGGGTTATCTGGTTGGGCAGCGGTGCACTGCGCGGCATCGCCCACGAAAGCGCGTTGAAACTGCTGGAACTGACCGCCGGGCAGACGGCGGCGTTCTATGAGTCACCGCTGGGCTTCCGCCACGGCCCCAAGTCCCTGATTAATCGGCAAACGCAGGTTATCGTCCTGATGTCCAACGACCCTTACACCCGCCGTTATGACGAAGACCTGCTCAATGAGCTGCGTAACGACGGCGTGGCCTGTCGGATTGTGGCGCTGGCCGGCAGGCCGTCGGCGGAGATCGAACGGGGTGAGCATATCTACCTGCCCAACGCGCAAGGCTTCAACGATGGCCAACTGGCATTGGGGTTGCTGGTATTCGCCCAGCTTTATGCCTTGGCGCAATCGGTGCATTTCGGCATGACGCCGGACAACCCTTCACCGGAAGGGCGAGTCAACCGGGTGGTACAAGGGGTCACTATCTACCCTTGGCACGCGCAACCATAGCCTCAGGAGTGAATAACACCATGGCGATTATCTCAACCAAATACTTATTGGCACAGGCGCGTAAACAGGGCTGGGCGGTCCCGGCGTTCAACATTCACAACGCAGAAACCATTCAGGCGGTACTGGAAGCCTGCCGGGAACGGCAATCGCCGGCGATCCTGGCCGGGACGCCGGGCACCTTCCGCCATATCGGCTGTCAGGAAATGCTGGCGCTGGCCGCAACCTACGCAACCAGTTATCAACTGCCGGTGATTTTGCACCTCGATCATCATGAGACCTTTGAGGATATCGCTGGCAAGGTCGACGTCGGGGTGAGAAGCGCCATGATTGACGGCAGCCATCTCCCTTTTGAACAAAATATCCAACTCGCCGCTCGGGTAGTGGCATATTGCCACCAGCGGGACTGCAGCGTGGAAGCGGAGCTCGGACGGCTGGGCGGGATCGAAGACGATCAGGACGTTGACGAAGCGCAGGCATTTTTGACCGATCCGGCGCAGGCGCTCAGTTTTGTCGAGCGCACCGGCATCGACAGTCTGGCGGTGGCGATCGGTACCGCGCACGGCATGTATGCCCAGCGGCCGAACATCGACTTTGCCCGGTTGCAGGAGATCGGCGCACGGGTGGCGATCCCGCTGGTGCTGCACGGCGGCAGTGGCGTGCCGGACAACGACGTCAAGCAGGCGATTGGTCTGGGCATTGCCAAGGTCAACGTCGGCACCGAATTGAAAATTGCCTTCGCCGACGCGGTGAAACGCTACTTTGCGGCGCACCCCGATGCCAGCGATCCCCGTTACTACATGCGTGAAGGGATGGATGCCATGAAACGCGTTATCCATGAAAAAATCACCCTGTGCGGTGCTGAGGGGCGACTGAATGCGGGAGGTGAACGGTGATTTACCTGGGGGTTGATGGTGGCGGCACCAAAACCGCCTTCGTGTTGATCAATGACGCCGGCGATGTGCTGGCCCGCCATGAGGCGGCAACCAGCTACTACCTGAGCGTCGGCATGGATGCCGCGCGCAGCGTGGTGCTCAACGGCATTGGCGAAATCTGTCATCGTGCGGGCATCACCCCCGCCGATATCAGCTTTACCTTTCTTGGCCTGCCGGCCTACGGCGAAGTGTCGGCCGACGTGGAGCGGCTGGATGCGATAGCGCAGTCGCTGCTGAACCGCGAACGCTATCGCTGCGATAACGACATGATCTGCGGCTGGGCCGCCAGCCTGGGCTGTCGCGACGGCATCAACGTGGTGTCCGGCACCGGCTCAATCGCCTATGGCGAATACCAGGGGCGTAGCGCGCGCTGCGGCGGCTGGGGCGAGCTGTTCAGCGACGAAGGCAGCGCCTACTGGATCGGCTGTCAGGCGTTGAACCTGTTTTCGCGCATGGCCGACGGACGATTGCAGAAAGATCTGTTCTACGATCTGATGCGCGAAAAATACCCCTGCCGCAACGATCTGGACATCTGCGATCTGGTGTTCAACCAGTGGAAAGGCGACCGCGGCAAGATTGCCTCGCTGGCGCCGATCGCCTGTGAGGCGGCGGTCGCCGGCGACAAGCAAAGCCGCGCCATATTCTTTCTGGCGGCCAAAGAGCTGGCACTGATGGTGGATACGCTGCGTGAAACCCTGCGTTGGCACGCCGATGAAAGCGTACGCGTGTCCTATTCCGGCGGCGTATTCAAATGCGGCGACGTGATTCTGGAGGCCTTTGCCTATGAACTCGCTAAATTGAACGGCAATTATCATATCTGTCTGCCTGAATATCACCCCACACTCGGCGCGGCGATCTATGCCGCGAAACTAAACGGTACGCCGCTCTCTGGGCAGGCGTTGGGCAAACTGTCACTCGGTGAATACAATGGTCAATAACACATCCTGGATCGTTTATACCTTTCTGGTGGTCATTACCTGGGGAGTCTGGGGGGCGTTCAGCGCCTGGCCAACCACCCACTATGGCTATCCCGACCAGTGGATCTACATCATCTGGTCATTAACCATGCTAATTCCCTGCTATTTCGCGCTACGCGGTCAGCGCTTCGATACCTCCGGCACCGCGATTCTGTATGGTTGTCTGATCGGCTTTACCGGCGCTGGCGGGCAACTGCTGCTGTTCAAAACATTGGCGATGGGCGCCCCCGCCTATCTGGTATTCCCAATCATTTCCATCTCTCCTGCCATCACGGTGCTGATGTCGCTGGCGCTGCTGAAGGAACGGGTAAACCGGCTGGGCGGCCTGGGGGTACTGCTGGCGCTGTTGTCGATCGTCATGTTCAGTATCAGCAGCGGTGACGGCGATCGCGACGGCGGCCTGCTGTGGCTGTTGTATTCGGTGGTGATTTGCGCCGCATGGGGAGTACAGGCGTTCTTTATGAAACGCGCCTCCAACCTGGGCGTTGCCGACAGTTCGCTGTTCGGTTATATGACGCTGACCGGGATCCTGCTGGCGCCGGTTGCCTGGCTGATGCTGGCGGACAAGGGCGCCAGTTATCCGTTGATGGCCACGCTGGCTACCGCGTGCATTCAGGTATTGAACGCCGTTGGCGCACTTTGCTTGGTCATGGCGCTGTCGCGCGGTAAGGCCACCATCATCGCCCCCTGCACCAATGCGCTGGCGCCGGTATTGACCGCGGTGATTTCCCTGATCATTTACCAGTCTATGCCGAGCAGCTGGGCAATCGTCGGTATTGTGCTGGCGATTTCAGGTTCGACGATGATGGTCTATTCCGAAGAAAAGCAAAATGCCGCCAAGCTGAGCACCGCCCTATAACACACCTGGCATGATTAATACCGAACGTGCCATTATTACCGCAGCCGGTTATTTTATTAATGCAGCAAGCGTAAGTTCAGACGTCATTTTTAGATAAAAGGTATTTTCAGGATAAACATCGATTCCCTGCGCTGGTGCAGCGAACCGCTACGCCCGTTATCTTACCGGAGCCTTTAATTAATGAAACGCTTACTTTTCGTCCTCTGTTCCATATTACTCAGCGGCGCCATGCATGCCGCAACCGCAGAACCCACCAGCGCCGAGGCGGCCGCCGAACGGGTAACCACGCTGGCGCAAACGCCGCCGATGGGTTGGTCAAGCTGGAACTATTATGGCGACAGAATCAATGAAAAAATTATTATAGACACCATCGATAAAATGGTTGCCAGTGGTTTGCGTGACGCCGGTTATATTTATGTCAATATTGATGATGGCTGGCAAAAATATAAAGGCTCGCGCGCCGACCATCCATTAACCTATGACGAAAAAAAGTTTCCACGTGGTATTAAATACCTCGCCGACTACGCTCACCAAAAGGGCATGAAACTGGGCATTTACAGCGGGCCGGGGAATTCCACCTGCGCAGGCTACGTCGGTTCCGAAGGGCATGAAAAGCAGGATGCCGCCATGTTCGCCTCATGGGGGGTCGACCATTTGAAATACGACTCCTGCTGCAGTCACCAACAGGCGAGTCAGGCGGTGCTAAAAACGGTGTTTGGCGATATGTCCAAGGCGCTGCAGGCTACCGGCCGGCCGATTGTCTATCATGCCTGCCACTGCGGCTGGCAGAACATTTGGCAATGGGGTAACAGCGTTGGCGCAAACCAGTGGCGCATCGGTCAAGACATCAGCGACGACTTCAATTATCCGGGCAACCGCGAAGGTTACTACTTTGACGTGCTGGATATGATCGACCGTGGCGTTGGCCTGGAAGCCTACAGCGGCAAAGGGCATTGGAACGACTACGATATGCTGGTCATCGGGCTGCATGGCCATTCAAAAGAGCTGGTCGGCACCGGCGCGTCAGACACCGAATACCGCACCCACTTCAGCATGTGGGCGATCCTCAGTTCACCGCTGCTGATTGGCGCCAGCCTCGACGATCTGAACGCCGCAGATATGGTTACCTTGAAAAACAAGGAAATCATTGCGCTGAACCAGGATCCGCTGGGGTTGCAAGCCAAGCGTTATGTCAATAACGGCGATCAGCAGATCTTTGCCAAACCGCTCGCCGACGGCTCCTGGGCGGTAGCGTTGCTCAACCGTTCGGGACAGACCGCCACCATGACCCTCAATCTCCACCAGGATTTGGATCTGCCCTGGAAAAAAACGCTGGTGCGCGATCTGTGGGCACACCGCGATGTGGCAACCGTGACCGACAGTTACAGCAGCGAAGTGCAATCGCACGAGGCCAAAATGCTGGTTATCCGCAGCGGCTGGTAAACCGCGCACATCGTGGGCCCCAACTGCGGGTCCACGATGTGGTGTGTGGCCACGGCAAACGTCGCTTGCTGCGGCTCGATAGACACAGCCCAGGCGCACGTACGCTGCTGCCTGCAACCTCGACAATAATAAACCGCCTCGCTAGCTGACGAGAATAATGATGAACCAGATAAAGGTCCTCGCCTCGAGCCTGCTCGTATGGGCCGGCACCACCTGCGCCCAGCAGGCTGACGCTGAACACGCCGACAGCAAACATGACCAGCCGCCGCTGCTTGCCGCCCCGGCAACGTCGTCAGTCGCAGAAAAAACCTGGCATATCACCACCGGCCTGTTGATTGAAACGGAAAACGTCGAAGGCCAATCGGATAATAAAGGATTTTGGGAGCCCACCCTGTACCTTGAGGCGGCGCGCGGCAACTGGAGTATCTATGGTTCTTTTTATCAAGAGAATCATAATGGCGCACACTATTACGGTACTCAGGGACGTAGCGACTGGTTTAATCAGTACGAGATCAATTTACGCTATCTGATCGCCAGCCATGCCGTCTACGACCTCGGTCTGATGGCCGGCGTACGTCATTATCGGTGGCAATATAAACAGCAAGACGGCATAACCCGCTACCAGACGCAGCGCTATACCGTGCAACCCGACTGGGAAATCCGGCTTGGCGACCAGACCCACTTTAGCGGCTGGCTGGCGCTGTATCAATATATCAATCATATAGGGCAGAACGCGCTGACCGACAAGGAACTGGAAGGCGAAACCGGGTTTGGCTACCAGGTCAACGACCTGCTCAGCTTCAAACTCAATTATTATATCGATCGCGGCTGGAATAGCGGCAGCGATCGGCTAGCGGAATTTTCTCAGCAGGAGCTGCGCCTGTATGTTCCGTTGACGCTATCGCTGTGGCACACGCCACTGACCGTGACCCCTTATCTGCGGCATTCGCTGGACACCGATTACTATAACGTTGAACAGCAGCGCAACGACGGTGAAACCGACACCCGCATCGGCCTGTCGCTGGAACTGACGTTGCCGGAGGGCGTTGCGCTGAGCCTGGAGTATGCCTATGAACTGCAGCGTCATCACGGCACCGCTGACGATGCGGGCAGCAACGGCAAATATCACTATACCGGCGTGGGTCTTTCCTACGCATTTTAAGCCGGTTGGCCAGTTGACGGGTTAGCTAACCTATGGCCATAGCGACAGCGCCCACAGGTTGATGCGTAACTGGCTGTGCAACAGCATCACCAGCAGTATCAGTGCTGTGCATGCCATCTGTGCGATCAGCGCCTTGTGGGAGAACATGAAAAACCGTGGGGCGATAGTGAGCTATACTGCCATCGCGGATAGCTTCCCGCCATTCTGATCGTCTATCGTGCAACCGGGATACCAACTGCAAAATTTATCCTGAAGCTCGTTATTCAGGACTGCTGTCCGGGTCTGTAACAAATAATGCGCGCGTTTTCTGCTCCACTGCATCTGCTGCTTTTTGGCCATTCGTCTGGCGATTACTTCATTGATCGTTGATTCCACAAACGACGTTGAAACCGGCTCTCCGTACCGGTGCATTTCACCGTAGTTTGGGATCATCATCTTATTTTTCCGGATATAGGTATACATTTTATCCAGATATGTTTGCAGGGATTTCAGGTTTGTATAGTTGAGATCAGGAACATCGCAGTATATGCTGCAGCCATTAATATGTTCCAGTGCGGTGACAACATTACCATGCCAGAGGTATCGTTTACTGCTTTCCAGAAACGCCGAAACCTTACTGCCCGTCTCCGGATCTGATGTCTGCAGCCCCTTTGCATATTGCATTAACACCGTCAGCCGCATCGTAATATGAAACCAGTCAAGCACATGAATTGACTGGTTTCATACCGAACTGCAATTCCCTCAGGTTATCCACGCCGTCGGATAAAAAGAATATCTGCTGGTTGGTCTGCATTCCCTGGGCGGGGTCAGTCCACCTTCGAACGGTTTGATCGCTTTGAGTTGCACATTACACCTGAGAAGGGAGATACACTTAGATTAGGGGCCGAATTTGGTCGCGGCTGGCCAGAGAATCCGGCAGACATGCAGGACATTCGAGAAAAATTTCTTCGTTGTTGTTTGCAGTCGTCTTGTTACGGCCTAAAGCATAATGCCCAGTGGTTAATGGGCTACATCGAAAATTTGCTCGAAGCCCCTTCTTTAGATGAACTATTGAGAACCATGAGTAAATCCTAATAGTTAGAATTTTCCCGAGCGTTTAATTGATACACGAGATAATGGTTGTCTATAGAGTAAGACATAGGGGGTGTGTTATTTTAATAGGAATGCAGTTGATACAAGTAAGTTAATGGTGTAGGTGTAGGTGAAATCAAATCAAATTAAATCAAATCAAATCAAATCAAATCAAATCAATAACGGATGGTGTTCGATGTATATCAGAGTAAAAAGAATAAATCCACCGATGACGATTTTTCTCTATCATTTATTAATTCTGTTGTTGTCTATAACGATTCTTTTTCCGCATAAGCATGCTGCCATCCCAATATTAATACTTATGTATAGTTTGTTGGCTATCGCACTGATTGTTTCCCCGAGAAGTTGGTTGATTAAAAGGAACAAGAAAGCCAAGAGTAATCGGGGGCGGGCATCAAGGAAAAGTCTGTATAATAATTCAATTGTAAGTATGTTATTTTCTGCGGTATGCATGTTGGGATTTGTATTCTCCGTGGAGTTCCTTGAAATCATTGAGGTTGAGATTTCTTTTGCTATTGTTTCTTTCCTGTCGATGTTCCTTTCTGGATACTATTTCATATCCAATTCAGAAGGCTACTCAGTGGAAAGAAATAAAACCATTTCCTGGGCTATTAGGATTGTGTTTATTCTTCTTTCATTTTCAATTCTATCTTGGGCGAAAGGAGCTGCGATGGGGTATATGGATCTAACATATAATGATGCATCATCAAGGATGATAATATATGCATATGTTTTAATCATATCCCTGATTGTAGCCTCACCAATTTCTGGCATGATATATATGGTTGTTTGTTTTTACGAGATAAAAGTCGTTGAACGAGTTTATAAAAAAGGAGGAGTGACGAAGATAATGCATGTAAAGTATAACTCTTGGCCAATAACTATACCTCTTGTAATGATAACCACATCTTTCCTAATGTGCTATGGAAAATATCATAAAGTGGTAGATTCTTATATTGTACGTAAGTCGATAGAATCAGAATCCACGAAAGGTTTTTGGTGTGGCAATGGATATAAAGCCCTTGGAGCAAATACAGACGCTAGATTTATTAAGTTGTCAGACAAGGACTATCGTGCATTCATATTCAAAGAGGGTGAAATAAGATCCTATCGTTTATCATGTTTAGACTCATACCCTTATTATAAAATGAAATATATATTGACCGAGCCTGAAAATATAAGGGTTCAGATGAAAATTGATGAGATTAGTCATGATATAAAAAACATAGGTAAGCGGAAAGGCTGAGGAGTTATCCATCATACCGATTCCTATATAATTATCATTCATGCGGGGACGAGCAGGTGCCCGTTAGTTTATGGGAGCGAAGTAGGGTAACCTCTGGTTATAACGAAGAACTAGGCGTTCAAGATGTTCGCTTAAGCTAACCAAATTCTATAGGGCCCCACAGACTACCACCTAATACTCAGCGGATCTGTCGGATAATGGTAAATGAACGATTCTGTCGTCTGAGGGGCCACAAGCCTTTAACAATATAATGCATCCGTTCACTTTTGGGGCAGAGCATAGTATCTGAGGCAGTTAAGGCTGTGGGAAATTTTCTCAACGCCTTGGTGATAACTAGCCAGGCACACTTCTACATTGGGCAGTCCTTGCCCGGATAAATCAGTCACAACTGACTAATATCGCTTACTTCTTAAAAGGCGTCAAAGGGGCGTAGCTGACGAAGCGATCTTTGGACTAACATAAGTCAGTTGGTATTTTTGGAGGCTTACAAGAGTTGCATTTGGAGCAGATGCCTATAGTGCATCAAAATATTTTCGGTGTTATTTCCCACGCCGTACTACCATTTTACCAATACATACCCCACATCAGTACAATATTTAGTGCTCATCTGCTTGAAAGCAACTATGGCGGAAATATCCGTTGTAGACGTTTCGTTATCAATAAGGAGGAAGTAGGTTAGGTATCGATGAGGGCACTACGAAACGGGTTAATCTGGTATCCACATAATAAGTGTGACAAATAGCAAGAAAACTCAAAGATCTGTATATTCTGAGTGAATAAAAGTTAATCATTTGTAAAGTAAGAGTTTCTTCATGAGAGTAAAGCGTGTTAATTCTAGTATGGTAATACTTAGGTCCAATCCATCATCTAATGCATTGATATAAAAGGAAATAAAAATCGTAAGAATTAAGAATGTTACGATTGTGTAAGCATAATAAATATGGAAATATCACGTCCGATTTTAAAAAAATACATACCATGCATGAAACAAGGGAATTTGCGCGGGTTTGAAATATGAAAATAAAGGGTTTTATAGATTTCTTATGTAGGGTGAAATCTATTCTTGAGAGGAAATCGATAAGAGGTGAGGTAAATCATGGCCTTTCAAAAACCATCAGGGATAGGCTGCTTTATTATATCTGTGTGGCGGCATCGTTTACACTTTTGTTGGCCGCTATTATATTCATACCAGCTTATAAAGATTATAAGTTAGCGACTCGTACTGTTGATGATATAAAAGAGTTTAAGGAGTTAAGTGAATTAGCTATTCTTATGGCGAGAGAGCGCGCCCCCACTGCTATTATTATGTCACGAGAACCAACAGTAGATTCTCTGTGGGGGACGAGTTTAAAAAAACATAGGGACAATGTTGATTTGGCTTTTTCAAATTTAATTGAAACATACAAGAAAATAGGTGTTACCTATTTAAATGAAATAAAATCGGTACATTCTCAGCTGATTCTAGCTAGGAGTGATATTGACAGGGAAATAAGCATAAATAGAAGTGAGTTGAAAGCAGGTGATTACCAGAAGGCATTGCATCGTATGTTGCTTGTGGCTGATAATTACCAGGGTTATATGTCAGATCGAGTAATAGAAATAGCTAAGGACAATAAATCCCTGGCCCCGACACTTTTTCACGCTTTAATGATTACGGATCTCCGTGAGCATGGTGGTCAGATTGCTGGGTTCTTGGTTTCGTCTCTTGCTGCTCAAGTTCCTTTAGATATTGAAAATGAAATTGCTGCAAGGAGGAATATAACGCGGACGTATGAAATATGGAAGCTCATCCAGGTTCACTGTCAGATATTTGGGTGCCAATCACTAGTGGAACAAACAAAAGAAATAAACAATAGATTTTTCAGTGATGCTTTTGAACCTATTTATACTGTAATCAATGAGTCGAAAAGTAGCGAGCGTTACAAATGGACAGTTAGTGAGTTCGTAAATGCATTTTCACCTATGTTGATATCATTTTCAAAGTATAGGGATGCATTATTATATAAGGCCATATCAGATGCGGAGCTAAAAAGAACAGCGTCAATAATTATACTTATCATGTTAATAGCGATAATAGCAATAGTTTGCTTTATTCATTTCTATGTTGTGTTTACCATTCGAAAAGATATATTCATTCCATTAATTAAGGTTAATGAGGAAGTTTTACTGTTGTCGGATGATCGGCCAAGTGGAGATTATTCTACTTTTAAAACAAAAGAAATGAAAGAGATCTGGAGGTCAATGGAAGTTCTTAGGAATAAAGTTATAGAAAGGAAAGAGCTTCTTGGCTATTTCAGAACGCTATCTGAAACAGATAGTTTGACCGGGCTACCTAATAGGAGAGCACTTGAGCATATAGCTGGTGAGATATCAAGTGTTGTTGAGGGAGAGCTGTTCTCGCTTGTAATTATGGATGTTGACTTTTCTAAAGGAATTAATGATAAGTATGGACATGCCACTGGGGATATAGTTTTAAGGAAAGTAGCCAGTGTGATTAGGTCGGTTCTTGGTGACGCAGGGATTATATTCCGTTATGGCGGGGAGGAGTTTGCGATTGTTCTGAGAGGGCATGGATTGGATGGAGCAATAAAAATCGCAGAGAAACTACGTATTACATTAGAGAATGAAATCATTTACTCCACTAATAATGAAAGGGTGTGTATTACAGCAAGCTTTGGTGTTGCCTCGGCCAAAGGAAAAAAGGAAACTTGGTTGCAACTCTTCTCAAATGCAGATAAGGCACTATATCGCGCAAAAAAAGAGGGCCGGAACCGTGTGCGAGCGTTATTTGAGGGGGAACAGTGATTGCAATTAATATTTAAGGAAAAGGACAAAATATCTTTATTTTCATTACACCATTTTTGTCTGGAAGTAGGAAATAGTGAACGGAGACATTGAACCATATGGATTCAGAGTATCAGAGTACTAGATGCATAACAGTGCTATTTGGAAAAGATATATATCAAAGGAGGTGTGAGAGAATGTAAAAAAGGTAGGAGGATATCTATCCGTTAATAGATTAAATTTATGGAAATTGACCAATTCCCTTTTTGAGTATTGGTCATTTGCAATTAAATGAAATCTATGATTGCCTTTACTGTCTGTTGGGGATTGTCGAGCATGACAGCATGCCCTGCTCGCTCGATAACACTTATATCGGCATTAGGTAACATGCTTGCCATTTTGGCTGCAACTTGGCTGGATAAAACAGCTGAAAATCCGCCACGAATAATTAAAGTAGGTGCGCGGATCTTTTGAAGCTTACTCCATATTTTTTTGTCTTGTAAAGGGCTTATTTCTCCTTGTGTTGATGATGAGAACATTTTATTTTTAAATGCAGGATCTGTTTTGCTCGTGTAGATATCATTATGTTTAGAGAAACTATGCTGGCAAAAATCATATAACAAAGATTGCTGAGATAAGGGGTAAATTGCTTGCATGTAAGAATAACAACTTTGAAAATCTTGGAATTTTTCTGGTTGGATTTCGGCATCTGATTTTAATTTTTCAATAATATTACTTCCTATCTCTGGAGCTGTGTCTATAATAATCAACTTCTTGACATGATCAGGGTATTCGGCGGTGTAATAGGTGGCTATCCTGCCACCTAAAGAGTGGCCGATCAAAATAAATTCCGAGAGTAACAAGCAAGTTCTAATCTGCTCTATGTCGCTAATGAAAGTAGTCAATGTATAGCTATTACTATTAGCCCAGTCAGAATCCCCATGCCCTCTTATGTCAATGGCATGGACCCGAAAATTTTCACTCAGTTCTGATGCTATACTATCCCATATATGTGTGTTGTTATCTAATCCGTGGAGCAGTAGGCATGCAGGTGCTGTATGCTTTCCCCTTGATGTAACATTAATTAATGTCCCACAGGAGAGCTTTATTTTTTTACGGTGTTCCATTTCCCTAATCATAAAAATCCTATTTTCAGTTGGTTTATGTATTTCCTATTGGTTCGAAAAAAGTTCTAATTGCCCGTCAATACTCTCTTCAAATTTTATGCCAATGCCTATTAGTCGTATTGGTTTCTTTATTTCGTTATGCATAGATATTAGCTGGGCTTTTAATAGCTCCGCAGTTTCTTTATTGAGAACCCTGTGAGTTATGACTATGTCGGATTCTTGGGGAGTGATTCCAATTGCCCGGGTTAACGTCTCAAAATCGTTGAATCTTATCTTTATAGAAACATGTGAGATTCGTCTTTTCCAAAAATGGAACTCATCCAATTCAACCAGCCTTACATTATAGGTAGACACTAAGTTATCTATTTCGCTGGTTATATATTCATTGTCAGAAATTGGGTTATAGAATGTTTTTTCTATTCCAAACGATTTCCGCTGGCTTTTTTCTTTGACAATAGAGTTAGACACGCCGTGACAAGCTTCTAAAAGTTTTAAAGCGGCGCGCTTACCAAAAATATTAATGAGTTCAGTAATGTCCCGTTCAATAACTTCACCGCATGTCGACAATCCAATTTTTTTTAGTTTTTCATAACCTACTTTACCTACCCCTGGTATCTTAATCAGAGGTAGGTTTTTCATGAATGAATTACGCATGTCTGGCGTAATTACAAAGAGTCCATTTGGCTTATTCCAGTCGCTGGCTATTTTTGCGAGCATTTTATTAAATGACACACCAGCACTTGCTGTTAAATTTAAAGTGTCAAAGATCTCGGTTTTTATACTTTGCGCTATAAGTGTTGCTGAGCCATTATGTAACTGACTATCAGAAACATCAATGTATGCTTCGTCAAGAGAGATTAACTGTATTCTTTCAGAATACTTTCGGTAGATAGTACTTAATTGATTGGAAATAATTTTGTATTTAGCGAAGTCCGGGTGGATCAACACGAGCTCAGGACAAAGCTTGAAAGCTTCATAAGTTGATTGCGCAGCTCGAACGCCAAATTCTCTAGCTTTATAGTTACTGGTGCAGAGAATCCCTTGGGTTTTCGTTGGGCCGCCGATAGCGATGGGCAGGTCTCTTAGCGCCGGGTTATCCCTCATCTCTACCTGAGCATAAAAACAATCCATATCAATGTGAATGATTTTGAACCTACGTTGTTTGAAGTTAAGCATCATCCTACAATCGCTTCAGGTAATCGTTAGCTAAATTAATGAAAATCCCCATTAAAATATAAAGCATGTAAACCTATATGTCTACACATGTTAAGGCGCTGTTGCTACATTTTTGTTCTAAATTAGTCAGTTACATAGTAATGAGATTTGTCCAAAAAAGGCGCATCAAAATATTTAATTTAAAATCAAGTGGTTGGTTCTCATCTTCGATATGACTAAAGCCACTGTGTCGTTAGGGATTCTTTCAGAAAAGTTGCTTGTCTTATTCCATTTTGGAATCTTTTATAAGATTTCACTTTTAATTTACATTAGCTGGGTGTAACTATAAAAAAGGATAAATAGCCTAAATAGTTAACGTATCTCCAGGAAGCCCTATGAAGACGATGGAAAAAGTCAAAAAAAATTCACCTATCGACATGCTTGCCCAGGTTTTAGAAACCCCACTCACTGAGTTATCCAAGAGCACATCAACACTGTTTGGTGTTCTTGGGGTTGACTCATTAACAGCTACACGAGTACGCGGCATGCTCAAACCGGCACCCTCATACCAAGAGCTCTACGGCCTAACCGTTGGACAAATTATTGAAAGAATGGGCGCGTCGTTATGTGAGGCCGATAACGATGCGGCTGACCGGAAACACAACGGTTCTGATGAAATGGCGCCGCTAACACCTATGCAGGGATCCTATATCCTGGGAGCAGAACAAGGTTGCTCATGCCAAGTATATAGCGAATTTGATGTCGAAGGTCTTGATGTAGACGCTTTTAAGCGTGCTGTAACGTCTGTCATTGATGATGAACCCATGTTACATGCTGTTATTGTCAATGGTAATCAGCAAAAATTGGTTGACCGCTATGAAAAGCGCCATGAGTTCTCGTTTTCTGTCGATAATGTTACCGATTTAGATTTTCGCCGATCAGAATGCATTAATGCCGTGAAATATACAGACGAGGTTTTCTGGGGCATCCAATTGACCCGAATAAGCACCAAGGTGACACGTATTCATATTATTCTGGATATGTTGTTTATTGATGCAACCAGCGCAATGATATTATGTCAGCGAGTGATTGAAAGGTATAATGCGTCGATTGATGGCATTGAATATATAGCACAGGAGCTCCCCTCATTAAGATTTTTTGATTATTGCCTGGCAGAGAGGGATGGGGACGTATCGTCGAATTCATTAGCTTATTGGGAAGAAAAGATTAAAGGTATTCCTGGGCCGCCGCAAATACCTCGAGTTAAATATGATGTCAGCCATAGTGAAAAGTTTGAACGGTGTTCCGCTACGTTAAATACAGATGATTGGGGGAAAATAAAAAGTATCTCCAGCGAACTGCAGATTACGCCTAATTCAATTTTATTATCGGCGTTCGCGGAAGTGCTGCGACTGTATTCTGAAAATGCCGAATTCACGATTACCGTGACGATGTCAGAACGCCCGGTTGCGGTAAATAACGATTATTCCGGCGTTGTCGGCGAGTTTACCAATGTATTACTGTGCCCGGTTACATCTATGGGCAGTAAGGGAGTTATTGATCAGGCGATAAGCTTCCACCATACGCTGTCGGCTGGTTTGGAACACAGCGGTATTAATGGGCTGGACATTATTCGGATGTTGCGTAAACACCACAATGACCCGCACCTGACTTTCCCAGTGGTATTCACGTCTTTCATCGGCATCATTAAGCCTGGATTGGAATTAACTGGCTGTAAAACAAAGCTTAATTATCAGCAGACACAGACGCCGCAGATTTCTTTGGACCATCAGGTTTATGAAACGGGTAATGGTCTGCAGATTAATTGGGACTATGATGGGCGAGTGCATCAGGGCAAACAGATCGCTGAAATGCTTCGTTGCTTCCATTGTGTATTGGAAAATGTCGCACTTAACCAGCCGCAATCCATGCTATTGCCGCCGGAACTCATGCAAATACGTGAAGAAATGAATGACACGGGTTGTGAATTTGATGAATTGGAAAAGGGATTGTTGCATCAGCCGGTAATAAATGCGGCGAAAGTTTTCCCGGATAAAATCGCCGTTATTGATCAGTCGGTGAGTCTCACTTATCGTTCATTAATCTCCGTGGCGAATGCGATAGCGGTAAAACTTCAGGATATCGGCATCGGGCCAGGGCATTCTGTTGCAGTCGTGCTCGAAAAAGGATGGGAGCAAGTCGCGGGGACTTTAGGGATATTAATGACAGGGGCCTGTTACCTGCCTTTAAACCCCAGCAATCCCGACGATCGGCTCCGCAGCATCATGCAACTGGCCGGTTGCCAGGTTGCTTTAGTGCATGACAAGACATTGTCGCCGGAGCGTGATTGGTATGTCGGCGGCGGCGGGCAATCACCGGCGACAATCAACGTGCATGTCGATATGGTCCAGGAGATTGAAAATAGGGAAGCGGCGCCGGTTGCCATCGATCCTCATTCATTGGCCTATATCATCTTTACTTCCGGTTCGACCGGCGTACCCAAAGGGGTCGAGATTGCGCACCGTGCGGCGTTGAATACTTGCCTGGACATTAACCAACGCTTTGCTCTTGGCCAGGAGACGGTGACGTTTGGCATTTCCTCCCTCAGTTTCGATCTGTCCGTATGGGATATCTTCGGTACATTAGCCGCCGGCGGCACGCTGGTTGTTTGCAAGCCGGATGGCACGCGCGATCCGGACTACTGGTGGCAGCAGATCCAACAGCATCATGTGACGGTCTGGAATACCGTGCCGACGTCCTTCGAAATGCTGATTGCGGCCAGCCAACCGGAGTATGTCATGCCGCTGAAAAAGGTGATGCTCAGCGGCGATGCCATCAGTATGGCCATGGCTGACAATGCGATGGCGCGTTATCCGCAGCTTCAAATTATTGCTCTCGGCGGCGCGACCGAAGCGTCGATATGGTCGAACTATCATGTTGTGACGGCCGATTCTCACTTGCTTGGCACGGAACTGGTGCCGTACGGGCGGCCTTTATCCAACCAAACGATGCATGTGCTGGATGCGGGCCTACAGTATCGGCCGACGGGAGTGGTTGGCGATATTTACATCGGCGGTAAAGGGGTGGCGGAAGGGTACTTCCGCGATCCGACATTAACCGGCGAGAAATTTGTTCACACCGAACGCTATGGGCGGCTGTATGAAACCGGCGATCTTGGCCGATATCTGGCGAATGGCGAAATAGAGATTGTCGGGCGCAAAGATTCGCAGGTGAAAGTGGGCGGGCACCGTGTCGAACTGGCGGAAATCGAAAATTGCGCGCAGCAGCTCAGCGAAGTTCAACGTGCTGTTGCGGTGCACATTCCTGGCGCCGGTGCCCGCGTGGTCGGCTTTGCGACCGCTAATGCCGATGAGGAGAAGACGGGCCTGGAGGAAAAACTCCGTATCCATATTGAACAGCTGTTGCCTGATTATATGGCGCCCCAGATGTGGATTGTGTTGGATGCGATCCCGCTAACGGCTAACAATAAAGTGGATATGAAAAAGTTGCGCATCATCGCGCAAACCCTGCCGGCGGAGGGGGAGGAAAGCGACACCGGCGTGGAAACGTCCAGCGAGGTCGCGCTGGTTCTGCAACTCGCCGCACAGGTACTAGATGTGCCGGTTGGCACGCTTTCGGCGAGCCGCAGCTTAATCGAACAGGGGCTGACTTCGCTGTATGCGGTTCAACTGATAAACATGTTGAAAAAAGCCTGGAATAAGCCTCTCTCTTATACCCTGATCTTTAATTACCCGAGTGCGATGAAGCTGGCGGCATGCCATCGGGACCAACTGAGCAACCAGCATGGCGCCGCGCCGGTGGCAACGCGTCCGGCGCCCAATTATCATTCAGAGCCGATTGCAATTATCGCGCGAGCATGCCGTCTGCCCGGCAACGTCGGCTCTCCCGATGAATTCTGGCATATGCTGTCGTCCGCTACCGATTGCATGTCCGACATCCCCGCTTCTCGTTTTGATATCAGTCCAATCTATGACACGAATCCCGACACCTTAGGAGCAACCTATACCCGTCGCGGCGCTTTCATCGAACGCGCCGAGAGCTTCGACTATGCCTGGTTTGACTTGCCTCAGGCGGAGGCAAGAACGATGGATCCTCAACAGCGCATTATGCTGGAGGTGGCCTACGAGGCGTGTCTGGCGGCAGGTTATAACAGGGAAAAACTATCAGGCTCTTCAACTGGTGTGCTCATCGGCCAGATGAACTACGACTGGATGATGGATTTCGGTCATACGAAGGAGTACGCGGGAACCGGCGCCGCGCCGTCCATCACCTCTAACCGAATCTCTTACCTGCTCGATCTGGCAGGCCCCAGCATGACCATTGATTCGGCCTGTTCGTCCTCGTTGGTGGCGGTCGACACTGCGGTGGCCAAATTGCGCAGCGGCGCCTGCAGGATGGCGATCGCTGGCGGCGTCAACTTAATCCTTTCGCCAGAACCTTACGTTTTCACCTGTCAGGCGAAGATGCTGAGCGTCGACGGGCGGTGTGCGACTTTCGATGCTCAGGCCAACGGCATTGCCCGCGGCGAAGGCGTCGGCGCGGTGGTGCTGAAACGTTTGTGCGATGCAGAAGCCGACGGCGATCCGATCTTGGGCGTTATCAAAGGTTGCGCCGTGAATCAGGACGGGCGCAGCGCTTCACTTACCGCGCCTAACGGCTTGGCGCAAGAGGCCGTTATCCGACAGGCGTTGCAGGAGGCGGGATGGCAGGGCGCCGACTTGGACTATGTCGAGTGCCACGGTACCGGTACGCCGTTGGGCGACCCGATCGAGATTGAAGCGTTGAAGAATGTGTTGGCCGTCGATCGCAAAAAACCGGTGGTGCTGGGATCGGTAAAAACCAATATCGGTCACCTGGAGGGCGCGGCCGGCATTACCGGGCTGATTAAGGCTCTGGAGGTCTTGCGCCACCGTGAAGCGCCGGCGAACCTTCATTTCCACACCCTTAATCCAAAAATTAATTTGAGCGGTTTTGCGGCGGTGGTGCCGGTCAAATCTACCTGCATCGGTAGCCATGATCGGAAGGGGGCCGTCCGGGTGGGGGTTTCTTCATTCGGCTATGGCGGCACCAACGCGCATGTGGTGCTGGAGTCCTATGATCGCCCGTCAGGAAAGGCGCGCGCGCGCCAGGACGCCTGGCTGTTTACCGGCCAGGGGGCGTTGCAGTCCGGCGCGGCCGCCGCGCTGCATGCGGCGAACCCGGTGTTCCGCGATGCACTGGCGCGTTATACCGGGCAGTTGACGGCGTGGGTGGACGCGCCATTGCTGCAATGGTTGCTGGAAGCGAGCCCTGAGCATTCAGCGTGCCTGCAGGAGACGCAGTACCAACAGCCGGCGCTGGTCGCGCTGCAGCTGGCGCAGGCGGCAATGTGGCAGGCGCGTGGTTTGGCGCCGTCGCATGTACTGGGGCATTCGATAGGTGAATTTGCGGCGGCGGTGGTCGCCGGGGTCATGGAGAGCGACGATGCGCTGATGTTGGCGGCGCGGCGCGGGCAACTGATGGCCGACTGCGAGCCGGGCGGCATGGCGGCTATACGCGATGCGGCGGAGAACGTTCGTTGCGTGCTGCCGGCAGATGTGGTTATCGCGGCGGAGAATGGCGAAGGCATGACGGTGGTGGCGGGACCACATGATGCGCTGGCGGCGTTCGTGCAGCAGCATTATGCGCATGAACATACGGTGCTGGCGGTTTCGCACGCTTTCCATTCACCGATGATGGCGCCGGCGGCATTGGCGTTTGGCGAGGTGGTGGGGGCGGTGCCGCTGCGCGCGCCCGCTGAAGGGGTGCAGTTTATTTCCACGCTGACGGGGGAAGCTGCAGCCGAGGCATTGCAGACGGCGGCATACTGGAGTGAGCAAATCACCCAGCCGGTGCGCTTCTTGCAGGCGGTGCGAACGTTGCTGGGGCAAGGCGGTACGCCAGACGGCGTGTTTGAGATCGGTCCGGGTGCGACGCTGATCAATATGGCGAAGCGCATTGCACCTGATGTGCGAACTCAGTGGGTAGCCTCCGCGGATACGCTGCGCGGAACCCCTGCACTAAATCCGTTCATCTATGTGCCGCTGCAATGGGAAAAACCGGTGCCGAAACAAACATTGCGCCGATCAGCAAGCGCCGAACCTGCGGTAAGCGCTGCAGATATGCTCTATCAGACCCAATGGATGCCGGCAGAACCGCCGGCAGAGGTCAATGGCTCAGGTCCATACCTGCTGCTGTCGCGGCATAAGGTGCCTGTGGCGTTGCCGAAAGACTGGATCTCTATGGTTGCGAACGATCCGGCGGAGATTGCTGCGGCCTTGACGGAGAAAGACTGGAATACCGTCGCGCTCTTCAGCGAGGGGGACGAGGAGGATGTTGTACAGGCACTGAACGTCTTGAAGAGCGGCATGACCGCACGACTGGTGCTGTTGAAGCGCGCTGATTCGGAAGGCGATGCCGGCCTGTGGGGCCTGGCGCGTACCGCTAGGTTAGAACAACAGGCGTTGCGGCTGAGCTGCCTGGCTTTATTTCGCGGCCAACTGATGCAGGCGCTGTCGTTGTGCGTTTGTGAGGATATGGAGGATGAGTGCCGCCTGAGCGACATGGGCGAATTGCAAGTGCCGCGTCTGCAGCGATATCAACCGCCATCGGGCGAGGGGAATGATATTCGCGCCGGGGCGACATACCTAATCAGCGGCGGCAACGGAGCGCTTGGCCAACTGGCGGCTCAATATCTGGCGGAGCAGGGCGCGACGCATCTGGTGCTGCTTTCACGCAGCGGGCAGCCTATGGCGCCTGTACCGCAGTGGGGGAAAAGCATTCAGTTGGCGAGTTTAGCGTGTGATGTGGCCGAGGCGGATCAGGTTAAAGCGGTGCTCCGCCAATTGGCGGTGTGGGGATGGCCGGACATCGCCGGGGTTATTCACACCGCCGGGGTGTTGACGGATGGCGTGCTGGTTAACCAGTCGGCCGAGATGTTCATGCAGGCTCAGGCGGCGAAAGTGCTCGGAGCAAGGCATCTGCACGATATTCTTTCGCCGACAGATTTTATTGTGCTGTATTCCTCTGTGGCCGCGACATTGGGGTCGGCGGGGCAAGCGAGTTATGCGGCGGCCAATAGCGCTCTGGATGCTTTGGCGGAGCGGTGGGCTCAGGCCGGTGAATGCGCCTTGTCCATTCAATGGGGAGCGTGGTCAGATGTCGGGATGGCGGTACGCAGTCACGCTGTCTCGCGTATTGAACAATCAGGCTATGGTCTGCTTGATAACGAATCTGGAATATCTCTCTTGGCGCGGTTGCTGCAGTCGCGCAGCAGTGGCGTCATCTGCGCTTCCCCGATTGTGTGGCGAAAGCTCTCACATTTCTCCCCGCGTTTTTCTTCTTTTATGACGACGGTGACTGCGCCGATGGCGACGCCGTCCGCATCGAGCGCGGATGTGCAGGCGGAGTGGTCAGCCGACGACGTGCGGCGATTGGTCAGAGAGAGCATTGAGCCCTTCTTGTCGGAAAAACGCTTTGATGAAGACTTGCCTTTCATGGAGGCGGGGCTGTCTTCTCTCGACTTGGTACAGATTAGGCAGGCACTGCTGAAATCATTGCCGACATCGCTGGAATTGCCTGCGCATTTCGTTTTCAACTATCCGACCGCTCGCGACGTCGGTTTGCATCTCATCGAGCAACTGGGGGTCAAGGCATCGGCGGTATCAACCGTTGTTTGGCAACGTCTGAATGATAAAACGGATGGGGAACCGTTGTTCCTGATCGGCGGCGTAATGGGGAACGCAGAGAAAACCTTCGGCACGTTAGCGCAGGCGCTTTCTGTGCCGGTATACGCTGCGATGCCGGCGATCCCGGCGGACCCGCTGGCGCAACAGGTTACCCTGGAATCGGTCGCCGCCGCGTTGCGTGAAGCTATGCTGCGTGAGGTGCCCAGCCCGTCATACAGCATTGGCGGGCTTTCCTTTGGCGCCGCGCTTGCGCTCGAGGTGGGGCTGCATTTGGAGGCACAGCAACGTTTGTCGCGGGTGATCATGTTTGATCCTCGCCATTTGGTGCCGTTTATTGCTCCGCCAAAACCCGCACCTTTTGAAACTCTCCTGGAAAACTATGTTGCGCCGCGTCAGCTGTTCGCGCCCGTGCTGCTATTCCAAAGCACCATTCCGCCCATTGATACGCAATCCGAGATGATGCGTGAGGCCAGCCGTTCCTTCCAGAACGATGCCGACGTTATAAAACGTTGTCATGAGTTGGCATCCACGCTCGAAGTGATCCCGTGTGATGGGCACCATTTCAATCTGTTGTACAAACACTACCAACCGTTGGTCAGAAAGATTGAAGAAGAAATGATTCCACCCATTCCTGAAAGGGGAGACTGTGAGGAAGAAGCGATCGCCATCATAGGCACGTCTTGCCGCTTGCCTGGGAATGTTTCTTCTCCGGAAGACTTCTGGCAGATGATGCTGGCCGGAACCGATTGTGTCGGCAATATTCCCGCCTCACGGTTCGATATTGACGAAGTCTACGATCCCAATCGTGATGCCGCAGGCTGCAGCTATACTCGCCAGGGCGCATTCATCAGCCATGCCGAAGACTTCGACTATGCCTTTTTCGGCATTTCGCTGGCAGAGGCCAAAGTGATGGATCCTCAACAGCGATTATTGCTGGAGGTGGCCTACGATGCTTTCCATAGCGCCGGATTGAACAAAGCGAGTTTAAAAGGCTCATCGACCAGCGTTCACATCGGTTTGGCGAACGATGACTGGAGCAGCATGGGGCGTGACGAAGAGGCCCACAACCCTTACTTTGGGGCGGGGGTTTCCGGTTCTATATCCTCCAACCGCATCTCTTATCTGTTAGGGCTGACAGGCCCTAGCGTCACAATTGATACCGCCTGTTCTTCTTCTCTGGTGGCGGTCGATCTGGCGGTTGACAAATTGCGTCAGGGCATTTGCTCGATGGCGTTGGTCGGCGGTGTAAACGTGATGCTGCACCACCGAATGTTTGTCAGCGCCTGCGCGACCAAAGCATTGTCTTCGCAGGGGCGATGCGCCACATTCGATGAGGCGGCAGACGGCTATTGCCGCGGCGAAGGCGCAGGGGCGGTGGTGCTGAAGCGCCTCAGCGACGCCGAGGCCGACGGCGACGCCATTCTGGCGGTGATCCGCGGGACGGCGGTGAACCAGGACGGGCGCAGCGTATCCATGACGGCGCCGAATGGCCTGGCGCAAGAGGCCGTCATCACGCGGGCGCTGGCGGAGGCCGGGCTGCGCGGCCAGGATGTGGACTATATCGAATGCCACGGCACCGGCACGCCGTTGGGTGATCCGATCGAGGTGGACGCCCTGAAGAAGGTGCTGGCCGTCGATCGTAAAAAACCGGTGGTGCTGGGGTCGGTGAAGACCAACATCGGCCATCTGGAAGGCGCGGCCGGGGTCATCGGTCTGATCAAGGCGGTAGAGGTGCTGCGCCATCGTCAGGCACCGGGCAACGTGCATTTCCGCACGCTGAATCCGAACATCGATCTGGACGGCTTCGACGCCATCATCTCCGCCGAGCCGGTGCCGCTCGGGGGGAAAGGTCCGCTGGTTGCCGGGGTCTCCTCGTTCGGCTTCGGCGGCACCAACGCGCATGTGGTGCTGGAGTCCTACGAACGGCCATCGGGCGATACGTACCCGCGTGCCCGCTATACCCCTCACTTCCTGCCATGGCGCCGTCTGCCCAACCCGCTGCTCAGCCGCAGCGACGT
Source organism: Serratia ficaria (assembly GCF_900187015.1). Taxonomy (NCBI): domain Bacteria; kingdom Pseudomonadati; phylum Pseudomonadota; class Gammaproteobacteria; order Enterobacterales; family Yersiniaceae; genus Serratia; species Serratia ficaria. Next base: position 4,432,134 of record NZ_LT906479.1, on the reverse strand, counting down.
GGGCGGCTTTGCCGCCACGCTGAACGATGAACTGGCCACCCTGTGGCGGGATCACCGGATCGGCGGTCAGGTGCTGGTGCCGGCCGCCAGCCACATCACGATGATCGCCGGCGCCGCCTTGCTGCAGTACCGGGGCACCCTGCCGGCGACCGGTGTGGAGGTGCGCGATATCACCATGACTCAGCCGCTGGTGGTCCGCGAGGGCGACGTGGTGCGTTGCCTCGCCGACGGCGAGCAATGGGTGATCGAAAACGGCGGCGGCGAGCAGTATGCCGGCAGCCGCCGCAGCCAGGTGCTGACCGAAGGCGACGGGGGCTACACCCCACCGGACGTGACGGCGTTCCGCCTGCGCAGCGCGGCGGCGGATATCGATGCGCTGTACGACACGCTGGCGCAGCACGGTGTCGGTTTCGGCGACGGTTACCGCAATCTGCATGACCTGTATCTGAACGAGCACGAAGCGCTGGCGCGGGTGGCAGTCACCCTGGCTTCGCCGGGCGAACGCGCGCTGAGCCTGCTGCATCCCGCGACGCTGGATGCGGGGATCCAATTGTTGGGGCTGTGCGGCATGAAAAGCTGCGGGGTCTGCATTCCGTTCAGCGTGAGCTCGGCACGCTTGTTTGCGCTGGAGAGCCAGCCGACGACGTTGTGGGCCAGCGCGCAGATTGACGCGGTCAGCGCGCAAAGCGTGGCGGGCACGGTCATGCTGTTCGGCGACGGTGGAGAGCTGTACGCCGTGCTGGAGGGGGTGTCCTGCCGCCAGGCGGGCGTGGAGTCCCGGTTGAATGAGTGCCTGTTCGAGGCGGAGTGGGTCGGCGTTGCCGCGCCGGAGGCGGTGTCTCCGGCGGTGGGGGAGCACCTGCTGCTGTCGCGGCGGGCCGTGGGGATGCCGTTGCCGGAAGGCTGGCGCGGCATGACGGTCGGCGGGACGGCGTCATTGGCGGCCGCGCTGAACGAACTGCCGTGGCAGACCGTGGCGCTGCTGAGCGAAGGCGAAGAAGAGGATATGGCGCTGGCGCTGGCGATGTTGCAGGCGGAGACGACGGCGCGCCGGGTGCTGCTTAAGCGTGCGGACCGCGAGGGCGACGCCGGGCTGTCGGGGCTGGCGCGTACGGCGCGGCTGGAGCAGCCGGAACGGGCGCTGACCTATATGGAGCTGGCGGCGGAGCAACTGCCGCGCGCGCTGACGCTGTGCGCGGCCGGCGGTCTGGAAGACGTGGTACGTCTTGACGGGACGGGGCAGTTGCAGGCGCAGCGCCTGCAGCGTTGTCACCTGCCGGCCGGTGAGCGGGCGGGGATCCGCGCCGGCGCGACCTATGTGATCAGCGGCGGGAACGGCGCGCTGGGCCAGGTGGCGGCGGGCTATCTGGCCGAGCAGGGGGCGACGCATCTGCTGTTGCTGTCGCGCAGCGGTCGGGCGGCGGCGTTGCCGGCGTGGGCGGGCGTGCAGGTGCAGAGCCTGGCCTGCGACGTGGCGGATGCCGCCGACGTGGCGGCGGCCGGGGACTGGCTGGCGTCGCAGGAGTGGCCGGCGGTGGCCGGGATTATCCATACTGCGGGTATCCTGACGGACGGCACGCTGGCCAATCAGTCGGCCGAGAAGCTGACGCAGGCGTGGGCGGTGAAAGTGCGGGGGGCCGAGCACCTGCAGGACAGCCTGGCGCCGAGCGATTTCATGGTGCTGTACTCCTCGGCGGCGGCGACCTTCGGGTCGGCGGGGCAGGCGAGCTATGCGGCGGCCAACGCGGGGCTGGATGCGCTGGCGCAGCGCTGGTCGCAGGCCGGCGAGCGGGTGCTGTCCGTTCAGTGGGGCGCGTGGTCGGAAGAAGGCATGGCGGTGCGGCATGACGCGGTGCGTCGCGCCGAAGCGGCCGGCTTTGGGGTGATCGACAATGCGCTGGGCCGTGCAGTGCTCGAGCGACTGTTGGCGTCGGGGCATACAGGCACGGTGTGCGTGTCGCCGATCGACTGGGCGCGCACGGTGCTGGACATGCCGCTGGTATCGCGCTTCAAACTGCAGCGGCGGGAGCGCGCGGCCGTTGAACGGACGGCGATCCGGCCGGCTCAGGATCTGCTGGCACTGGTGCGCCGGGCGGCGGCCGAGGCGGTCGGCAGGCCGGTGGCGGATGATGAGCCGCTGATGGCCAGCGGCTTGGATTCTTTAGGGGCGGTGGTCTTGGCGCAGACGCTCAGCAAGGCGCTGGGGGTGTCGCTGGGCAGTGTGTTCGCGCTCAACCACCCGAGCATCGCGGAGATGGCCGAGGCGCTGGTGGCGCAGGTCGCTGCCGGAGATGACAACGGGAAACCGTCGCAGGCGCCGATGCCGGCGACGGCCGTGCGACAGAGAACGGAAGAGCCGATTGCCATTATCGGCAGTGCTTGTCGGTTGCCGGGCGACGTCTATTCGCCGGAAGACTTCTGGCAGATGTTGCTGGCCGGCACGGACTGTGTCAGCGATATCCCGGCCTCCCGCTTTGACATCGACGAAGTTTACGATCCGGATCCGAATGCCGTCGGGCGCAGTTACACGCGCCGGGGCGCCTTTATGGGGGAAGTGGAAAGCTTCGATTATGAGTTCTTCGGCATCTCCAAAGGAGAGGCGCGAGTGATGGATCCCCATCAGCGTTTGCTGCTGGAGGTCACCTATGAAGCGTTTTCTTCTGCTGGCTATGAAAAGCCACGGTTGCGTGGGGCAGCAATCGGAGTCTTTGTCGGCGTGGCGAATCAGGATTGGATGATTGTCACCGGCGAAAAAGAGGCTCATAACCCATTTTTCGGTGCGGGTGTTTCATCCTCGATTATTTCTAACCGCATGTCTTACCTGTTGGGCCTGACCGGGCCAAGCATGACGCTGGATACCGCTTGTTCTTCCTCCTTGGTGGCGGTCGATCTGGCGGTCGAGAAGCTGCGAAGCGGTGATTGCGCCGTTGCCGTCGCGGGCGGTGTGAATGTCATGATGCATCACCGAACCTTTGTCGGATGCTGTGCTGCCAACATGTTATCCCTGTCAGGCCGAAGTTCGGCCTTTGATGAAAGTGCGGACGGCTATTGCCGCGGCGAAGGCGTCGGGGCGGTGGTGCTGAAACGCCTCAGCGACGCCGAGGCCGACGGCGACGCCATTCTGGCGGTGATCCGCGGGACGGCGGTGAACCAGGACGGGCGCAGCGCGACGATGACGGCGCCGAATGGCGGCGCGCAAGAGGCCGTCATCACGCGGGCGCTGGCGGAGGCCGGGCTGCGCGGCCAGGACGTGGACTATATCGAATGCCACGGCACCGGCACGCCGTTGGGCGATCCGATCGAGGTGGGCGCCCTGAAGAAGGTGCTGGGTCGCCATCGCAGCAAACCGGTGGTGCTGGGGTCGGTGAAGACCAACATCGGCCATCTGGAAGGCGCGGCCGGGGTCATCGGTCTGATCAAGGCGGTAGAGGTGCTGCGCCATCGTCAGGCACCGGGCAACGTGCATTTCCGCACGCTGAATCCGAACATCGATCTGGACGGCTTCGACGCCATCATCTCCGCCGAGCCGGTGCCGCTCGGGGGGAAAGGTCCGCTGGTTGCCGGGGTCTCCTCGTTCGGCTTCGGCGGCACCAACGCGCATGTGGTGCTGGAGTCCTACGAACGGCCATCGGGCGATACGTACCCGCGTGCCCGCTATACCCCTCACTTCCTGCCATGGCGCCGTCTGCCCAACCCGCTGCTCAGCCGCAGCGACGTGGGCGGCTTTGCCGCCACGCTGAACGATGAACTGGCCACCCTGTGGCGGGATCACCGGATCGGCGGTCAGGTGCTGGTGCCGGCCGCCAGCCACATCACGATGATCGCCGGCGCCGCCTTGCTGCAGTACCGGGGCACCCTGCCGGCGACCGGTGTGGAGGTGCGCGATATCACCATGACTCAGCCGCTGGTGGTCCGCGAGGGCGACGTGGTGCGTTGCCTCGCCGACGGCGAGCAATGGGTGATCGAAAACGGCGGCGGCGAGCAGTATGCCGGCAGCCGCCGCAGCCAGGTGCTGACCGAAGGCGACGGGGGCTACACCCCACCGGACGTGACGGCGTTCCGCCTGCGCAGCGCGGCGGCGGATATCGATGCGCTGTACGACACGCTGGCGCAGCACGGTGTCGGTTTCGGCGACGGTTACCGCAATCTGCATGACCTGTATCTGAACGAGCACGAAGCGCTGGCGCGGGTGGCAGTCACCCTGGCTTCGCCGGGCGAACGCGCGCTGAGCCTGCTGCATCCCGCGACGCTGGATGCGGGGATCCAATTGTTGGGGCTGTGCGGCATGAAAAGCTGCGGGGTCTGCATTCCGTTCAGCGTGAGCTCGGCACGCTTGTTTGCGCTGGAGAGCCAGCCGACGACGTTGTGGGCCAGCGCGCAGATTGACGCGGTCAGCGCGCAAAGCGTGGCGGGCACGGTCATGCTGTTCGGCGACGGTGGAGAGCTGTACGCCGTGCTGGAGGGGGTGTCCTGCCGCCAGGCGGGCGTGGAGTCCCGGTTGAATGAGTGCCTGTTCGAGGCGGAGTGGGTCGGCGTTGCCGCGCCGGAGGCGGTGTCTCCGGCGGTGGGGGAGCACCTGCTGCTGTCGCGGCGGGCCGTGGGGATGCCGTTGCCGGAAGGCTGGCGCGGCATGACGGTCGGCGGGACGGCGTCATTGGCGGCCGCGCTGAACGAACTGCCGTGGCAGACCGTGGCGCTGCTGAGCGAAGGCGAAGAAGAGGATATGGCGCTGGCGCTGGCGATGTTGCAGGCGGAGACGACGGCGCGCCGGGTGCTGCTTAAGCGTGCGGACCGCGAGGGCGACGCCGGGCTGTCGGGGCTGGCGCGTACGGCGCGGCTGGAGCAGCCGGAACGGGCGCTGACCTATATGGAGCTGGCGGCGGAGCAACTGCCGCGCGCGCTGACGCTGTGCGCGGCCGGCGGTCTGGAAGACGTGGTACGTCTTGACGGGACGGGGCAGTTGCAGGCGCAGCGCCTGCAGCGTTGTCACCTGCCGGCCGGTGAGCGGGCGGGGATCCGCGCCGGCGCGACCTATGTGATCAGCGGCGGGAACGGCGCGCTGGGCCAGGTGGCGGCGGGCTATCTGGCCGAGCAGGGGGCGACGCATCTGCTGTTGCTGTCGCGCAGCGGCCGGGCGGCGGCGTTGCCGGCGTGGACGGGCGTGCAGGTGCAGAGCCTGGCCTGCGACGTGGCGGATGCCGCCGACGTGGCGGCGGCCGGGGACTGGCTGGCGTCGCAGGAGTGGCCGGCGGTGGCCGGGGTTATCCATACTGCGGGTATCCTGACGGACGGCACGCTGGCCAATCAGTCGGCCGAGAAGCTGACGCAGGCGTGGGCGGTGAAAGTGCGGGGGGCCGAGCACCTGCATGACAGCCTGGCGCCGAGCGATTTCATGGTGCTGTACTCCTCGGCGGCGGCGACCTTCGGGTCGGCGGGGCAGGCGAGCTATGCGGCGGCCAACGCGGGGCTGGATGCGCTGGCGCTGCGCTGGTCGCAGGCCGGCGAGCGGGTGCTGTCCGTTCAGTGGGGCGCGTGGTCGGAAGAAGGCATGGCGGTGCGGCATGACGCGGTGCGTCGCGCCGAAGCGGCCGGCTTTGGGGTGATCGACAATGCGCTGGGCCGTGCAGTGCTCGAGCGACTGTTGGCGTCGGGGCATGCGGGCACGGTGTGCGTGTCGCCGATCGACTGGGCGCGCACGGTGCTGGACATGCCGCTGGTATCGCGCTTCAAACTGCAGCGGCGGGAGCGCGCGGCCGTTGAACGGACGGCGATCCGGCCGGCTCAGGATCTGCTGGCACTGGTGCGCCGGGCGGCGGCCGAGGCGGTCGGCAGGCCGGTGGCGGATGATGAGCCGCTGATGGCCAGCGGCTTGGATTCACTGAATGCCGTCATTCTGTCCCAGACGCTCAGCAAGGCGCTGGGGGTGTCGCTGGGCAGTGTGTTCGCGCTCAACCACCCGAGCATCGCGGAGATGGCCGAGGCGCTGGTGGCGCAGGTCGCTGCCGGAGATGACGACGGGAAACCGTCGCAGGCGCCGATGCCGGCGACGGCCGTGCGACAGAGAACGGAAGAGCCGATTGCCATTATCGGCAGTGCTTGTCGGTTGCCGGGCGACGTCTATTCGCCGGAAGACTTCTGGCAGATGTTGCTGGCCGGCACGGACTGTGTCAGCGATATCCCGGCCTCCCGCTTTGACATCGACGAAGTTTACGATCCGGATCCGAATGCCGTCGGGCGCAGTTACACGCGCCGGGGCGCCTTTATGGGGGAAGTGGAAAGCTTCGATTATGAGTTCTTCAACGTTCCGCTTGCCGAAGCGCGCGTGATGGATCCTCAACAGCGTCTATTGCTGGAAGTGGCTTACGAGGCGTTTTACCACTCGGGGTATGACCTCGATACGCTGCGTTCTCAATCGATCGGCGTTTTCGTCGGCCAGATGAACCATGATTGGGCGCACATGCACGGTGATAACTTCCTGACAGATCCCTATTTTGGCGCGGGTTCTTCGTCTTCTATCACCTCTAACCGTATGTCCTACCTGCTGGGTCTGACTGGGCCAAGCATGACGCTGGACACCGCTTGTTCTTCCTCCCTGGTAGCGGTCGATCTGGCGGTTGAGAAGTTGCGGAGCGGCGTCTGTTCCGCCGCGCTGGTCGGCGGCGTGAATGTCATGTTGAGCCATCGTTCATTTGTCGGCTGCAGCGCGTCAAAAATGCTGTCGCAGCAAGGCCGTTGCGCCACGTTCGATGAGGCGGCGGACGGCTATTGCCGCGGCGAAGGCGTCGGGGCGGTGGTGCTGAAGCGCCTCAGCGACGCGGAAGCCGACGGCGATGCCATTCTGGCGGTGATCCGCGGAACGGCGGTGAATCAGGACGGGCGTAGTGCTTCACTCACCGCGCCGAACGGCGGTGCACAAGAGGCCGTCATCACGCGAGCGTTGGCGGAAGCCGGGCTGCGCGGCCAGGACGTGGACTATATCGAATGCCACGGTACCGGCACGCCGCTGGGAGATCCGATCGAGGTGGGCGCCCTGAAGAAGGTGCTGGGTCGCCATCGCAGCAAACCGGTGGTGCTGGGGGCGGTGAAGACCAACATCGGCCACCTGGAAGGGGCCGCCGGGGTTATCGGCCTGATCAAGGCGGTGGAGGTGCTGCGCCATCGTCAGGCACCGGGCAACGTGCACTTCCGCACGCTGAATCCGAAAATCGATCTGGACGGCTTCGACGCCATTATACCAACCGAGCCGGTGCCGCTCGAGGGGAAAGGCCCGCTGGTTGCCGGGGTCTCCTCGTTCGGCTTTGGCGGCACCAACGCGCATGTGGTGCTGGAGTCCTATGATCGCCCGTCAGGAAAGGCGCGCGCGCGCCAGGATGCCTGGCTGTTTACCGGCCAGGGGGCGTTGCAGTCCGGCGCGGCCGCCGCGCTGCATGCGGCGAACCCGGTGTTCCGCGATGCACTGGCGCGTTATACCGGGCAGTTGACGGCGTGGGTGGACGCGCCGTTGCAGCAATGGTTGCTGGAAGCGAGCCCTGAGCATTCAGCGTGCCTGCAGGAGACGCAGTACCAACAGCCGGCGCTGGTCGCGCTGCAGCTGGCGCAGGCGGCAATGTGGCAGGCGCGTGGTTTGGCGCCGTCGCATGTACTGGGGCATTCGATAGGTGAATTTGCGGCGGCGGTGGTCGCCGGGGTCATGGAGAGCGACGATGCGCTGATGTTGGCGGCGCGGCGCGGGCAACTGATGGCCGACTGCGAGCCGGGCGGCATGGCGGCGATACGCGATGCGGCGGAGAACGTTCGTCGCGCGCTGCCGGCAGATGTGGTTATCGCGGCGGAGAATGGCGAAGGCATGACGGTGGTGGCGGGACCACATGATGCGCTGGCGGCGTTCGTGCAGCAGCATTATGCGGATGAACACACGGTGCTGGCGGTTTCGCACGCTTTCCATTCACCGATGATGGCGCCGGCGGCATTGGCGTTTGGCGAGGTGGTGGGGGCGGTGCCGCTGCGCGCGCCCGCTGAAGGGGTGCGGTTTATTTCCACGCTGACGGGGGAAGCTGCAGCCGAGGCATTGCAGACGGCGGCATACTGGAGTGAGCAAATCACCCAGCCGGTGCGCTTCTTGCAGGCGGTGCGAACGTTGCTGGGGCAAGGCGGTACGCCGGACGGCGTGTTTGAGATCGGTCCGGGTGCGACGCTGATCAATATGGCGAAGCGCATTGCACCTGATGTGCGAACGCAGTGGGTTACCTCTAAAGATGAATCTTATTTCAATTAATACAGGGAGTTATTTGTGAGTAAACGATCACCTTTGTTTAAACATAAGCCATTAGCCTGGGCTAAGTCGGAAGTAAAACCTGCGACGCACACCAATACGTCGGCGGGGAAGGCGTCGGACCCGCTTTACACGGTGGTCTGGGTTGACCAGGTACTGGCAGAAAAGGGAGAGGTTAACCCAGGCCCTCACTTGCTGTTGTCACGCCATACGGTGCCGGCGAACCTGCCGGAGGGATGGATCTGTATGGTTGCGGTGGGGGCAGAGGCGATAGGCGCCGTGATCGATGAACAAGCCTGGCAGACCGTGGCGGTATTGAGCGAAGGAGAAGAGGAGGATGTCGCGCAGGCCTTGGCCGTGTTGCAGGCAAAACCGGTACCGTGTTTAGTCCTGTTGAAACGGAGCGGCTCACTGGGTGATGCGGGCTTAGGCGGGTTGGTTCGCACTGCGCGGCAAGAGCAACCGGAACGGGTGTTGCGATATATCGAGTGCTTGCCGGAACAATTGGCGCGAGCGCTGTCACTGTGTCTTCGCGGGGATATCGAGGAAGAATGCCGCCTGAGCGATTCAGGCAGCGTGCAGTCGCCGCGGCTACAACATTATCAAGCGCAGAAGAGAGACAGAACGGGAATTCGTGCGGGCGCAACCTATGTCATCAGCGGCGGCATGGGAGCGCTGGGACAAGTCGTCGCCAATTATCTGGCGGCACAGGGGGCGACGCATGTGCTGCTGTTGTCGCGAACCGCTTATTCTCCGGCGGATTTACCAACTCTGGGGGGCAATGTTGCGGTTGCCAGCCTGACGTGTGATGTGGCGGATCGTCGACAGGTAGAGGCGATCCCCGCCTGGCGGCAGGCGCAAGGGTGGCCGGCCGTCGCTGGCGTGATTCATATCGCGGGCTTGTTAACCGATGGCACCTTGCTTAAGCAAACGCCGTCAATGCTGGATCACGCGCGGGCTGTGAAAGTGAATGGTGCGAAACTCCTGCATGATATCCTGGCGCCAGGCGATTTTATTGTGTTGTATTCCTCCGCCGCCGCGGCGTTCGGTTCCGTTGGCCAGGCGAGTTATGCTGCGGCGAATAGCGGGCTGGACGCTCTAGCAAATCAGTGGGCACAGAGCGGCGAAAAAGCGCTTTCGATTCAGTGGGGAGCCTGGTCTGAAGATGGCATGGCGGTACGTCATGATGCGGTGCGTCGCGCAGAAAGCGCCGGCTTTGGCGCCATCAGCAATGCGTTGGGTTGTGAAATACTCGGCAAGCTTCTGTCGTCAGACAGCGCCGGTACTTTCCTTGTCTCGCCGATAGAGTGGGCGCGCGTCAAACTGACAAGCCCGCTGATTGATGCTTTGAAACCATGCACGAACGCTTCCCCGATGGGGGGCGTCCAGGACATTCGTCAGATTATACGCGAGGCCGTTTGGGAAACGGTCGGGGAGTCGGTCGATGACGATGTCGCTTTACTGGAAAATGGTCTGGATTCTTTGGGAAGCATGTCTTTACGCAACCGAATAGCGTCCTCTTTGAAAATGGGGCTTCCGGCGACTTTCGCGCTTGAAAATCCCGATATCAACGCCATGGTGCGCTATGTCATGGCGGAAAAACCGGCAACCGGCGCTACCTTGTCCAACGCGCAGCCGGAACGTGCCACCTCATCGTTACCGGTGTTGGTCATTGGCGCCGGCATCGGTGGGTTGGGTTTTGCGCGACAGCTGGAGAAAAATGGCCTATCCGTTGTGGTTTTCGAGAAAAACGACTGGGTGGGGGGAGTGTGGAAAAATCTGGCGAATGATGATTCGAAGCTGCAAATAGATTCCCCAGCGTATGATTTTGATAGCAACCATCTGCCATTAATCGGCGACCATCGATGGAAGAAAGGATTCCCAGGCCGTGCCGAGATTCTTGAGGGCGCGGGAATGATCGCGGAAACATTGAAGGGGGACGTTCTCTTTGGTTGTGAAGTGCAGCGGGTGGAAAAAAAAGGCGAGAACGAATACCTCGCCACTTATCTGAAAGACGGTAAATCGTACAGCATGCTGGTGTCTGGGGTTGCTGCGATGACGGGAGGTTTGCACTGCCCGGTACAGCATCGTTTTCCGGACGAAGATCGTTTCGCCGGACACATCGGGCAGGGGATCAGCAACGATACGGCGGTAGCGGCCTTTAACGGAGCTTCTGTGGTGATTGTTGGACACGGGGCATTCGCTATAGAAAATATGCGCACGGCCCTGGAAAACGGCGCGAAGCATGTCACATTGTTGTGCCGTCGTCGAAATCTCGTCCTGTCAACGTTTTGCAATTGGCTTCTCAACTCCAACAACGGCGTGATGCCGGTTGCCGACGTCGTCGAGATCATGCGTCCCTTTTACCAGGCATGCGGCATCGATATAGAAACACTACCATCTATTAGCCGCGACAAAAACGGCGATTTGTTGCTTGATCAAACCACTGTTCCGCCGGGTTCCGATCTGTTCTTCCTCGCTCAGATACTTGGGAAGCTCACCATCGTCGAGGATGAAGTTGACAGGATGACCAGCAATGGTGTCCTGACCCGAAAAGGGCAAGAAATCGAAGCGGATGTTTTCCTGAAGTGTTTGGGCTCGGATACAGACATTGCCTTATTGCCGGGCATATTTGGCCAAGACATGACGGTGGAAGGCCTTTGGATTAACGGCGATCCCAACCTCTTCACTTACAATGATGGGGCGCAGGTACCAAGGAAAGTGCGTACGCTGCTTTGTTCCAGCTATGCGTTCTTCGTACAAGCGTTTGCACGCGCCTATATTCATTTCCGAGAGAATCCGTCGGCATTCGACAATTCTTTATCACGCATCATGACGGAATCTCAAAAAACTACGAATGCTGAACGCATTTTTATGGAGCTATGGGATTTCATTGAGCCGGCTAAAAAAACAGTGGCCGCGCGTACCGTCGAGCTTTATCCCTTTGATCGCTTCCAGGTTGAGCGAGAAAATGAATGGCGAAACTATGCTCAGCTGCTGAATGCTTCAGATAGCGAGATTACGGCGCTTTGGCAGTTGCTGGAGCCTGCAATGTCGATATTGCACCGCCGCAATCCCGCTATGCCGATAGAGAAGCGTTACACCCATGAGCGATTCGGGGCCATGTCCGTATATGTTCCGCGGCGTCGCCGAGTGTTGTTCTTGTCCGGCCAGGGTACGAATGCCCGCTTAGCGAAATCGTTGCTTGAGCGCACGGGCTGGAGCGCCCGTACGGATCTTGAATTCGTCATCCCAGATGCGCCTTATGAAATGCCTGCATTTACTAATGAGATTCAGCTGCAGCAAATTGGCTTAACACAGCTTGTTGAGAGTGGTGTGTATGACACGCAAGGGAAATACAGAGAGTGGAAAGCGGGATTCGAAAGGCTGTGGGAAGAGTTTCATGGAACTGAGCCTCAAGAGATATCCGCGCAAGATCGCGATATATGGCGTTCAACGCTGTCTTACGTTAGAGAGCTGACGCAGAATTACGGTCCTTTTGAAGGTATTGCAGGATTTTGTGAAGGGGCCGCCGTGGCGTCCGTTGCTCTTCATCTCCAGCATTTAGGTGAAGATTTGGGATTGCAGGATATTAATTTCTTCATTGCGATGTCACCCTGGCGCTCACCGATTCACGAACGCGATGGGTTATTCAATAAGGTGGGCGGATTGCAGCTACCTATGCTGCAGATTGTCGGCGATAACGATATGCCAGTATTTCTCGCCGAAGCGCCGCATTTCAAACGCGCCTACAAAGGCGCGATAGAATATCGACATACAGGGCAGCATGTTTATCCGCCTTTGACGACGACATTGGCGCAAAAGCTAAATCAGTTGATTATGCAAAGCGAGCAATAGCTGTGAAGTGACCCTCTCCAGGGGCATTTGGAGAGGGGATTTTAAAAGGTGATATATGAAAGTTTTCGCAATCTCAGATCTTCATATCGACTTTGATGGCAATGCCAAGTGGCTTTTTAATGCATTTGATGCTGATTATACTGAAGATGTGTTGATTGTGGCGGGTGATGTGAGTGACGATTTGAGCAGGCTTGAGCAGTGTTTTACCTTTCTTGCCTGCCGTTTTAAAAAGGTGCTCTTCGTACCAGGCAATCATGAACTTTGGGTTATTCGCGATGACATGCCCACATCGGTCAAAAAATTTGAGCAGATTTGCCTGCTTACTGAGCGGTGTGGAGTTTCCATGGACGTCTACCACCATGGCAGCGTATCAATCGTGCCTTTGCTCAGTTGGTATGATTTTTCTTTTGCCTCACCTACGGAGAAATTGCTCGAAAATTGGATGGATTTTTATGCATGCAAGTGGCCTGATAATTGGGATTTTCAGCACGTGACGAATTTTTTCCTTGATAAAAATACCTCGCGACTCAATACAAAGAATGATGTTGTCATTTCGTTTTCGCATTTTTTACCGTCATCAAAACTGTTGCCGAACTTTGTTCCTGAGACGTTCAAATATATTTTTCCGGTGTTAGGTTCTGAAAAACTAGCGGAGCAGATTTCTATTCTTCAGCCCGATATCCATGTTTACGGCCACAGTCATATTGCCCGCAGCCTCAGAGTCGATGATATTGACTATGTGAACAATGCGTTGGGGTATCCAAAAGAAAGAGGTCTCGGATGTAATGGGTTGTATTGCCTATATAATTCGGAAACGGTTGACCGTAGAGAAGCCTTCTGATGTCGGAGGGTAGCAGAGAGTATTTTGAAAAGAACAGTCAGTGTGCATGCGATTGTGGTAGTGTTACGTTCAGGTTTGTATTCTGCGTGCATCTTCCTGAGCAAGCAGAGAATTATAAAATTGTTGGTGAGAGAGTCTCTGATACTAAAGAAGGAAATAAAGTATGTTGGGAAGCAGTAAAAACGTTGAGGGCGCTTGGTTTGCCGATCCGGCGAAAGGGAAAATTCCGGTTCAACTTTCTGATATAATAAACGATGTATTGTTGCCTGCCGGGATTTGTATGTCGGAACCTCAACGAGAAGCTGAGAGCTGTGAATATGGCGCCTGTCAGCTTGAGGTGGAAGGTAAGCGAGCATTATTCCGTGTCGCTAATACAACCCCAACTAAACTCGGGCAATTTGTTACTATATGGAAAAGACCTCAGGTACAAGATGAAATTATGCCCATCGATTTTGACGATGGCATTGAGTTCGTATTGGTGAGTGTTTTTGATCATACTCATCGAGGGATTTTTATATTCAACCGACATGTGCTGGCGAAAAAAGGGGTCATGTCAGTTAAGGGGAAGGAGGGGAAAAGAGCTATCCGCGTTTATGCTCCTTGGGTTAAACCCATTGTGAAACAGGCTATAACAACTCAAAAATGGCAGTTGCAGCACTTTGTTTCTGCAGCGGAAGGCGAGGTAAATGTAAACAAAATCAAGGCGCTGCTAACAACTGGTAGCCTTTTCTAGTTCTATTTCCGGGTAAGGCATGCGGATTTTAGCTGTGGTTTGACTAAAATCTGCGTGTCTATGAGGCCCCCCGGATGACTCTATATGAAGCTATGAGCAATAAGTCATTTTACTCATTATTTATCCTGGATTTTCATTATCAGCTTGCCGGTGTTAGGCGGAGCTTAGTGGATGTGTGTCAAAAATCACTATACTTCAAACTAACGCCTCCGCCTAAACAACTCGTTTGGTTGGATGGTTTGGAACATCATGAAAAGGGCCGTATATGGCTATCTGCTTGGGGGGTATACGAAAGCGGTGCTTGTTGAATGTGTGGGATTTGGTAGTGGGTTGCCTGTTTTACTAATATTAAGAAGGTGATTATGCTTAGAGGAATAATCAAGAGGTTTTGTAAGGGAGTTAATTATGAGGCGGAGTTCGTCTCTGCTGTAAAACGCTCCAGAAAATGGAATCTCGAAGTGCCTGACATCAAATTAATTAAAGCTCCATTTCTGACTGGGGATAAAAGCGAAGCAGCGCTAAAAGTCATTCAGAGTATTGCTTCAAAGCATACTCCGGAAGAAGTTTCACAGCAATGCTTTGGATATATGTATTTCGTTCAGGATGCTTTGGAGGAAGCTTTGCAAACTCCGCTTTATTATACTTTAGGCTATGTTGATTATGAGAAGCGGCCAGTTTTTTATACGGGTGAAGAAAAGTTAAAAAGTAACCTGGATAATCCTATGTCTAGTGCGGGCGCGATAAATTTACATGCTTGGTTGACGACGCCAAATATGGAAATAATCGACCTTACGTTTGCGACCACATATGGCATTGTGAATGATGTTCCATCCGTAATTGGTCGATGTTCATTTCAACACTACTCTGCATTTAATGAAAACATGATTTATCGCCCTCAGTTGGTCGGCGAGGATTATTTGAAGAAGATTGGTGCTCTCGTTGATTTTAGGGCGTTAAATGTATTTGTAATATAGGGCTGATTGCTTTCAATGTGTTTTTAATAGCGAGGGTATACCTCGCTTTTATTGCTTTCGCCTGGCATGCATTTAAAAATAAACAACTTAAAATATGAGAAATTTTTTGATAATTAACTTGTTGCGATTGACGACATTCGGTCAAATCATTTAATCTGTCCGTGTTGTACTGTCGTCTTCGGACGACCACCAATGCTCAATGGGTCTGCGATGAGCGCCTTCGGGTGACCCTGCTGTCGATAGACATCCACCAATGATCTGGCCATCTGCGAGGATCGCCTTCGGGTGATGGCAAAAGAAAGCTTCCGTAGCCTGAGAGGGAGCACGCCAGGTATGGTGTGGTACATCTGCCCGCCTTTGGGAGCAGATATCGCTCATTCAACGTAGTATTCGGAGCGGTTAAGGCTGCTGAAAAGTCTCTCAATGCCTTGGTGCTAACTAGCCAGGCACACATCTACATTGGGCAGTCCTTGCCTGGATAAATCAGTCATAACTGACTGATATCGTTTATTTATGTAAAGCTGTTAAAGGCTTTAATGACGTGTTGCCGACGATGCAACCTTTGAACGAACGTATAAAGCCAATGGGTACATTTGGCTGCTTACGTGAGTCTCATTGGGAGCAGAGGAGCGCGCGTCACCTGTGAAGTGGCGAAGACACTACCAAGTGACGCGCGTAGCGCATAACGTCTCAAACCACGCACGACGTGGCTTTCAACGTTTTACTACCATCTGACCAACATGTAGTCCGTGTCAGTACGGTCTTAAACACTCATTCACTTCAACGTAATTACGACGGGAGGCCTTCAGGCCGAATAATCGAACGAAGTTCGATGGAGAGTCCGCGGCTCAGAAAGCAAAAAACCCGCCATAGGCGGGTTCTTCTAAATATGGTGCCCGGACTCGGAATCGAACCAAGGACACGGGGATTTTCAATCCCCTGCTCTACCGACTGAGCTATCCGGGCAACGGGGCGCATTAAACCGTATTGGCCGGATGGCGTCAATCGCTTTCTGTCACAAAGCGGATCGGTTGCTCTATTTTCATGCAGCAGGGCGAGCGCAAGGCGGTATCCTGCGCGGGCACGGGGCGGTAGACATGCAAAATAAAGGTGTATTTATAGCGCTTCGCTTTTACCGCTGTTTGTTTTTACTCATTAAATAACAATAGGTTGGGTTTTTCTTTCGCGCTATAAATCAACAAGATTGTCACTTGAACCTCATAAAAAAACGTGCAATCATTGCGCAAATTTTTAGCACCCCATGTCCCCAACGGTGTTTCCGCTCCTTTAAGTCAGAGGGTTACTGGCATGACTGGTTTTGTTGCACAGGCGCTGCCGCGCACCAGACATCTGATGATGCCATTATTCCACCGTTGCCTCTCCCGAACGCAGCCCGAACGCACACGCCTGCCGACCATGCGGTAAGGTCAGCCGATGCTCGCTGTTAGGCATTATTAAAAATAGAGCTGCGGCTCTGATTTTACTGATGTCTATCGGACGCTGCCGATACCAGTTCCCGATAGCCGCCTGATTGCCTTGCGATCATGGGCCGGTCACGCTTGCGCATTAAGCTGCAACCCGGGCATCACTTTGCCGGGATAACGTTGTTATCTCATCACCGTGCCTGTGGCACAGCCTCATCCTTAACAGTTTGAGAGTCAGCATTATGAAAGAATTGAAAATAGCAACAAGCGCCAGCCTGGTCGCCACCATTGAAACCCTGCGTCAGATCGTGCGGGTGGAGCAGACGGACTACACCGACGTGGCGGCGGTAGTGGTGTCGGTAGCCGATGTGAACGCCGGCATTCTGGCGCGGTTGAAGGCCACCGGTTTCGACATCCCGACCTTTGTTGCTGTTGAAGGGGACGACTCTCTCTCCCCGGACTACCTGCCGTTTATCAGCGGCGTGTTCGCGTTGCTGGCCGGCGCCAGCAAGCCGTTTTACATGGCCCAACTGGAGGCCGCCGCAGACGCCTACGAGCAGGCGCTGCTGCCGCCGTTCTTCAAGACGCTGAAAACCTACGTGGAAATGGAAAACGCCACCTTTGCCTGCCCGGGGCACCAGGGCGGCGAATTCTTCCGCAAGCACCCGGCCGGCAGGAAGTTTTTTGAGTTTTACGGCGAAACCGTTTTTCGTTCCGATATGTGCAACGCCGACGTCAAGCTGGGCGACCTGTTGATCCACGAAGGATCGGCCAAGGATGCGCAAAAGCATGCGGCGCGGGTATTCAATGCTGACAAAACCTACTTCGTGCTCAACGGAACGTCCGCTGCCAACAAGGTGGTGACCAACGCGCTGCTGACCCGCGGCGATCTGGTATTGTTCGATCGCAACAACCATAAGTCCAACCACCACGGCGCGCTGATCCAGGCCGGGGCGACGCCGGTCTATCTGGAAACCGCGCGCAACCCGTTCGGCTTTATCGGCGGCGTAGACTCGCGCTGTTTCGATGAGCGCTATCTGCGTGAGCAGATCCGCGAGGTGGCGCCGGAGAAGGCCAACGCCCAGCGGCCGTTCCGTTTGGCGATCATCCAGCTCGGCACTTACGACGGCACTATCTATAACGCGCGTCAGGTGATCGACACCATCGGCCACCTGTGCGATTACATCCTGTTCGACTCCGCCTGGGTGGGTTACGAAGGCTTTATCCCGATGCTGAAAGAGTGCTCGCCGCTGCTGCTGGAGCTGGACGAACACGATCCGGGCATCTTCGTCACCCAGTCGGTGCACAAGCAGCAGGCCGGTTTCTCGCAAACTTCGCAGATCCACAAGAAAGACGACCATATCAAGGGGCAAAAGCGCCACTGCAATCATAAGCACCTGAACAACGCCTTTATGCTGCATGCCTCGACCAGCCCGTTTTATCCGCTGTTCGCCGCGCTGGACGTCAACGCCAAGATGCACGCCGGCGCCGCCGGCCGCCGCATGTGGATGGACTGCGTGAAGCTCGGCATCGAGACGCGCAAGCAGCTGCTCAAGCGCTGCTCGCAGCTGAAACCCTTCATTCCGCTGCAGGTGGCGGGGCGGGATTGGCAGGATTACGATACCGATCTGATCGCCGACGACTCCCGTTTCTTCAACTTTGTGCCGGGCGAAAAGTGGCACGGTTTCGAAGGCTATGCGCAGGATCAGTACCTGGTGGATCCCTGCAAGCTGTTGCTGACCACGCCGGGCATCGACGCGGCCACCGGCCAATACACCGAATTCGGCGTGCCGGCGACTATCCTGGCCAACTTCCTGCGCGAGAACGGCATTGTGCCGGAGAAGTGCGATCTGAACTCGATCCTGTTCCTGCTGACCCCGGCGGAAAACCCGGCCAAGCTGGAACAGCTGGTGGAGATGCTGGTGCAGTTCGAGCGTTACGTGGAGGAGGACGCCCCGCTGAGCCTGGTGCTGCCGACGGTCTACCGCAAGAATGAACAGCGCTACCGCGGTTACAGCATTCGTCAGCTGTGCCAGGAGATGCACGACCTGTACGTCAGCTTCGACGTCAAGCAGCTGCAGAAAGAGATGTTCCGCCAGGACCATTTCCCGCCGGTGGAGATGAACCCGCAGGACGCCAACGTCGAGTTTATCCGCGACAACGTCGAGCTGGTGCCTATCGGCCAGGCGGCGGGGCGCATCGCGGCGGAGGGTGCGCTGCCGTACCCGCCGGGCGTGCTGTGCGTGGTGCCGGGGGAAGTGTGGGGCGGCGCGGTGCAGCGCTACTTCCTGGCGCTGGAAGAGGGCATCAACCGCCTGCCGGGCTTTTCGCCGGAGCTGCAGGGGGTGTATATCGAGAAAAAAGATCACGGCTGGAAGCGCATCTTCGGCTATATGATCAAGCAATAACGCCGGGCGGCCAGCAGAGGGCCGCCATGACATTGTGACCGCCCGGGATGACAAAGCGGGAAGGCGCCGCTACCTTTTAGGTAAATCCATCGGTGACAAAAATAATATGATGAAAAAAGAGGGATATATCGAGTGGGTCGACGGGGAGAAAAGACGCGCTACGCTGGGTAATTTCAACTGGTTTCTGTTGGTTAATGCCCTGTTCTCGGTCTACCTGTTTTTTCAGCGGGCTCAGGGCTATGACGCCCACTCGGTTATTCAGCCGCTGCGCGATGCGCCGGCGATAAGCGGAGTGGCGCTGATATCGGCCTTGTCCTATGTGGCGCTGCGTCGGCTGGCCGCCAAAGGGGAGCGATCGGTTTGGCGCGGCGCCGTCGTTTGTCTGCTGCTGCTGGCCCTGTGCTGGTGCGCTATTTTTTACCACCTGATCGTCAATGACATCATTTATCTGGTGTATCCGCTGACTATCGGCCTGCTGTTTTCCTCTCTGGTGGCTTTCTACCTGTCTCCCAGGCTGTTTTTCCTGTTTAGCGTCCCGGTGCTGTTGGCGGCGATTGCCGAAAATATCGTGATCCGCAGCGCTTTCTCGTTGGTGAACCTGATTTCCTATGCGCTGATGCTGTTTGTAATTTATTCCGCGAAGCGCCGCCTGGAGCACTGGTTTCAGCTGGCGCTCGAGCGCGAGCGGGAAAACCAGCGGCTGATTGAGCGGCTGAGCAGGATGGCGCATCGCGATCCCCTGACCGGCATCGCCAACCGGCGCGGTTTCGACAGCTTTTTCGACGCCGTCTTGCAGCGCGAGTCGCTGTTGCAGAGGCCGTTTTCCCTGATCATGCTGGACGTCGATTTCTTCAAAAAATACAACGACCGCTATGGTCATCAGCAGGGGGATGAGTGCCTGATCCGCCTGGCGGCCTGCCTGGAGAGCGCCACTCGCCGTTCGCAGGATCTGGTGGCCCGCTATGGCGGGGAGGAGTTCATCATTCTGCTGCCGAAATCCGACGCGAACGAAGCGGTGCAGGTGGCGAAAAGGATTGAGGCATCGCTGGCGGAGCTGGCGCTGCCGCATGCGGATTCCGAGGTGGCGAATCGGGTCACGGTGAGCCAGGGCATCGCCCAATGGCGCAAGGGGCTGGGGCGTGAGCAACTGCTGGCGGCGGCCGACGCGGCCTTATATCGCGCCAAGGCGCAGGGGCGCGATGGCTATAGCCTGGCGGATTGAGGATGGCGGCGGGGGCGACGTCGGTGTCCGCCCCCGCCGGGGGGATCAACGGCGGCGATAGCTCTTCTGCGCGTTGTTCACCTTCACCAGGTAGCGGCGCGATTCGGCGGCCGGATGCTTGGTGGTCAGCGTCTGGTACACATCGCCGGGCTGCATGTTGTTGATGATGCCTACCGCGCGGCTTCGGTCGCTGGAGAACACCCGCAGCACGCTGCCTGCGCCGCCGTTATAGGCGGTGATCACCGCATAGCGGCGCGAGGTCGGGTTCTGAATGCCGCCCAGGTAATTGTTCTGCAGGATCGCCAGGTAGGCGGTGCCGGTATCGATGTTGTTTTCCGGATCGAACAGATAGCTGCGGCTCGGTTTGCCCCATTTGCCGCGCATCTGGAACACGTCCTTGCCGGCGGTATGCTGCACCACCTGCATCAGGCCCAGCGCGTCGGAGCCGCTTACCGCATACGGGTTGAAACTCGATTCGGTCTGCATGATAGCCAGGATCAGCGACTCTTCCACACCGTATTTCTCCGACGCCTTGCGCACCATCGGCAGGTATTTATGCGCACGCTTGTCCAGGTGGTTCGGCACCAGCTGAATGGTGACCGAGTAAATCACATGCAGGCCGGAGGTGCGTTTTTGCAGCCTGGTCTGCAGCAGATAGTCGGCGAAGTGCGCCGCGCGCCATTCCCAGCGGATCGGCGCGCCCTTGTTATCCAGCACCTGGCTATACAGGAACGGCTCTTTACTGATCTGGATATCGTTGACGTCGGAATAGAGGTCGATAGACCCCGGATCGTCGCCCATCAGCAGGGTGCTGATGATCGCCCGGCGCAGATGCGCGCTCGGATCGGTGGTGGCGATGGTCTCGATGGTGATGGCGCCCGAATCGAAGTTGATGTGGCTGCGGGTTTGATACTGGTCGGTATATTTGACGTAGTCTTTCGGCCCGGCGATCAGAACTTCGTTCAGACCCCAGATGTTTTCGATGTTGTGGGCGAACTGGCCCATCAGAATGTCGAAGCCGTTGGTGTCTTTCACCCAGGCTTCGTTGACTTCATCACTTTTTTTGCCGGAACAGGAAATCAGCAAAGGCGCTATCACTAGCAAAGCTAAAATTTTCTTCATCTTAAAGCCGTCTTGAAGAATTATAAGAGTATTGAAGCGGGCCAGCGCCTGGCCCCAACAGCGTTATTCGCTTGGCGGCGTATAGCCTTCGATATGCACGTCATGCCCTTCGAACAGGAATTTGATCATCTCTTGTTCCAGCAGCTTGCGGTCATCGACGTTCATCATGTTCAGCTTTTTCTCGTTGATCAGCATGGTTTGCTTCTTCATCCATTCGCCCCAGGCTTCCTTGGAGATCTCGTTGTAGATGCGTTTGCCGACTTCACCCGGGTAAAGCTGGAAATCCTGCCCTTCGGCGTCGCGCTGCAGGAAGGTACAAAAAATGGTGCGGCTCATGCTAATTCCTCGTCAATGGCGTTATCGCCATATAAATTTTGTTGGATCGGAGACTGCTTCGCCAACTGTTGCAACAGGCGATCAACCGGCGCTGCCAGCCCGACCGACGGCGGCTGCGCTAAGTTATACCAGAGACCGGGGCCCTCATCCATGCCGCCGCCCGCCGCGTTGATTTCCAGCCACATCGGCACGATATCGAGGTGGAAATGGCTGAATGTATGGCGAAATGCGGTCAGCTGCTCCAGGCGGTTGCCTTTCAGACCGCGTTGTTGCAGCCAGAGTTCCAAACCGTCGCGTTCGCTGAACTGCGGGAAGCAGAACAGGCCGCCCCACAGGCCGACCGCCGGGCGCTGTTCCAACCACACGCGTTCGCCATGCTGCAGCAGCAAGAAGTAGGCGGTTTTTTCCGGCAGGGTCTGTTTCGGCTTCTTGCCGGGATAGTTGGCCCAGCTGTGGTTGGCGTAGGCGATGCAGCCGACGTTGAGCGGGCAGAGCTCGCACTTGGGTTTGGAGCGGGTGCACACCATGGCGCCCAGATCCATCATCGCCTGGTTGAATTGGCCGACGCCCTGCGCCGGGGTGACGTCTTCGCTGATCTTCCACAGCCGGTTCTCGACCTCTTTTTTTCCCGGCCAGCCTGCCACCGCATAGCAGCGCGCCAGCACGCGCTTTACGTTGCCGTCGAGGATCGGGTAGTGCTGGCCGAGCGCCAGCGACAGCACCGCGCCGGCGGTGGAGCGGCCGATGCCGGGCAGGGCGGCAATTTCTTCGAAGGTTGTCGGGAACTCGCCGCCGTGCTGTGCGACAATGGTCTGCGCCGCCTTGTGCAGGTTGCGGGCGCGGGCGTAATAGCCCAGGCCGGTCCACAGATGCAGCACCTCGTCCAGCGGGGCTTCCGCCAGCGCGCGCACGTTGGGAAAACGCGCCATAAACCGCTGAAAGTAAGGAATGACGGTGGCAACCTGAGTCTGTTGCAACATCACCTCGGAGAGCCATACTTGATAGGCGGTCTTATCAAGCTGCCACGGCAGGGTTTTACGGCCGTAACGCTGGTACCAGTCAAGCACCACCTGTGCGAACTGTTGTGCTTGCATCATAAGCAGATTCGATATCCGGCAGAAAATGAAGCGAGATTGCAGCATAGAGTCATGATGCTGTAAACCGGAACTTTCCGACGTCGCACGGCAGGTATTAAGATGAACACTTGCTAAACCAATGTATCTTTGCATAATGCGCGTTTCCCTAATTGGCAGCCAAACAGACAGAAAGCACTATGATTAATGACGTCATCTCCCCGGAATTTGATGAGAACGGCCGCGCGATGCGCCGTATCCGCAGTTTTGTCCGCCGCCAGGGGCGGTTGACCAAAGGCCAGCAGCACGCGCTGGACAACTATTGGCCGGTGATGGGCGTGGAGTATCAGGCTGAACCTGTCGACATCGCCGCACTGTTCGGGCGCGACGCGCCAACGGTGCTGGAGATCGGCTTTGGCATGGGCGCCTCGCTGGTGACCATGGCGGGCAACAACCCGCAGCAGAACTTTTTGGGGATAGAAGTGCATTCGCCGGGCGTGGGCGCCTGCCTGGCCGACGCTCACGAAGCCAGGCTGAGCAACCTGCGCGTGATGTGTCACGACGCGGTCGAGGTGCTGGAAAATATGATCCCGGACGGTTCGCTGGACATGGTGCAGCTGTTCTTCCCCGATCCGTGGCACAAAGCGCGGCACAACAAACGCCGCATCGTTCAGACGCCGTTTGTCGAGCTGGTGTTGCGCAAACTGAAGGTGGGCGGCGTGTTCCACATGGCCACCGACTGGCAACCTTATGCAGAACATATGTTAGAGGTTATGAACGGGGTCCCAGGCTACGCTAATCTTTCCAGCGATAATGATTACGTGCCGCGCCCGGACTCGCGTCCGCTGACGAAATTTGAATTACGCGGCCAGCGCCTGGGACATGGCGTTTGGGACTTGATGTTTGAGAGGAAAGAATAATGGCTAAGAACCGCAGTCGTCGTTTACGTAAAAAATTGCACATTGAAGAGTTTCAGGAACTGGGTTTCTCCGTCGCCTGGCGTTTTGCCGAAGGCACCGCCGTTGAAGATATCGACAGCACGCTGGACGCGTTCATCGACGAAGCGATCGAGCCGAACGGCCTGGCGTTTGACGGCAGCGGCTACCTGCAGTGGGAAGGGCTGATCTGCCTGCAGAAGATCGGTCACTGCACCGATGAGCACCGCGAGCTGGTGAAAAACTGGCTGGAAGCGCGCAACCTGACCGAGGTTAAGGTCAGCGATTTGTTCGACATCTGGTGGGACTGATCTCTCTCGCCCGATGAGCGCGGCCCGCGCCGCGCTTATTTATTTTAAGGTGCCTTAACGGCACCTTTGTTTTATGTCCCACAGATTTCAAGCCGCGGCCAGGCGGCGAGCAAACGCAGCCAACCACGCTGCGGCTTGAAAGATGAAGGGAAAGCCGGAGTGTGACCGAGGTGGTAACAACATTGGATAACGCGTTGCTGGACGACATCCTGCAACAGGTTCGCCCGCTGATAGGCCAGGGGAAAGTGGCGGACTACATACCGGCGCTGGCGGAAGTGGCCGCCGACCGGTTGGCGATCGCCGTCTGCACCGTGGACGGTGAAATGTTCCAGGCCGGCGACGCCATGGAGCGTTTCTCCATTCAGTCGATTTCCAAGGTGCTGAGCCTGACGTTGGCGCTGACGCGCTACCAGGAACACGAGATTTGGCGGCGGGTCGGCAAAGAGCCTTCCGGGCTGCCGTTCAACTCGTTGCTGCAGTTGGAAATGGAGCAGGGCAAGCCGCGTAATCCGTTTATCAACCCCGGCGCGCTGGTGGTGTGCGACATGCTGCAAACCCGGCTCAGCGCACCCAAACAGCGGATGCTGGAAGTGGTGCGGCAGCTGACCGGCGAAGACTGTCTGGCCTACGACGCGCGCGTGGCGCGCTCCGAGTTCGAACACTCCGACCGCAATGCGGCCATCGCCTACCTGATGAAGTCGTTCGGCAACTTCGAGAACGACGTGCTCACGGTGCTGAAGACCTATTTCCACTACTGTGCGCTGCGCATGAGCTGCGTGGAATTGGCGCGCGGCTTTGTTTATCTGGCCAATCACGGCCGCGATCTCAGCGGCCAGGAAGTGATCAGCCCGCTGCAGGCCCGCCAGATCAACGCGCTGATGATGACCAGCGGCATGTACGACGGCGCGGGGGAGTTCGCCTATCGGGTGGGGATGCCGGGCAAGTCCGGGGTGGGCGGCGGCATCGTCGCCATCGTGCCGGATGAGCTGTCGATTGCCGTCTGGTCGCCGGAACTGGATGCCTCCGGCAACTCGTTGGCGGGAACTGCGGCATTGGAACTGTTGTCTCAACGTATCAGCCGTTCGATTTTTTAATCCCAACATGGATGGGAGTCAGGAGAAGACATGTTAAAGAAAACCGGGTTAGCCTTACTGCTGTTGACGGCTTCGCAGGCCCACGCCGAGTATCAGTGCAGCGTTAAACCCCAGGACGACGTGATTATCAGCCCGCAGAACGTGCAGGTGACGGGCGCCAGCGGCAACCTGCAGATTTCGCCGGACGGCGACGTCACCCGTGACGGGCAGGCGCTGAGCCTCAACGACAGCCAGCGTCAGAAAGCCTTCAGTTACCAGAGCGCGCTGCGCAAGGAGCTGCCGTGGATCGACAACGGCGCCCAGCAGCACCTGGAGAAAGCCCGCGTGGCGCTGGACAAGGTGATCGTCAAGGAATTGGGCAGCGACAGCAACGTGCGCAACCGCCTGACCACCCTGAACGGCCAGCTCAAGCAGCAGATGAACCGCATTATCGAACACCGCAGCGACGGGCTGGCCTTCCACCACAAGGCGGTCGATCAGGTCGAGCAGGACGGCCGCAACATTGTGCAGCAGAGCATGGGCGGCGTGCTGCAGGACAGCCTGAACGAGATGGGCGTCAAGCAGGCGACCAACAGCGGCGGCAACCCGCTGCAGGCGATTATGGGCAACCTGGGCGGCCTGCAGAAGGCGATCCAGAACGAATGGAACAACCAGGAGCAGGATTTCCAGAACTTTGGCCGCGACGTGTGCAACCGCGTCACCGGGCTGGAAACCCAGCGTAAAGACCTGCTTAATGCGTTGAAGTAACATGAATATATAGCTGGGCGATCGTTTTTTGATCTCTCGACGGCTATCTGACAAACTGGCTAAACTATAATCAATAGCTAAAAGGATTTTGCATTGATGCCAGTGATATTCCGTTATAAAGGCTATAAATTCTTTTTTTACTCGAATGAAGGTGATCCGCTTGAACCGGCGCATATCCATATTCGAGATGCTGACGCAGAAGCCAAGTTTTGGCTGACCCCTTTGGTACAGTTAGCCCGCAACGACGGGTTTAACGCTAAAGCCCTAAAGGAATTAACGGAGATCGTTAGGATTCATAACAGGTTGTTTTTGGAGGCATGGAATGAGTATTTCAGCTAAAAACGTAAGTTTTGACGATGCGACGATGTGGGTCGAGCTGAGCGATGCCAGAATCATTGGCGTGCCGCTGGCGTGGTTCCCCCGCTTGCTGAATGCCACGGATGAGCAGCGCGCCGGATATGAGCTGAGTACCCGCGGTATCCATTGGGATATGTTGGATGAAGATATTTCCGTTGAAGGGCTGCTAAAGGGGCGTGGGGATGTCACACACCGCCCCCATCACGCCGCCTGAAAAACCAATGAAAAAGCGCTGAATTAATCAGCGCTTTTTTTTATTCGTCCGCCAGAAACAGCTCCAGCAACGAGTTGAGGAACAGCTTGCCTTTCTCGGTGATCTGCCAGTATTCCGCCGTCTCTTTCAGATAACCCTTTTCCAGCGCTTCATCCAACTGCGGGCGGATCGCGCTTTCGGCCAGCCCGGCGTAGTTGACGAAGTCGGCGCGCGGCGCGGCCTCCAGCAGGCGGAAGCGGTTCATGAAGAACTCGAATGGCCGATCCGCGGCCGCTACCTCATGCTGCTTGTCCATATACTTGCCCTGCATAAAGCCGCGCGGGTGCTTGGTTTTCGCCGTGCGCAGGATGCGGCCGTCGCTGAAGGTCAGCTTGCCGTGCGCGCCGCAGCCAATCCCCAGGTAATCGCCGAAGCGCCAGTAGTTGAGGTTGTGTTGGCACTGATAACCCGGTTTGGCGTAGGCCGACGTCTCGTACTGCTGGTAGCCGGCGGCGCTCAACAGCTGGTGGCCGCGCTCGAAGATGTCCCACAGGGCGTCGTCGTCCGGCAGCACCGGCGGGCGCGAACTGAACAGGGTGTTCGGCTCGATGGTCAGCTGATACCACGACAAATGCGGCGGGTTGAGGGCGATGGCCTGGCGCAGATCGTCCAGCGCCTCTTCCAAAGACTGGTCCGGCAGCCCGTGCATCAGATCGAGGTTAAAGCTGCGCAAGCCCAGCCCGGTGGCCAGGTGCGCCGCGCGTTTGGCCTCTTCCGGGCCGTGAATGCGCCCCAGGCGGGTCAACTTCTCGGCGCTGAAGCTCTGCACCCCAATGGAAATGCGGTTCACGCCGGCCCGCTGGTAGCCGCTGAAGCGATCGGCCTCCACGGTGCCGGGGTTGGCTTCCATGGTGATTTCGGCGTCGTCGGCGACGCCGATGCGCGCGCGCACGCCGTCCAGCAGCGCCTGCATCGCCTCGGCGCTCAGCAGGCTGGGGGTGCCGCCGCCGATAAAGACAGTGCTGATTTCCCGGCCGCCGGCCAGCGGCAGGTCGGCATCCAAATCGGCCAACAGGTGATCGACGTACTCCTGATGCGGCACCTCGCCCTTCAACGCATGCGAGTTGAAGTCGCAGTACGGGCATTTCTGCACGCACCACGGGATATGGATGTACAAACTCAGCGGAGGCAGCTTAAGCATTGCGCATGGCTTCCAGCATCAGCTTCAGCGCCTTGCCGCGGTGCGACACCGCGCTCTTCTCGTCGCGACTCAGTTCGGCGGCGCTGCGGCCCAGCTCCGGCAGGTAGAAGATGGGGTCATAGCCGAAGCCGCCTTCGCCGGCGGACTGGAAGGCTATTTCGCCGGCCCAGCTGCCGTGGAACACCAGCGGCGTCGGGTCTTCCGCGTGGCGCATATACACCAGCACGCAGTGGAACTGCGCGCCGCGGCTGCCCTGCGGCACGTCTTTCAGCGCCGCCAGCAGCTTGTCGAGGTTTTCCTGGTCCGAAGCGTCGACGCCGGCGTAGCGCGCGGAGTAAATGCCCGGCGCGCCGCCCAGCGCATCCACCGCCAGGCCGGAGTCGTCGGCGATCGCCGGCAGACCGGTAATTTGCGCCGCGTGGCGCGCCTTGAGGATGGCGTTTTCGATAAACGTCAACCCGGTTTCCTCGGCGGGATCCACGCCCAGTTCGGTTTGTGCGACCACGTCCAGACCGAAATCGGCCAGCAGGCCGGCGAGCTCGCGCACTTTACCCGGGTTACCGGTGGCAAGAACGACTTTTTGCATAGTGACTACCTTGAATTTTATTCTATAAGCGCCGCGACCACGGCGGGGATCTGTTGCGGATTAACGATGCGTAACTGTTTGTGCCGCCCCAGTTCGCCTTTCTCGATGGTGACGTTGCTTTTCGCCACCCTGAACTGCTTGGCGATGAACTTGATCAGATGAGCGTTGGCCTGGCCGTCGACCGGCGGGGCGGTAATGGCGAC
Source organism: Serratia ficaria (assembly GCF_900187015.1). Lineage (NCBI taxonomy): Bacteria > Pseudomonadati > Pseudomonadota > Gammaproteobacteria > Enterobacterales > Yersiniaceae > Serratia > Serratia ficaria. Next base: position 4,404,244 of record NZ_LT906479.1, on the reverse strand, counting down.
TTTGAGTTCGTCGCCATGCAAACCGACGATCTGGTCGCGGCTGGCTTTCGGCTGAATATATAGCCTGATCGCCAGCCCGTCCAGCACGGGGGTGACCGCACTCACAGCAGGAACCAGATCTCGCCGAACAGATCCATGCCCAGGTAGTTGATCAGATAGAGGATCAGGATCACCACCATAGCGGAAAAATCGATGCCGCCCATCGCCGGGATGATGCGGCGGATCGGCGCCATCAAGGGTTCGGTCAGCTGATACATGACGTAATCGATCGGGCTGCGGCCCTGGCTGATCCAGCTCATCAGCGCGCGGATAATCATCACCCAGAAGATCAGGTAACCGGCGGACTTGACCAGCGAGATCAGGCCGAACAGCAGATTATACGGGCTGAGCGACATCGCGCCGCCCTGAATCAGCAGCAGCAGCGGATACTTGATGGTCATCAGCAGGAACGCCAGCAGCAGCGAAGCGCTGTCGATCGGCCCCAACGAAGGGATGATGCGGCGCAGCGGCCCGACCACCGGCTGGGTGATCTTCACCACAAACTGTGAGAACGGGTTGTAAAAATCGGTGCGCGTCCACTGCATCCAAATGCGCAGCAACAGCACCATCACGTACAGATCAATAACGGTCTTGACCAAAAAAGTCAGCGTTAGCATGAAGTGGTCCTTCTCCTTAACTCTCGGTTATTTAAAATGATTTTTCCATTTCCTGCGCACGGGAAACCGCCGCCTGCATGGCTTTGGCTACGGTCTCCGGCAGTCGCTGTTCGTTGAACACCCGCAGCGCTTCGGCGGTGGTGCCGCCTTTGGAGGTGACCTGTTCGCGCAGGGTGGATAATGGCGTATCCGGGTTGGCCTCGACCAGTGCGGCGGCGCCGGAGGCGGCCTGCTGCACCAGATCGCGCGCGGTCTGGCTATCGAAGCCCATGCGTTCGGCTTCTTTTTGCATCGCTTCCATAAACAGGAAGAAATAGGCCGGCGCGCTGCCGGCCGCGGCGATCACCCCGTTGATGCCGTTCTCGTCATCCACCCAGCAGATTTTGCCGACCGAACTCATCAGGTCGCCGGTGTAGTCGCGATCCTGTTGGCTGACCTGCGGCGGCGCATACAGGCCGCTCATGCCTTTGCCGACCAGCGACGGGGTATTCGGCATGATGCGCACGATATTCAGCCGGTCGCCCAGCAGCTGGTAAAAGCGGCTGACCTGAATACCGGCGGCGATCGACAGCACCAGCTTGGCGGAAAAGTCGATCTGTTCCCGCAGCGGCTGGCAGACGTCCGCCATCATCTGCGGTTTGACCGCCAGCACCACGACTTCGGCTTCGCGCGCGCAGGCGATGTTGTCGCCGCTGCTGACGATGCCGTAGTCCGCCGCCAGCGCGTCCCGGTTTTTCGTCGAGGGGGCGTAAACGCTGATGGATTTGGCCGGATAACCACCCGCCACCAGGCCGGCGATGATAGCGCGCGCCATGTTGCCGGCGCCAATAAAGGTAATCTTGCGATGTTGCATCAAATCCCTCGTCATAGGTCAGGCCGGTGAGTAATCACGGGCGCCAAAAATTGCGGTGCCGATACGCACCAGGGTGCTGCCCGCGGCGATGGCCGCCGCCATGTCGTCGGTCATGCCCATCGACAGCGTATCAACCTGCGGGTAGCGCTGCCGCAGCGCCAGGAAAGCGTCGTTCATGCGGCCGAACACCGCCAGCTGCCGCGGGTAATCGTCTTCCGGCGCAGGAATGGCCATCAGCCCGCGCAACCTCAGATTGGGCAGGGCGGCGATCGCCTCGGCCAGCGCCGGCAGCTCATCCAGTACAATGCCAGATTTACTCTGCTCGTCGCTGATATTTATTTGGATCAGCACGTTAAGCGGGGCCATCTCTGCCGGGCGCTGATCGCTCAGGCGCTGGGCGATGCGCAGCCGGTCCAGCGTGTGGCACCAGGCGAAGTGCTCCGCCACCAGCCGGCTCTTATTGGATTGCAGCGGGCCGATAAAGTGCCATTCCAGCCAGGCGGCCTGCGGCGACGCGGCGAAATGCTGAATTTTATCGACCCCTTCCTGCACGTAGTTTTCACCAAACGCCCGTTGGCCGGCGGCGATGGCTTCTGCGATCGCCGCCACAGGTTTGGTTTTGCTGACGGCAAGCAGGGTAATTTCTTCTGGCGCGCGCGCGCAGTCTCGAGCGGCCGACGCAATGCGGTTTCTGACATCCTGCAGGTTCTGTTGAATAGTGCTCATTATTGACCCAGGAGATTGATATGGATATCGATGAATTCGTGGCCCTTAGTGTAAAGCATAATGCTTCCGATCTGCACCTTTGTGCCGGTCATCCGCCGATGTTGCGCATCGACGGTGAATTGCGGCCGCTCGAAGGGGCGGAAAGCCTGAGGCCGGAGCGCATGCTGGCCCTGTGCGACCGGCTGCTGGCGCCTTCGCAGCGCCGCGAACTGCAGCAGCGCGGGCAGCTCGATCTGGCGCTGCAATTGCCGGGCGGTTTGCGGCTGCGCGCCAACGCGTTTTTACAACGCGAGGGTATTTCCCTGGCGCTGCGAAGGATAGCCAGCGAGTGCCCGACGCTGGCGGCCTTGGCGGCGCCGGAGATTATCCCGGCGCTGCTGCGGCGCGAAGACGGCCTGATATTGGTCACCGGCGCCACCGGCAGCGGCAAATCCACCACGCTGGCGGCGATGATCGACGAGATTAACCGCCACCAGCGGCGGCATATTCTCACGTTGGAGGACCCCATCGAGTTTGTGCATCACAGCCGACGTTCGCTGATCCAGCAGCGTGAGCTCGGCCGCGACAGCCACAGCTTTGATGATGCGTTGCGCGCCGCGCTGCGGGAGGATCCGGACGTGATCCTGCTGGGGGAACTGCGCGACACCGCCACCATTCGCCTGGCGCTCACCGCGGCGGAAACCGGGCATCTGGTGCTGGCGACGCTGCATACCCGCAACGCGCCGCAGGCGATTGAGCGGCTGGTGGACGTCTTTCCGGCGGAGGAGAAGCCCTACGTACGCGCCCAACTGGCCGGCAGTCTGCAGGCGGTGATCGCACAGAAGCTGATCGGGCGCCCCGGCGGCGGCCGGCTGGCGATTTTTGAAGTGCTGACGGCGACGGCGGCGGTCAGCAGCATGATCCGCGAAGGCAAAAACCACCAGCTTGCCAGCGTGCTGCAAACCGGCGCGCAGTCCGGCATGCAGACCTTTGAACAGGGCCTGCAGCAGCGGATCGACGCCGGTTTGCTGGGGGACAGGGGAGAACGAGAACGGGCGGTTAGCCCAGTTGCTTTTCGAACCAGCTTTCCAGAATGACCACCGCGGAAGCGGAGTCTACGCTGCCTTTGTCCAGCGCGCGGAAACCGCCGCGGTCGAACAGGTTGGCGCGGGCCTCAACGGTGCTCAGGCGTTCGTCGTGCAACGCAATCTGCACGCCAAAGCGGCCGTGCAGGCGGTTGGCGAACTTGCGCGCCTGCTCGGTAACCGGCTGTTCGGTGCCGTCCATATTCAGCGGCAGGCCGACCACCACCAGGTCCGGTTGCCACTCTTTCAGCAGCTTTTCGATTTTTTGCCAGTCCGGCGAACCGTCCTGCGCTTTGAAGGCCGCCAGCGCGCGGGCGCTGCCGGTCAGTTCCTGGCCGATGGCCGCACCGATGCTTTTGGTGCCGAAATCGAAGGCGATAATGGTGCGGTTGCTCATCAGGCGTGTCCTGCGTGGTTGGCGATGCTGCGGATGTCTATGCCCAGGCGGTTGGCGGCCTCGCGCCAGCGGCTGGCGATCGGCGTATGGAACAGAATGTCGGGGTCGGCCTCGATGGTCAGCCAGGCATTCTCCAGCACCTCTTGTTCCAGCTGGCCCTTTTCCCAGCCGGCGTAGCCCAGCGCCACCAGCACGTCGTCCGGCTGCTCCGGGGTGCCCAGCGTCTCCAGCACGTCTTTCGAGGTGGTGATCATGGTGTGCGGCGAAATTTGAATGCTGGAGCCGAAGCCTTTGCGCGGAGTATGCAGGATAAAACCGCGGTCGTCCGCCAGCGGTCCGCCGGCAAACACCGGCTTGTCGAGGCTGATAGCCGGATCGCGCGCCGGCGGCATGATCTTCAGCTTGTTCAGCACCGTCGCCACCGTGAACTGCTCCACCGGCTTATTGATCACCAGCCCCATGGCGCCTTCTTCGTTGTGCTCGCAGACATAAATCACCGAGCGCTTGAAGCGGGGATCCTGAAGTGATGGCATGGCAATCAGAAAATGGTGCTGTAAATTCATGGCGTTATTAAGGTAATCAATGGGTGTGAAGTTAAACAGCCGCCAGTATGCGGCCATATCCCTAACCTTTCAAGCCGCAGCCCGGCCGGCAGAGGCCGACGGCGGCGGCGCGCCCAGGCCAGGATCGCGGGCGGTTTTGCCGCCCGCGTTGCGGATTACTTCGCCGCCAGACGCTTTTCTATGGCGTCCATCAGCATACCGGTGATGGAGATCGGGAAGGCGGCTTCGATCTCGCGCGCGCAGGTTGGGCTGGTGACGTTGATCTCGGTCAGACGATCGCCGATCACGTCCAGGCCAACGAAAATCAGCCCTTTCTCTTTCAGCGTCGGCGCGACGGCCCGGGCGATTTTCCAGTCGCTTTCGCTCAGCGGGCGCGCTTCGCCGCGGCCGCCGGCCGCCAGGTTGCCGCGCGTTTCACCCTGCGCCGGAATGCGCGCCAGGCAGTAAGGCACCGGCTCACCGTCGACCACCAGGATGCGTTTGTCGCCTTCCTTGATCGCCGGCAGGAAGTTCTGCGCCATGCAGAAGCGGCTGCCGTGTTCGGTCAGGGTCTCGATGATCACCGACAGGTTCGGATCGTCCTGCTTCACGCGGAAGATTGACGCGCCGCCCATGCCGTCCAGCGGCTTGAGGATAACGTCGCCGTGCTGCTGGTGGAATTTGCGGATATGCGCGGCGCTGCGGCTGACCAACGTGTCCGGCGTCAGTTCCGGGAACCAGGCGGTGAACAGCTTCTCGTTGCAGTCGCGCAGGCTTTGCGGCTTGTTGACCACCAGCGTGCCTTTCACCTCCGCGCGCTCCAGAATGTAGGTCGCGTAGATGTATTCGGTATCGAACGGCGGGTCCTTGCGCATCAGGATCACGTCCAGATCCTGCAGCGCCAGATCCTGCTCTGCGCCGAAGCTGAACCAGCTCTCCTTGTCTTCCTTGACGCTCAGCAGGCGGGTGCGGGCGCGGCCGTCCCCGGCGTGCAGATAGAGATCGTTCATCTCCATATAGTGCAGTTCCCAGCCACGGCGCTGCGCTTCGAGCAGCATGGCGAAGCTGGTGTCTTTCTTGATGTTGATGGAGGCGATAGGGTCCATCACGATGCCGAGCTTAATCATCTTTTCTCCTTTAACCCAGATCGCCGAAACGTACCTGCAAAGCGGTAATTGCGGTGAGCGCTGTGGTTTCTGTACGCAGAACGCGTGGCCCCAGCAGGATATCAGTAAATCCGTGGCCTGTGGTCATCGCAATTTCGTCGGCGGATAAACCGCCCTCCGGGCCGATCAGCAGGCGGACATGTTCCACCGGCAGCGGCAGGGTGTTGATGCTGTGGCTGGCGCGCGGGTGCAGGTTGAGCTTCAGGCCGTCGGCCTGTTCGGCGCACCAGGCCTCCAGCTGCATCGCCTCGCGGATTTCCGGGAGGCGGTTGCGGCCGCACTGTTCGCAGGCGGCGATGGCGATTTTCTGCCACTGTTGAATTTTTTTCGCCAGGCGCTCGCCGTCCAGTTTTACGCCGCAGCGTTCGGAAAACAGCGGGGTGATGACGTTGACGCCCAGCTCGATGGATTTCTGAATGGTGAACTCCATTTTCTCGCCGCGCGAGATAACCTGGCCCAGATGCAGGTTGAGCGGCGACTCGCGGTCATCCTCCCGGGCGGCGCCTAAACGCACCTGAACGCTTTTTTTGTCCACCCGGACTATCTCGGCGTCGAACGCCTGATTGCTGCCGTCGAACAGTTCCAGCGCCTGGCCGGCGCTCATGCGCAGCACGCGCCCAACGTGGTTGGCGGCGTCTTCGCTCAGGGCGATTTCCGCATGGCCAGTCAACGGCTGCGGATGATAAATGCGGGGTATACGCATGTGATTGTTTGATCCTGACGAACTTGCAGCTATCGGCGCTGCGGCTTGAAAAAAAAGAGTATATACCCAACGGTTAGCTTTTTCGCCGCTGACAAGCCTGTTGAATATAGGGGTTATGGTTGCCCTGAACCTTGGCGATACGTGCTTCGCGCTGACATTCCCACTGGCTGACCGGATACTGGCGGTTCCACACCTCGAACAGCTGGGTTTGCTGGCGCGAAAGGCGCAGCTGGTAGCGGTCGCGCATATAGAAATAGGTGCGCGCGATGGCGCCGCGCGCACGGGCCGGCGGCTCCGCCTGCTTGTTTTTGAAGTCCACTTTCATCGGGCACTGGCCATACTGGCCTTCACCGCCACGCCACTGGCTGTACATGAAGTTGTTGCGATCGCCGTTCACTTCGCCGATCGCCGGCTGCAGATTATGCAGATCGGTTTCGATTTGGCGGTAGCCGGCGTCCTTATTGCAGTTCTTGCGGCCGCCCTGTTGCCAGCACTGCAGCTGATGGCCGAACTGCCAGGCCGGCACCACGTGCTCCCACTCGATGCGCTGGGCGCGCTGGGCGTTTTTACGTGCCTGATAGCCGCAGCTGGCGAGATCGGGGACGCCCTTTTTGCCCTGCCAGTCGATGCGGCAGCCGCAGTAGAAGCTGCCGGGGGCGTCCCGGTTGATTTTGGCCGCCGCCGCCTTGGCCTGCGAGAAATTATTGATGCCGTGCGCCTGAGCGGCGCCGGCAGCGAAAACCACCATAAACAAAATTTTGCGAAGCATATTCCAAAACAGCTCGAAATTGGAAAAGCAGGCAGGGTAACGGAAGTTATCGGCAGTGGCAAACGGCGATATTCACTTGTTTTAACGGATAAATCGTTAGGCTAAAGGCTTTCGCTAGCGAGAAATTTCAGCTTTTCACCGCACTGGCGGCAGCGGTACTCGCTCTCGCCGCGCAGCACGCGGTTGTGGCGGCGTACGGTAAGCTGGTGCCGCTGGCAGCCGCAGCGGTAGGGAAAGGTTTTGCTCTGCACCGAAGCGATTTCAAACTGGTGAGTGCGGCTGGCGGGCACCCGCAACACGCTTTCCATCATCCAGCGCCATTCGCGGCCGTGTGGCGCCACGCGGCCAAACTGCCGGAACACCAGCAGGTGCGCCAGCTCATGCGGCACCACTTCGTCGATAAACGGCTGTTGGTTTTCCATCAGCAGCACCGGGTTCAGGCGGATTTCCCAGGCCTGCAGCCAGGCGGTGCCCGCGCTGGTGCCGCGTTGCTGGTAGATGATTTTCGGCTCGGGGAACTCGACGGCAAAATGCTGACGGGCCAGCTGCAGCTTGTCCCGCAGGCAACGCATCACCGCCTGTTGCAGCGCTATGGGGATTCTTGGTTTGTTCATTGCGGCTAGCTTAAGCAATGGCGCAGCGGCTGGCAATAAGCCGCCGAGGCAAATGATGCGGGGGACTGGGCACAGGTTTTTTAGCGCATTGATAACCCGATCGTCGTCGATGGATTGTAATCAATGTGTTAACTGCGGGATAATAAAGCGTGCATGATGAGCCTGTACCCGCAGTTCTCACCGGACCAGGTTGAAACGCCGCCCACGCTTTCCCTTACGATAAGAGCGGTTATTTTGCGATTTGGCGCAATAACCGACTGATTAAAAAACCGTAAGGTGGGGGCAGTTTTTTGACAGAGCGCGCCTGAGCCGCGCCGCAAGTGTGAATTTAACGCAGCTGATGTTGCAAGTGAGAGATCAATGTCGAATAAACCGTTCCATTATCAAGATCCGTTCCCACTGAAGAAAGACGATACCGAATACTATCTGCTGAGCCGCGATCACGTTGCCGTGAGCGAGTTTGAAGGCCAGGAGATCCTCAAGGTCGCCCCCGAAGCGCTGACCCTGCTTGCCCAGCATGCGTTCCACGACGCGTCGTTCATGCTGCGCCCGGCGCACCAGCAGCAGGTTGCCGACATTCTCAAGGATCCGGACGCCAGCGAAAACGACAAGTACGTTGCGCTGCAATTTCTGCGTAACTCAGAAATCGCCGCCAAGGGTATTTTACCGACCTGCCAGGACACCGGCACGGCGATCATCGTCGGCAAAAAGGGCCAGCGCGTCTGGACCGGCGGCGGTGACGAGGCGGCGTTGTCGCGCGGGGTATACAACACCTATATCGAAGACAACCTGCGCTATTCGCAGAACGCCGCGCTCGACATGTATAAAGAGGTCAACACCGGCAGCAACCTGCCGGCGCAGATCGATCTCTACAGCGTGGACGGTGAAGAATACAAATTCCTGTGCATCGCCAAAGGCGGCGGTTCGGCCAACAAAACTTACCTGTATCAGGAAACCAAGGCGCTGCTGTCGCCGGGCAAGCTGAAAAGCTACCTGGTCGACAAAATGCGCACTCTCGGCACGGCGGCCTGCCCGCCGTACCACGTGGCGTTCGTGATCGGCGGCACTTCGGCGGAATCTACGCTGAAAACCGTCAAGCTGGCTTCGACCAAGTACTACGACGGCCTGCCGACCGAAGGCAATGAGCACGGTCAGGCGTTCCGCGACGTGGCGCTGGAAGAAGAGCTGCTGAAAGAGGCGCAGAATCTGGGGCTGGGCGCCCAGTTCGGCGGCAAATACTTCGCGCACGATATCCGCGTGGTGCGCTTGCCGCGCCACGGCGCCTCTTGCCCGGTCGGCATGGGGGTATCCTGCTCCGCCGACCGCAACATCAAGGGCAAGATCAACCGCGACGGCATCTGGCTGGAGAAGCTGGAGCATAATCCGGGCAAGTTTATTCCGCAGGAGCTGCGTCAGGCCGGGGAAGGCGAGGCGATCAAAATCGACCTCAACCGCCCGATGCGCGATATCCTCAAGCAGCTGTCGCAGTATCCGGTATCCACTCGCCTGTCGCTGAGCGGCACCATCATCGTCGGCCGCGATATCGCGCACGCCAAGCTGAAAGAGCGCCTGGACCGTGGTGAAGGCTTGCCGCAGTACGTCAAGGATCACCCGATCTACTACGCCGGCCCGGCTAAAACCCCGGACGGTTACGCGTCGGGTTCTTTGGGCCCGACCACCGCCGGGCGTATGGATTCCTACGTCGATCTGCTGCAGTCGCACGGCGGCAGCATGATCATGCTGGCGAAGGGCAACCGCAGCCAGCAGGTGACCGACGCCTGCAACAAGCACGGCGGCTTCTACCTCGGCAGCATCGGCGGCCCGGCCGCGGTGCTGGCGCAGCAGAGCATCAAAAGCCTGGAGTGCGTGGAATACCCTGAACTGGGCATGGAAGCGATCTGGAAAATCGAAGTGGAAGATTTCCCGGCGTTTATTCTGGTCGATGACAAAGGCAATGACTTCTTCCAGAAGATCCAGGCCGGCCAGTGTTCCAGCTGTTTGAAGTAGCGGCAGAAAATAGTTGCCGCCCGCTGGCGGGCGGCAAATTTATCCCCAGTGTAAAGTCCTGTAGCCTGCTGGACGCCAAGTTTTAACCTGTATACCCTACGTGCAAAGCAGTAAAACGCGCACAAAGGTATATTTGGAAAATAAGGCTCGGCAAGCACATGGGAACGCAGGAAAGTCATATCAGGGAACTGCTGGTCTGGATTGAAGATAACCTGACCAATCCGCTGTCATTGGATATCGTCTCCGCCAAATCCGGCTACACAAAATGGTATCTGCAGCGAATGTTCAAAAAGCAGACCGGCTTGTCGCTGGCTTCGTACATTCGCGCTCGCCGCCTGTATCTCGCCGCCTTCGCCCTGCGTTTCACGCAGAAAAGCATTCTCGACATTTCCATTGATTATCAGTTTGATAATCAGCAAACCTTCTCCCGCTGTTTCAAGAAACACTTTGCCGAATCCCCCAGCGCCTATCGTCATGCCCGCAATCAGGATTACAGCAACCTGGTTCGCTCGCTGTCGGCCAACCAACCCGGCGATATTCAGGTCGATCGCGTCAGCATCGCGCCGGGCCAGTATGTTCTCCGGGGAAAACGTTACGCCTACCATCTGGATATCGAACATCTGGAAAAGTCACATCTGCATATTCGCAGCGGGATCCGGGAGCAGTTCTATGCGCAGCTGGGCGGGCGCCCTGGGCTGACCTATTCGTTTACGCAGCTGATCCCGGACGGAGAGCAGGTCAGAGTGGATTACGCCCTCGGCGTGACGGCGGATTGCCCGCTCAATGAGGATGCGGAACTGGAACGCTTGCCGGATATTCACGGCGATTTTTGCCGCTTCTGCTATGCCGGCAAACCGGTGGCGCTAAACGACCATATCATCCATATCTACACCCAGATTTTGCCCGAGCTCGGCCTGGCGCGCGGCGACGGGCCAGACCTGACGATGTTCAGCTATTCGCTGAACGAGCGGGAGGAGCTGCATCTGGCGTTGCAACATCTGGTGCCGGTGACGCCGCTGCGTTGATCGGTTCGGCGGCCGGCGTGCGGTTTTTCTGCTGCACGATGGCCGCCATTACCGCCAGCGCGATCTCCGCCGGGGTTTTACTGCCCAGCGGCAGCCCGATCGGCGCGTGGATCCGCGCCAAATCCTGCGGGGTAAACTCGGCGATTTGCTGCAGCCGCTGGCGACGCCGCGCGCTGTTTCTCAACGAGCCCATGGCGCCGATATAAAACGCCGGCGTGTGGATCGCCTCCATCAATGTCAGATCGTCCATGCGCGGATCGTGAGTCAGCGCCACAACGGCGGTATTGGCGTGGCAGCCGCCGTCCTCGATGAACTTGGCCGGGAACTGGCGCAGCAGGGTCACGTGGGGTTTAAGCTGAGCGGCGAAGTTATCCAGCGCATCGGGGCGGTTTTCGCATACCAGCACCTCAAAACCCAGCGCCGCGGCGAAATCTGCGCAGTACAAGGCGACGCTGGACAGCCCGGCGATCAGCAGGCGCGGCGCGGCGGCGATATGCAGCGTGATCTGCTGCCGGCGGCGTTCAACCCGGGTGGCGCTGGTGAAATCGCTCGGCTCCAGGCTGCTGCAGGCGGCGGGCGGCGTCAGGCGCTTGACCAACGCATGATGCCCGTCCAGCGCGCCGGCGATGCGGGCCAGGTAAGCGATGCTGGCTTCGCCGGCCGGCAGGTATTCGATCAGCACGTCCAGCACGCCGCCGCAGGGCAGCGCCACGTTCGGCTCCATGCCGCCCTCGCCGTAGCGGATCACCTGGCTGGCCGCCTGATATTCCCCGGCGGCCACGCGCCGCAGAAAGTCTTCCTCAACGCAGCCGCCCGATAGCGAGCCGCTGTAGCGCCCGTCGCGCGTGGCCGCCATCAGGGCGCCCGGCGAACGCGGCGAAGAGCCGTAGGTGGCGAGTACGGTGCACAGCCACACCGGCTGCTGCTGCAGCCAGCTTATCGCCTGGCTGACCACGGTGACATCAAGATGTTGCATAGCTGAATTTACTCGCTGGCCGGTAGCTGTGACGGAAGATCAATATCCTGTACCACGCCTGCCCGATCAAGCGGCAGCAGGTAAACCGCTTCCTCTTGCAGCAGCGCGCGTGCGCCATTATCGCCGCGCAATCGGCAAAGGCTTTTGCGCAATAGAGCGGAAAAACCGACCGGATGGCCGGGCAGTTGCCCCACGCAGGGGCGGACAATCGGGTGGCGCTGCAGGGCGTCGGCGACCAGCAGGAAGATATCCGGCGTGACGAACGGCATATCCGCCAGATGGACCAACCAGCCTCGCCAGTGCGGGGTGGCGGCTACGCCGGCGGCGATGGATTCCCCCAGCCCGGCGCTGGCCAGCAGCGTCACCGGCACCTGATACGCGCCGCAGACTCGCTGCACCTGCAGATTATCCGGCCGGGTCACCACCCGCACCGGCAGGCCGGACGCCAGCGCCTGGCGCAGCGTGTGCTCGAACAGCGGGCGTTGCAGGCCCGCCGCATCGGCAAATTCGGCGTTTAACTTGTTGCCCTGGCCGCCGGCCCGAACGAAGCGTTCACCGCGCCCGGCGGCGGCGATAAGAATACCTGTCGTCATGTCTCATGTTCCGCGTTTGCGCAAACTTTCTATTAGCATACAAACTATATGTGTTTTTGAGATGTATTTTTGTTGAAAACAGGATGTTAATCATCACATAATTTTGGTTATAAGCATATGCTTATGACGTCTACGGCAAGGTCGTCAGCGTTTGCGCAACAACACCGCGAACACAAAACTACAATAAAGATGTGAAGGACTTTTTATGAGCAATTTTAACCCGTCGCGGCGCCGCTTCATCAAAAGCGCCGTGATAGCGGGGGTATCCGTCTACCTCGCTCCCTTGTACAGCCGCGCCTACGCCGCGTTGTTCGAGCAGAAAATTCTCCAGTCGCCCAATTGGGATCCCCAGGCGAAACGCGTGCGTTTCCGCATCGACGGCCGCGCCAAGGTGATGGGGCAGAAGGTGTTCGCCCGAGACATCCGCGCGGTGGATATGCCGCACTGGCCGCAAAAGCAGGCGCACGCCTTTATCCTGCGCGTCACCAGGGCCGATCGGCTGTTTGAGGGCGTCGATCTGTCGCTGCTGGGTGATGATCTGCAGCCCGATCGGCTGGTCACGGCGGAGGATCTGGCGCGCGACGGCCTGGCCTTCCCGGCGTTCTACGGCGACGACATGCTGCTGCCGAGCGGCAAAACCCCGGCCTATCTCGGCCAGGCGGTGGCGATCCTGATATATCACGATTTCGCCCGTTTCCGCTTCGCCAAGGACCGGCTGAAATTCCGTGAGGAAAGCGTCAAATATGGCGCCGTGACCGGTCCGCTCGAGCGTGACCCTTGGGGCAGCTTCCGCTATGTGCGGGTGGGCGGCGACCGGCCGTTCGATGACGATCGCTTTTCCAGCCTGAAAGACACGCCGATCTTCCCGGTATCGATGAAAAAACACCTGCCGGTGTGGCCGGAAGGCCGCGAGGGCGGCAAGCTGGATCAGGAGGGCATGCATTATGCCGGCACGATCGCCGCCGAGCTGGCGACCCCGCCGGATGATTGGCTGGTGATGTCGCGCCGCTACACCACGCAGTCCATCGATACCTCGGCGCTGGAGCCGGACAACGCCAACGGCTGGTTCGACCCCGCGACGCAGACGCTGCACCTGGTGGTGCCGACCCAGTCGCCGCAGGAGGTGGCCGACGAGATGCCGCGCATGCTGGCCAAGCGCAATCCGCCGGTCAAGCAGCTGATCCTGCATCCGTGCTACACCGTGGGCTACGGCTCGAAAGATCACTACAACTTCCCGTATTACGGCGCGGTGGCGGCGATGTACGGCGACGGTCATCCGGTGCGGCTGGCCAACGACCGCTTCGAGCAGTTCCAGACCGCGCTCAAGCGCCACGCCTTCGACATGAGCTACCGCATCGCGGTCAACCGGCAAACCGGCGTTCTGCAGTCGTTCCACGGCGAGATGACCGCCGACGGCGGCGGCCGCAGCAACTTTACCCCTTCGGTGGTGATGGTGGGCGCCACCGCCGCCCAGTCGATTTACTACTTCCCGAAAAGCGACTTGTCATCGGTGGGGCTGGCCTCTCGGGCGATCGACGCCGGTTCGGCGCGCGGCTACGGCACGCTGCAGAGCATGGCCGCCACCGAGATGATGGTCGATGAGCTGGCCGCCGAGCTGAAGATTGATCCGATCGAGTTTCGTCTGCGCAACGTGCTGAAATCCGGCATGAAAAACACCCAGGGCGCCATTCCCGCCGGCGCCATCCGCGCCGACGAGGTGCTGGAGAAGGCGGCGCGGCATGAAATGTGGCTTAAGCGCGCCGAACGCAAGGCCGAGTTTGAAAGCCGGCATCCGGGCAAACGCTACGGCGTCGGTTTCGGCTGCGTGCAGAAAGACTTCGGTACCGGCGCCGAGACCTCTTTCGCTCGCGTCGAGCTGGGCGAAGACGGGCGCATCACGCTGCATCACAGCGGCGCCGAGATGGGCACCGGCATGTCGACCTCTCAGTCGGTGCTGTGCGCCCAGTGGCTGGGCAAGCCGGCGGACGAGGCGCATTTTTCGGTGACCGACTGGTCGGTATTGCCGATGGTCACCAGCGGCGATCCTTACCTGATGTCGCAGGACGAGCAGGACAAGCTGCAGACCAACCCCAACTGGACGCCGAGCTATTGCTCGCCGTCCAGCGCCAGCAACTCGGCCTATTATTTCTCGCACAGCACCCGCGAAGCGGCGCGGCTGATCTTCGATCGCGGCCTGTGGCCGGCGGCGATGGCGCTGTGGCAGGCCGGTATCGGCGGCGGCCAGGCGGCGCCGCTGGTGGTGCGCCGTGAAGACGCGCGCTGGGTGGAAGGCGGGCTGACCGCCGCCGGCATGTCGGTGCTCAGCCTGGAGTTATTGGCGAAGAAAGCCTATCAGATGGGCGGCGTCACCGGCGCGGCGGTACACGTGTTCAACCGCTGGCAGTGGGCGGAGGCCGATTTCACCCTCAACGGCCGGGCGGAGCGCCTGCCGATCGACGGGCTGGCGCTGCGCCACGCCGGCGGCGAGTTCACCGCCCAGGCGCGCGCGCAGGTTTATTATCCGCCGACCCAGCGCAACAACGCGGCGGTGACCTACTACAGCGCCGTCGGCACGCTGGCGGAAGTGGCGGTGGATGTCGCCACCGGCCAGGTGGAATTGCTGAATCATCACTCGATTATGGAATGCGGCAATATGATCGTGCCGGAGCTGGTTTCCGGCCAGCTGCAGGGCGGCCTGGCGATGGGCATCGGCCATGCGTTGCACGAATATTTACCGCTGTACGAAGACGGGCCGGGCAATGGCACCTGGAACTTCAACCGTTATCACCTGCCGCGCGCCAGCGACGTGGCGGTGTGGAAACAGACCGGCGACATCCTGCCGGCGCTGTCGGAAACCGATCCGCCGAAAGGCATGGCCGAGGTGGTGATGATCCCGGTGGTGGCCGCGCTGGTCAACGCCATCGCCGACGCCACCGGCCACCGTTTCCGTGATTTGCCCGTTCGTGCAGAAAATATTCGTGAGGTATTACAATGAGCATTAAAACCCAGCCGATTTCCCTGACCGTCAACGATAAGCAGTATGGCCCTATCGAGGTGCCGGAAGGGCTGATGATGATCGATTTCCTGCACGAATATCTCGACCTGACCGGCTCGCGCCTCGGTTGCGGGCAGGGCATCTGCCACGCCTGCGTGGCGATTGTCGACCACCCGAGCGGCACCAGCGAAGAGGTGCGCACCTGCATTACCGGCGCTCACTTCTTCAGCGGCAAAAAGGTGCGTACCGTCGAAGGCCACGCCAAGGTGGATGAGCAGGGCGAGGTGGTGGCGCTTTCCCCCATCCAGCAGGCTTTTCTGGAGCATTACAGCTTCCAGTGCGGCTACTGCACGCCGGGCTTCGTCAACGCCGCCACGATTTTCGTCGAGAAGCTCAAGCGGGAGCCGATCGCCCGCGAACAGCTGGAAAGCGCCATCGAACAGGCGCTGGACAGCCACATTTGCCGCTGTACCGGCTATGTGCGCTACTACGAAGCGGTGCGCGACGTGGTGCTGAAGACGCCGGGCCTGCTGAAGGAGACGGCGCAATGAAAAAACGTCTCGCACTGTTGATCCTGCTGGTGGCGATTGTGGTCATCGCGCTGCTGTGGTGGCGGGAAAATCGCCGCTATGACGGCCCGGTGCAGCAGGTGACCGCCGACGCCGAACAGATCGCCCGCGGCCGCTATCTGGCGCGGGCCGCCGACTGCGCCGCCTGCCACACCGCCAGCGGCGGCGCGCCTTTGGCGGGGGGCTAT
Source organism: Serratia ficaria (assembly GCF_900187015.1). NCBI lineage: Bacteria > Pseudomonadati > Pseudomonadota > Gammaproteobacteria > Enterobacterales > Yersiniaceae > Serratia > Serratia ficaria. The sequence goes on along the minus strand of NZ_LT906479.1, from coordinate 4,388,401 downwards.
CCGCTGGAAACGCCGTTCGGCACCCTTTACGGCAGCAACCTGACGCCTTCGGCCGACCACGGCATCGGCCGCTGGACCAAGGACGATTTCTTCCTGGCGCTGACCCAGGGCGTGGCGCCGGGCGGCCGCCATCTGTACCCGGCGATGCCTTACACTTCGTACAAGGGCATGTCACGCCAGGACGCCGACGACATCTACGCTTACCTGATGACGCGCCCGGCGGTCGATGTCGCCATTCCGGAAAACGCCATGCCGTTCCCGTTCAACCAGCGCATGGCGCTGATCGGTTGGAACCTGCTGTTCCGTAGCCAAGATCCGCTGCCGGCCAGTTCGCAGGGCGATTCGGCGCCGTGGCAGCGCGGGCGCTATCTGGCCGACGTGTTGGGGCACTGTGGCGAATGTCATACGCCGCGCGGCATGCTGGGGCAGATGGATCTCGGCAAGCCGATGCAGGGCGGCGACCTCGGGCGCTTTATGGCGCCGGACATCACGCCGCAGGGGTTGGCGCAGCGCGGCTGGACGCCGCAGGACGTCGGCCGCTTCCTCGGCACCGGCATCGCGCCGCAGGGTTCCGCCTTCAGCGAAATGCATATGGTGGTGGATCTCAGCACTCGTTATCTGACGCCGGAAGACAATCGGGCGCTGGCCACCTATCTGATGGGCGACCAACCGCCGGCGGCGGTGCCGGTGAAAGCGGGGCAGGGCAGCGATGCCGGCCGCCTGAGCTATCTGGACCAGTGTTCCGGCTGCCATGCGCGAGACGGCGAGGGCAAGCCGCACGTGGCGGTGGCGATGCGCGACAACGCGACGCTGCGCCAGCCGGACGGCAAGAACCTGATCGTCTCGGTGCTGGACGGGTTGCCGGCCCAGCAATTCCCCAACGGCGAAAGCATGCAGAGCATGCCGGCCTTTGGCGAGCGGCTGGACGATGCGCAGCTGGCGGAGCTGGTGAACTATCTGCGCGTCACCTGGGGCGGCCTGCCGGCGGATATCACCGCCGAGCAAGTAAAAGCGCTGCGTAAATAAGCGTTGACGCGCAGGGGGCTCGGTGCGCCGGGCCCCCTGCGCCACTAGCGGTTGTCCGCCGGCGGTTCACCCAAAACCGGCATGCCTTCCTCATCCCAGATTATCGGCTTAATCCGCGTATGGCGGTTGGGATCATAAAGCGGGTCGCCCTCGATTTCCCTGTAGTTGCGGGCGTGGTAAACCAGCAGATCCCGGCCCTGTTGATCGACGGTAAAGCTGTTGTGTCCCGGTCCGAATTGACGATTTCTGGCGCAGGTGCGGAATATCGGTTGGCTGGCCTTGTGCCATTGAGCCGCGTCGGTGAGGTCGCCGGCGATATCGGCCCAGAGAAGGCCGATGCAGTAATTCTCATCGGTGGCGCTGGCGGAATAACTGATGAATATTCGTTGGCCATGGACGATCACCGCCGGCCCTTCGTTGACCCAAAAACCCTGGGTTTCCCATGGCAGCTCCGGCTTGCTGAGCATCACGGGCTGGCCCTTCAACGTCCATGGATTCTCCATTTCCGCCAGATACAGGTTGGAATTGCCGCGCAGGGCCGGATCCTTTTGCGCCCAGAGATAGTAGCGTTTTCCGCGATGGAAAAAGTGCGTGGCGTCGAGGGAGAAGCTGTCGATATGACTGTAAATCCGGCCTTTTTCTTGCCATTCCCCGCTCAGCGGATTGGCAGAGTCGCATTCCAGGGCAAACATGCGGTGTTGAAACAACCCGTCGGCGATGTCCGGACTGTGGGCGGCGGCGAAATACAAATACCATTTGCCGTCGATAAAATGCAGCTCCGGCGCCCAGATCAGCGCGCTCATCGGCCCTTGCAGCGGCTTGCGCCATACCACAACGGCCTCGGCCTGCGGCAGATCGGCGAGGTTGCGCGCCCGCCGAAGCTCGAGCCGGTCGTATTCCGGCACCGAAGCGGTGAAGTAGTAGTAACCATCGCTGTGGCGCAAAATGAACGGATCGGCACGCTGTTCGATAAAGGGATTTGGATAGTCTTGCATCGCGGATTCCTTACGGGTGTTTGGTTTCGAGCTGCTGTTCGCGATAGTCGACCAGCTCCTGATAATTAACGCGGCGCTTTTCCAGATCGATTTGAATTTGCCGCATCAATTGGCGATCGACCTTCAGCAGGCGTACCACGCCGGCGGTAATCAGGTAGCCGATGCCGGGGATAACGGTAAACAACAGCACTATGCAGTTGAGCGCGCCGGCGCTTTGGCTGGCGGCCTCCGCCTGGTAGCCGGACATCGACATCAGGAAACCGACCATGGAGCCGGCTACCGCCAAACCGACTTTCAGAAAGAATAAATTGCCGGAGAAGCTGATGCCGGTGACGCGTTTGCCGGTTTTCCACTCGCCATAGTCGTCCACGTCGGCCATCAGCGACCAGTGCAGCGGCGAGGGGATCTGGTGCAGGATATTGAGCAGGAAATAGGCGGCCACGATGAGCGCGGTCAGGTGCGGGTTGAGGAAGTAAAAGCCGCAGGAAAACGCCGCCAGCAGGATGTTGGTCCAAAAGAACACTTTCAGTTTGCAGAAGCGATCGGTGAGCGGTTTCGCCAGCGCGCTGCCGATCATCATGCCGACGACGCCCAGCGCGATAAACAGGCTGGCGAACGAGGCCGACTGTTGCATTACGTAAGTCACGTAATACATGGTCGCCGCCATGCGGATAAAGCCGGGGCATACGTTGCAAAAGGTCAGCAGCAGAATGCGCACCCACTGATCGTTTTTCCACACGTCTCTCAGATCTGACTTGAGCGCATCGTGGCTCGGCACCGCCGGGCGTATGCGCTCTTTGACCGTGGCAAAGCAGAACAGGAACATCAGCAGGGCGATCAGCGCCAGCACGCCCATGGCCATCTGATAGCCGCGCGCCCTGTCGGCGCCGCCGAACCATTCGGCCATCGGCAACAGGGTCAGCGACAGGATCAGCGTAGCGATGCCGACCAGGATAAAGCGGTAGGACTGACAGGATACCCGCTCGTGCGGATCGGCGGTGATGACGCCGCCCAGCGAACAGTAGGGAATGTTGATGGCGGTATAGGTGAGCGACATCAAAAAGTAGGTGGCAAAGGCGTAGACCACCTTGCTGTTATAGCTCCATTCCGGCGTCGTAAACATCAATACGCTGAATAGCACATAGGGCAGCGAAACCCACAGCAGCCAGGGACGGAAGCGCCCCCAACGGCTTTGCGTGCGATCGGCTATCGCGCCCATAATCGGATCGGTAATGGCATCCAACACCCTGACCGACAGCAGCAGGATACCGACCAGCGCCGGGGTCAGCCCAAAGATGTCGGTATAAAAATAATTGAGAAACAGCATGATCGCTCCGCCGATCATGTTGCAGCCGGCATCTCCCATGCCGTAACCAATCTTTTCTTTTATCGATAGGGCATTGCTCTTCATGGACATTTTCTCCGGGCCGGCAGGATTTTACCGAGTGGCAACGATTATTGTTCCGGCTGGCGGCGAGTTATCAGAAATTAATGGTTGTAGAGATGGACAAACCGGCCGTGGCGGAGAAACTGTGAGCCAGTTTGCAAAATAGGCGGGAAATAAAATGGCCCGCATCAGCGGGCCATGAAATGCGAGGGGGCGCAGCCTCAGCGGCTGGTGGCGCCGGCGATGCGTTGGCTGCGCTGCTTGATGGCGTAGCCGATGGCCAGAATCGCCACCCATACCGGGATCAGCAGCACCGAGATTCGAATGCCCGGCGTCAGGTACATGATAACCAGAATGCCGGCCATAAACAGCAGGCACAAATAGTTGCTGAACGGGTACCAGAAGGCTTTGAACTTCGGCTCTACGCCTTCGCGATCCTTGGCGGCGCGGAACTTCAGATGCGCCAGGCTGATCATCGCCCAGTTAATCACCAGCGCCGATACCACCAGCGCCATCAGCAGTTCGAAGGCGCGCCCCGGGATCAGGTAGTTGATCAGCACGCAGAATGCGGTGGCGAGGGCGGAAACGCCGATGGCGATCACCGGCACGCCGCGGCCGTCGACCTTCAGCAGGCTTTTCGGCCCGTTGCCCTGTTGCGCCAGACCGTACAGCATGCGGCTGTTGCAATATACGCAGCTGTTGTACACCGACAGCGCGGCGGTCAGCACCACGATGTTCAGCACGGTCGCCACCAGGTTGCTGTTCAGCGCGTGGAAGATCAGCACGAACGGGCTGCCGCCTTCGACCACTTTGCCCCACGGGTACAGCGAAAGCAGAATGGTCAGCGAGCCGATGTAGAAGATCAGGATGCGGTAGATCACCTGGTTGGTGGCTTTGGGAATGCTTTTCTGCGGGTTGTCGGCTTCCGCGGCGGTGATGCCGACCAGCTCGAGGCCGCCGAACGAGAACATGATCACCGCCATCGCCATCACCAACCCCATGATGCCGTTCGGGAAGAACCCGCCCTGCGCCCACAGGTTGGTGACGGTGGCTTCCGGGCCGCCCATGCCGCTGAACAGCAGGTAGGCGCCGAAGACGATCATGCCGATGATCGCCACCACCTTGATGATGGCGAACCAGAATTCCATCTCGCCGTAGACCTTCACGTTGGCCAGGTTGATGGCGTTGATCGCCAGGAAGAACACCGCGGCGGACACCCAGGTGGGGATCTCCGGCCACCAGTACTGCACGTAGATGCCGACCGCGGTCAGTTCCGCCATCGCCACCAGCACGTACAGCACCCAGTAGTTCCAACCGGAAGCGAAGCCGGCGAAGTTGCCCCAGTATTTGTAAGCGAAGTGGCTGAACGAACCGGCCACCGGCTCCTCAACCACCATTTCGCCGAGCTGGCGCATGATCAGAAACGCGATGAAACCGCCAATGGCATAGCCGAGAATGACCGACGGGCCGGCCATTTTTATTGTTTGAGCGATACCGAGGAATAGCCCGGTACCTATTGCGCCACCTAAGGCAATAAGCTGAATATGCCGGTTTTTGAGGCCGCGTTTCAGCTGGTCGCCATGCTGTTGACCATCCATCAATCAAACCCTCTGTCGTTGCAGAATTACGCACATGCTGTAAAGCAGTGGTTACGATGTGTGTTTTGTTTTATTTACGGCGTTATAGCTATTAATTCCACGGCGCCGCTACCGTTTGGCAAAGAATAATGTTATGCGCGTCAGTTTGCACCTGCTTTGTCGTGTGAGTGATTAAGATTTCAGCAGTTTAGGAAACAAAATGCGGGTTGTGTGACGGCAGGGGGGATTCAGTGCATGAAATAAGCAACAAATCACATAATGCGCAAAAATAACGTAGATAAGACCTTTTTTCCGCGTTCAAATAGTAAACAGCCGATGGCCGGGCAGTTGGCGAAATAGCCATTCATTAAAGCTTAATAATCATGCAATAAAACTCGGGCAAAAAGTTTGCACTCTGCCTGATGTAAGGTTTGGTAAAAGTTAAAACCAACGCCTGGCGCGTAAAGGGGATTACCGGCCCGGCGCGACCGGCCTGCGGCGGGCTTTTAATCGGGGTGTTAAAATGTGCGGGTAACCTGATTTCGATCAAGGGCCATATGGACAGGAGGTGAATACTTTGTTACTTTACCGTCACGTTTTTGAAATTGGTATTACCAATTGACTCCGCGCCATTCGCAGAGATGAATTCACCCATGGCCTACAGCAAAATCCGCCAACCCAAGTTGTCAGACGTTATCGAGCAGCAGCTCGAATACCTGATCCTCGAGGGAACGCTGCGTCCAGGCGAAAAGCTGCCTCCGGAGCGCGAGCTGGCGAAACAATTTGATGTTTCCCGCCCTTCTCTGAGAGAGGCCATCCAGCGCTTGGAAGCTAAAGGGCTGCTCCTGCGCCGTCAGGGCGGCGGCACCTTTGTACAAACTAATCTGTGGCAGAGCTTCAGCGATCCGCTGGCTGAACTGCTGGCCGACCATCCTGAATCACAATTCGATCTGCTGGAAACCCGTCACGCGCTGGAAGGCATTGCCGCCTATTACGCGGCGCTGCGCGGCACCGATGAAGATCTGGCGCGCATCCGCGATTGCCACATAGTGATTCAGCAGGCCCAGGACAGCGGCGATCTCGACGCCGAAGCCGACGCGGTCATGCAGTACCAAATCGCCGTGACCGAAGCTGCCCACAACGTTGTGTTGCTGCACCTGCTACGCTGCATGGGGCCGATGCTGGAACAGAACGTGCGTCAGAACTTTGAATTGCTCTACTCGCGCCGTGAGATGTTGGCAAAAGTGAGCAGCCACCGCGCCGGGATTTTTGAGGCGATTGTGGCACGCGAGCCGGAAAAGGCCCGTGAAGCCTCGCACCGCCACTTGGCGTTTATCGAGGAAATCTTGCTGGATCTCAGTCGGGAGCATACCCGCCGCGAGAGATCGCTACGGCGTCTCCAGCAACGCAAGGATTAAGAACCCTGCTCTTCAGGGCACACCAGCCTGCGGAGTTTAGGTTCGAGGTACTTAGTTAAGTACTTAAGCGGCAACTAAACTGATGGGCCTGTCTTCGTGTGTTTTGCCACAGAACACAGGAAGACAGGCTCCAAACAAACCATTAGACAGATAAGGAATACCACCATGTCAGAACGTTTAAACAATGACGTGGATCCGATCGAAACCCGCGACTGGCTGCAGGCGATCGAATCGGTCATCCGTGAAGAGGGTGTTGAGCGAGCTCAGTTTCTGATTGATCAGGTATTGGGAGAAGCCCGCAAGGGCGGTGTTAGCGTGGCAGCAGGCGCTGCGGCCAACAACTACATCAACACCATCGCGGTAGAAGACGAACCTGCTTACCCAGGCAACCTGGATCTGGAGCGCCGTATTCGTTCAGCGATCCGCTGGAACGCGATCATGACCGTTCTGCGCGCATCCAAGAAAGACCTGGACCTGGGCGGCCACATGGCTTCCTTCCAGTCTTCCGCGACCTTCTATGAAGTCTGCTTTAACCACTTCTTCCGCGCACGCAACGAGCAAGACGGCGGCGATCTGGTTTACTTCCAGGGCCACATCTCTCCGGGCGTTTACGCGCGCGCCTTCCTTGAAGGCCGTCTCACCGAAGAACAAATGAACAACTTCCGTCAGGAAGTTCACGGCAAAGGTCTGTCCTCTTATCCGCATCCAAAACTGATGCCGGAATTCTGGCAGTTCCCGACCGTATCCATGGGCCTGGGCCCAATCAGCGCCATCTATCAGGCGAAGTTCCTGAAATATCTGGAACACCGCGGCCTGAAAAACACCGCTGAGCAAACCGTTTACGCCTTCCTGGGCGACGGCGAGATGGACGAACCGGAATCCAAGGGCGCCATCACCATCGCGACCCGCGAGAAGCTGGACAACCTGGTGTTCGTCATCAACTGCAACCTGCAGCGCCTGGACGGCCCGGTCACCGGCAACGGCAAGATCATCAACGAACTGGAAGGCATCTTCTCCGGCGCAGGCTGGCAGGTGCTGAAAGTGATCTGGGGCGGCCGTTGGGATGAACTGCTGCGCAAAGACACCAGCGGCAAACTGGTTCAGCTGATGAACGAGACCTTGGACGGCGACTACCAGACCTTCAAATCCAAAGACGGCGCTTACGTGCGCGAGCACTTCTTCGGCCGTTACCCGGAAACCGCGGCGCTGGTCAAAGACATGACCGACGACGAAATCTGGGCGCTGAACCGTGGCGGTCACGATCCGAAGAAAGTCTTTGCCGCACTGAAAAAAGCGCAGGATACCAAAGGCAAACCAACCGTAATCCTGGCCCACACCATCAAAGGTTACGGCATGGGTGAAACTGCGGAAGGTAAAAACATCGCGCACCAGGTGAAGAAAATGAACATGGAAGGGGTTCACCACTTCCGCGATCGTTTCAACGTGCCGGTTGCCGATGCCGACATCGAAAAACTGCCGTACATCACCTTCGAGAAAGATTCCGAAGAGTACAAATACCTGCACGAACGTCGTCAGGCGCTGAAAGGCTACGTGCCTACCCGCTTGCCGGAGTTCACCCAGAAGCTGGAAATGCCGGCGCTGGAAGACTTCAGCTCGCTGCTGGAAGAGCAGAACAAAGAGATCTCCACCACTATCGCCTTCGTGCGTGCCCTGAACGTGATGCTGAAGAACAAGTCGATCAAAGATCGCCTGGTGCCCATCATCGCCGACGAAGCGCGTACCTTCGGTATGGAAGGCCTGTTCCGTCAGATCGGCATCTACAGCCCTAACGGCCAGCAGTACACCCCGCAGGACCGCGAGCAGGTTGCCTACTACAAAGAAGACGAGAAAGGCCAGATCCTGCAGGAAGGCATCAACGAACTGGGCGCAGCCTCTTCATGGTTGGCCGCAGCGACGTCCTACAGCACCAACGATCTGCCGATGATCCCGTTCTACATCTACTACTCGATGTTCGGTTTCCAGCGTATCGGTGACCTGTGCTGGGCGGCGGGCGACCAACAGGCGCGCGGCTTCCTGATCGGCGGTACTTCAGGCCGTACCACCCTGAACGGCGAAGGTCTGCAGCACGAAGACGGCCACAGCCACATTCAGTCCCTGACTATCCCTAACTGCATCTCTTACGATCCCGCTTACGCATACGAAGTGGCGGTGATCATGCACGACGGTCTGGTGCGCATGTACGGCGACAACCCGGAAAACGTGTACTACTACCTGACCACGCTGAACGAAAACTACCACATGCCGGCCATGCCGCAGGGCGCAGAAGAAGGCATCCGCAAGGGTATCTACAAGCTGGAAACTCTGGAAGGCAGCAAAGGCAAGGTGCAGCTGCTGGGCTCGGGCTCCATCCTGCGCCACGTGCGTGAAGCCGCGCAGATCCTGGCGAAAGACTACGGCGTGGGTTCCGACACCTACAGCGTCACCTCGTTCACCGAACTGGCGCGCGACGGCCAGGACTGCGAGCGTTGGAACATGCTGCACCCAACCGAAGCGCCACGCGTGCCTTACATCGCTCAGGTGATGAGCGATGCGCCTGCGGTAGCCTCTACCGACTACATGAAACTGTTCGCAGAGCAGGTTCGTACTTACGTTCCAGCCAGCGATTACCGCGTACTGGGCACTGACGGCTTCGGTCGTTCAGACAGCCGCGAGAATCTGCGTCACCACTTCGAAGTCGATGCGTCTTACGTGGTGGTTGCCGCCCTGGGTGAACTGGCTAAACGCGGTGAAATCGAAGCTTCTGTGGTAGCCGATGCGATTAAGAAATTCGACATCAACCCAGAAAAAGTTAACCCGCGTCTGGCTTAAGAGGTACTGAATAATGTCTATCGAAATCAACGTACCGGACATCGGTGCAGACGAAGTCGAAATCACCGAGATCCTGGTGAAGGTTGGCGATAAGGTTGAAGCTGAACAATCGCTGATCACCGTGGAGGGCGACAAGGCCTCCATGGAAGTGCCATCCCCGCAGGCGGGCGTGGTGAAAGAAATCAAAGTGGCGGTCGGCGATAAAACCGAAACCGGCAAACTGATCATGATCTTCGACGCCGAAGGCGCGGCGCAGGCCGCACCGGCGGCCAAAGCGGAAGAAAAACCGGCGGCGGCTCCCGCTGCGCCGGCTGCCGCTGCAGCCAAAGACGTTGAAGTGCCGGACATCGGCGCCGACGAAGTCGAAGTGACCGAGATCCTGGTGAAAGTGGGCGACAAGGTGGAAGCCGAGCAGTCCCTGATCACCGTTGAAGGCGACAAGGCTTCGATGGAAGTGCCGGCGCCGTTCGCGGGCACCGTTAAAGAGATCAAGATCGCGACCGGCGACAAAGTGAAAACCGGCTCCCTGATCATGGTGTTCGACGTGGCCGGCGCAGCCTCCGCTGCGGCCCCGGCTGCGGCTGAAGCCCCTGCCGCCGCTGCAGCGCCTGCGGCCTCTGCGGCCAAAGACGTCGCCGTGCCGGACATCGGCGGCGACGAAGTCGAAGTGACCGAAGTGATGGTCAAGGTCGGCGACAAGGTTGCCGCCGAGCAGTCGCTGATCACCGTTGAAGGCGACAAGGCTTCGATGGAAGTGCCGGCGCCGTTCGCGGGTACCGTTAAAGAGATCAAGATCAACACCGGCGACAAAGTGAAAACCGGTTCTCTGATCATGGTGTTCGAAGTGGAAGGCGCTGCGCCGGCCGCTGCCCCTGCTGCGCAAGCCGCACCGGCGCCGGCCAGGCAGGAAGCCGCAGCCCCTGCACCGGCCGCGAAAGCCGAGAGCAAAGGCGAGTTCACCGAGAACGCCGCCTATGTGCACGCCACCCCGGTTATCCGCCGTCTGGCGCGCGAGTTCGGCGTAAACCTGGCGAAAGTGAAGGGCACCGGTCGTAAGGGCCGCATCCTGCGCGAAGACGTTCAGGCTTACGTTAAAGACGCGGTGAAACGCGCCGAAGCCGCTCCAGCCGCTGCCGGCGGCGGTCTGCCAGGCATGCTGCCATGGCCGAAAGTGGACTTCAGCAAGTTCGGCGAGATCGAAGAAGTCGAAATGGGCCGCATCCAGAAAATCTCTGGCGCCAACCTGAGCCGCAACTGGGTGATGATCCCGCACGTGACTCACTTCGACAAAACCGACATCACCGATCTGGAAGCTTTCCGCAAGCAGCAGAACGAAGAAGCCGCCAAGCGCAAGCTGGACGTGAAGTTCACCCCGGTGGTGTTCATCATGAAAGCCGTCGCCGCCGCTCTGGAGCAGATGCCGCGTTTCAACAGCTCGCTGTCCGAAGATGGCCAGAAGCTGACGCTGAAAAAATACATCAACGTCGGCGTGGCGGTAGATACGCCGAATGGCCTGGTGGTTCCGGTATTCAAAGATGTGAACAAGAAGAGCATCACCGAACTGTCTCGCGAGCTGATGGCTATCTCCAAGAAAGCCCGCGACGGCAAGCTGACCGCAGGCGAAATGCAGGGCGGTTGCTTCACCATCTCCAGCCTGGGCGGTATCGGGACGACTCACTTCGCGCCTATCGTCAACGCGCCGGAAGTGGCTATCCTGGGCGTCTCCAAGTCTGCGATGGAGCCGGTGTGGAACGGTAAAGAGTTCGTGCCGCGTCTGATGATGCCGATGTCGCTCTCCTTCGACCACCGCGTCATCGACGGTGCAGATGGTGCGCGTTTCATCACCATCATCAACAATATGCTGTCTGACATTCGCCGTCTGGTGATGTAATAGAAAAGGGGCGCAGTTATGCTGCGCCCTTATCGCTTCAGCAGCAGTTTTGTCGGGTTTTGCATGACTCGACAAAATTGTTGAGACACGGGTCACTCGAACACGCTTTGCAGTTTATTAACAATTCTGTAAACTGCTCGCGGTGTAAGCGTCCCGGTGGATGAAGGGCGTTATGAGATCGATTAGCAATAAAAATGACGTCTGACCCGCCGGACAACTAATTAAGAGGTCATGATGAGTACTGAAATTAAAACTCAGGTCGTGGTACTTGGGGCGGGCCCGGCAGGTTACTCTGCTGCCTTTCGTTGCGCTGACTTAGGTCTTGAAACCGTTCTGGTTGAACGTTATTCCACTCTGGGCGGGGTTTGCCTGAACGTGGGATGTATCCCTTCCAAAGCACTGCTGCACGTTGCCAAAGTGATCGAAGAAGCCAAAGCGCTGGCCGAGCACGGCATCGTTTTCGGCGAGCCGAAAACCGACATCGACAAAGTGCGCGTCTGGAAAGAAAAAGTCATCAATCAGCTGACCGGCGGTCTGGCTGGCATGGCCAAAGGCCGTAAAGTGAAAGTGGTCAACGGCCTGGGCAAATTTACCGGCGCTAACACCCTGGTTGTCGAAGGCGAAAATGGCCCGACCACCATCAACTTCGATAACGCCATCATCGCCGCAGGTTCCCGTCCGATCCAACTGCCATTCATTCCTCATGAAGATCCACGCGTGTGGGACTCTACCGATGCGCTGGAGCTGAAAACCGTCCCAGAGCGTCTGCTGGTCATGGGCGGCGGCATCATCGGCCTGGAAATGGGCACCGTATACCATGCGCTGGGTTCGCAGATCGACGTGGTCGAAATGTTCGATCAGGTTATCCCGGCTGCAGATAAAGACGTGGTGAAAGTCTTCACCAAACGCATCAGCAAGCAGTTCAACCTGATGCTGGAAACCAAAGTGACCGCGGTAGAAGCCAAAGAAGACGGCATCTACGTCACGATGGAAGGTAAAAAAGCGCCGGCAGAACCGCAGCGCTACGACGCGGTACTGGTGGCCATCGGCCGCGTGCCGAACGGCAAACTGCTGGATGCCGGCAAAGCCGGTGTTGAAGTCGACGACCGCGGCTTCATCAACGTCGACAAACAGCTGCGCACCAACGTGCCGCACATTTTCGCTATCGGCGACATCGTCGGTCAGCCGATGCTGGCGCACAAAGGCGTGCACGAAGGCCACGTTGCCGCGGAAGTGATCGCCGGCATGAAGCACTACTTCGACCCGAAAGTGATCCCGTCAATCGCTTACACCGAGCCGGAAGTTGCATGGGTGGGTCTGACCGAGAAAGAAGCGAAAGAGAAAGGCATCAGCTACGAAACCTCCACCTTCCCGTGGGCGGCTTCCGGCCGTGCGATCGCTTCCGACTGTGCGGACGGCATGACCAAACTGATCTTCGACAAAGAAACTCACCGCATCATCGGTGGCGCGATTGTCGGCACCAACGGCGGCGAGCTGCTGGGTGAAATCGGTCTGGCCATCGAGATGGGTTGCGACGCGGAAGACATCGCGCTGACCATCCACGCTCACCCGACCCTGCACGAATCCGTAGGCCTGGCGGCAGAGATCTACGAAGGCAGCATCACCGACCTGCCTAACCCGAAAGCCAAGAAGAAGTAATTCTGCTGGTTTGACCGGTTAACAAGCGGCTCCTGAAAAGGGGCCGTTTTTTTATGCGTCGAAGGCGGTAAAAGGCCGCTCAATGAGGCGTCCTTTCCTCTCAAATTTTGATCCCCACACCTTATAACCATTGCAAATGCATGGTTATCGTGTTGTGCTCTTGGCGCTGAGCTTGGTCGTTTCCCATAGTCGGCTCCCGGCGTTGGGCCAGCCTGATATACAGCCGATTACACTGTGCTCAACGATTCAGCAAAGATTTAATGTTGCTTTTATGTGAACGAATTAACAACCGTTTCAAATCCTGATATGCTGGCTGAGCGGAACCGGGCACTGTACCTTACAGTCCAGGACATCGACAGCAGTGCCCCGTCAGGATAGATGGCATCAATTCGCCGTGCGCTAAACGGTTTGAATATAAAACGCCAGGCACAATAAATGACAATGAGAGCGAGGAGAACGTCGTGCTAGAAGAATACCGTAAGCACGTAGCCGAGCGTGCTGCTGAGGGCATTGCCCCTAAGCCGTTAGACGCCACCCAAATGGCCGCGCTGGTCGAATTATTAAAGAATCCGCCAAAAGGCGAAGAAGAATTCCTGTTAGACCTGCTGATTAATCGTGTTCCACCGGGCGTCGACGAAGCCGCCTACGTCAAAGCAGGTTTCCTGGCGGCCATCGCCAAAGGTGAAGCGACATCCCCCCTGGTTACCCCCGAGAAAGCCATCGAACTGTTAGGCACCATGCAGGGCGGTTACAACATTCACCCGCTGATTGACGCGCTGGATAACGAAAAGCTGGCGCCGATCGCCGCCAAAGCGCTGTCCCACACGCTGCTGATGTTCGACAACTTCTACGACGTGGAAGAAAAGGCCAAGGCCGGCAATCTGTACGCCAAGCAGATCATGCAATCCTGGGCCGATGCCGACTGGTATCTGTCGCGCCCTGAACTGGCGGAAAAAATCACCGTCACCGTATTCAAAGTCACCGGCGAAACCAATACCGATGACCTGTCGCCGGCGCCGGACGCCTGGTCGCGCCCGGATATCCCGCTGCATGCCCTGGCGATGCTGAAGAACGAACGTGAAGGCATCGTGCCGGATCAACCGGGCAGCGTCGGCCCGATCAAACAGATTGAGCTGCTGAACAAGAAAGGCTTCCCGCTGGCCTACGTCGGCGACGTGGTCGGCACCGGCTCTTCCCGTAAGTCCGCCACCAACTCGGTGCTGTGGTTTATGGGCGACGACATCCCGCACGTGCCGAACAAACGCGGCGGCGGCGTGGTGCTGGGCGGCAAGATTGCGCCAATCTTCTTCAACACCATGGAAGATGCCGGCGCATTGCCGATCGAAGTGGACGTCTCCGAGCTGAATATGGGCGACGTGATCGACGTTTACCCGTACAAGGGCGAAGTGCGCAACCACGAAACCGGCGAGTTGATCGCCAACTTCGAATTGAAAACCGACGTGCTGCTGGATGAAGTGCGCGCCGGCGGCCGTATTCCGCTGATCATCGGCCGCGGCCTGACCACCAAGGCGCGCGAAGCGCTGGGCCTGCCGCACAGCGACGTGTTCCGCATCGCCAAGCCGATCGCCGCCAGCAGCAAGGGCTTCTCGCTGGCGCAAAAAATGGTTGGCCGCGCCTGCGGCGTTGCCGGCATTCGCCCTGGCGAATACTGCGAACCGAAGATGACTTCGGTGGGCTCGCAGGACACCACCGGCCCGATGACCCGCGACGAGCTGAAAGATCTGGCCTGTCTGGGCTTCTCCGCCGATCTGGTGATGCAGTCGTTCTGCCATACCGCCGCTTACCCGAAACCGGTCGACGTGACGACCCACCACACGCTGCCTGACTTCATCATGAACCGCGGCGGCGTTTCGCTGCGCCCCGGCGACGGCGTTATCCACTCCTGGTTGAACCGCATGCTGCTGCCGGACACCGTCGGCACCGGCGGCGATTCCCACACCCGCTTCCCGATCGGCATCTCCTTCCCGGCCGGTTCCGGCCTGGTGGCGTTCGCCGCGGCTACCGGCGTAATGCCGCTGGACATGCCTGAATCGGTGCTGGTGCGTTTCAAAGGCAAAATGCAGCCGGGCATCACCCTGCGCGACCTGGTGCACGCCATCCCTTATTATGCGATCCAGCAAGGTTTGCTGACCGTCGAGAAGAAGGGCAAGAAGAACATCTTCTCCGGCCGCATTCTGGAGATCGAAGGCCTGCCGGATCTGAAGGTCGAGCAGGCGTTCGAGCTGACCGACGCCTCCGCCGAGCGTTCCGCCGCCGGCTGCACCATCAAGCTGGACAAGGCGCCGATCGAAGAGTACCTGAACTCCAACATCGTGCTGCTGAAGTGGATGATTTCCGAAGGCTACGGCGATCGCCGCACGCTGGAGCGCCGCATTCAGGGCATGGAAAAATGGTTGGCGGATCCGCAATTGCTGGAAGGCGACGCGGATGCGGAATATGCCGCGGTGATCGACATCGATCTGGCGGAAATCACCCAGCCAATTCTGTGCGCGCCAAACGATCCGGACGATGCGCGTTTGCTGTCCGACGTGGCCAACAGCAAAATTGATGAGGTATTCATCGGTTCCTGCATGACCAACATCGGTCACTTCCGCGCGGCCGGCAAGCTGCTGGATCAGCACAAGGGCCAGTTGCCGACCCGCCTGTGGGTGGCGCCGCCAACCAAGATGGATGCGGCTCAGCTGACCGAAGAGGGCTACTACAGCGTATTCGGCAAGAGCGGCGCGCGCATCGAGATCCCGGGCTGTTCATTGTGCATGGGCAACCAAGCGCGCGTGGCGGACGGCGCGACGGTGGTATCCACCTCCACCCGTAACTTCCCGAACCGCTTGGGCACCGGCGCCAACGTCTACCTGGCTTCGGCCGAGCTGGCGGCGGTCGCTTCGCTGCTGGGCCGTTTGCCGACGCCGGACGAGTACCAGACCTATATGGCGCAGGTCGACAAGACTGCAGCGGACACCTACCGCTATCTGAACTTTGACCAGTTGGGGCAGTACACCGAAAAAGCCGACGGCGTGATCTTCCAAACCGCCGTTTAAGCCGCGTTAACCAAATCATTCGCACTGCGGCAAGGCGGCCAACGCCGTTGCAATTCGAAAAATGATGGGTAATATTGCGCAACTGTTTAACGGGAGGCCTTGGCCTCCCGTTTTATTTTGCTCAGTTGCCAACTTTGCGAGCGCTCACTGAGTTAGTCATCCAGTAATGTTTACACTAAGAAAAAGGGCTCGGGAGGGCGTGCTATGGATTACGAATTTCTGCGTGACGTCACCGGTCAGGTGATAGTCAGATTTTCGATGGGGCATGAGGCAATCGGCCACTGGATCAACGAGGAAGTCAAAGGCGACTTCAACCTGCTGGATCGCATCGAGGCCGGTGCGGCCGAGGTGAAGGGCAGCGAGCGCCAATGGCAGCTGAATGGGCACGAATACACGCTGCTGATGGACGGCGAAGAAGTGATGATCCGCGCTAACCAGTTGGAGTTCGAAGGCGATGAGATGGAGGAGGGGATGAATTACTACGACGAAGAAAGCCTCTCATTCTGCGGCGTTGAGGATTTCTTACTGGTCTTGAAGGCCTACCGTTCGTTCATGTTGAAGTACTGAACGTAAGGGCGCGGCAGGCCGCGCCCGTTACCCATCACAGATGCGGAATATTGCGGCCGTAATAGATTTCCTGCATCTCTTTCCACAGCAGATCGGTGATTTCCTGGCGCTCGGCGGCGCCAAGCTCTTCCGGTTTGGCGTTGAACAGGTAATGCTTCAGATCGAAGTCCTTCAGTAACATCTTGGTATGGAAGATGTTTTCCTGATAAACATTCACGTCCATCATGTGGTACAGCGACTTGATATCCTCAGACATAAAGTTCTGGATCGAATTGATCTCATGATCGATGTAATGCTTCACGCCGTTCACGTCGCGGGTAAAGCCGCGCACGCGGTAATCCATGGTGACGATGTCGGATTCCAGCTGGTGGATCAGATAATTCAACGCCTTGAGCGGTGAAATCACGCCGCAGGTCGATACCTCGATATCGGCGCGGAAGGTGCATAACCCGCCTTCCGGATGGCTCTCCGGATAGGTGTGAACGCAAATGTGGCTCTTGTCCAGGTGCGCGACCACCGTGTTCGGCAGCGGGCCGGGATGTTCCGACGTATCTACGTCTTTCGGATCGACCGGCTCTTCGCTGACCAGAATGGTGACGCTGGCGCCCTGCGGCTCGTAGTCCTGACGTGCGATGTTCAGAATGTTGGCGCCAATGATCGAGCAGGTTTCGCTCAGGATCTCGGTCAGTCGATTGGCGTTGTATTGTTCGTCAATGTAGGCGATATAGCCGTCGCGGTCGTCCGCGGTTTTGGCGTAACAAATATCGTAAATACAAAAACTCAGGCTTTTGGTCAGGTTGTTGAAGCCGTGCAGTTTTAGCTTATGCAATTTGGTTCACCTCCTTTATCTTCTCACTTAACGTGTCACGTTCATTCTCGGCATAATCGAAGCCGCCTCTGCGTTGGCGGCGCTTGTTCAAGCGCTGCGCAACGCCAATTATTTCGGGCACAGGGCGTCGAGCAAATACTGCGGCAGAGCAAAGCTGCCCGCATGAATTGCCGGGTTGTAATAACGGCAGTTTAAACCGCGTTGATTAAAGCGTTGTTGCAGCTGGGCCAAATCGAGCTGGCGCAGCGCCGGGTTCTGGCTCGCCCAGGCGAAGGTCATGATGCCGCCGTAGTAGGTCGGGATCGCCGCCTGATAGAAGCTGACGTCGCCAAAATATTGGCTGAGCCTGGTGTGGCTGTTGATCGCTTCGTCCTGCTGCAGGAAGCAAACGCCGTTCTGCGCGACAAAGATGCCGCCCTCGTTCAGGCTGCGCGCGCATCCTTCATAGAACGCCGAGGTGAACAGGCTTTCGCCGGGGCCGATCGGGTCGGTGCAGTCGGAGATAATCACATCGAATTTTTCGGCGGTCTGATTGACGAAGTTGACGCCGTCGTCGATCACCAGCCTGAAGCGCGGATCCTCGTAAGAACCGGCGTTGTGATTAGGCAGATAGCGGCGGCAGAACTCCACCACGCCGGCGTCGATCTCGACCATGGTGATCTGCTCTACGCCCGGGTGGCGACTGACTTCGCGCAGCATGCCGCCGTCGCCGCCGCCGATGATCAGCACTTTTTTCGCCGCGCCGTGCGCCAGCAGCGGCACGTGGGTCATCATTTCGTGATAGATGAACTCGTCGCGCTCGGTGGTTTGCACCACGCCGTCGAGCGCCATCACGCGCCCCAGCACCGGGTTTTCGAAAATCACCAGGTCCTGATGCTCGGTCTTCTCACGATACAGCACCTTCTCCACCGAGAAGTACTGGCCGAAGTTGGCATGCAGCGTTTCATACCAAATTTCTTTCTGGGTCATGTGCGGGAAACTCCGTAATAACAGCCATGAAAAATTGGCGCAACATCATAGCTAACTCTGCCGGGTGATGCACGGTTGAATTTCAGGCAGAGGTAGCGGCAGGCGGGGGAAAGGTGACGGCCAGATTAATTGGCGTAGGCCAGCAGGCTCAGCGAATCGCGCGCCAGCGATTTGCACTTGTTGGGGGTAGGGATAGCGATGCCACTGAGATCGCGATAGCTGTCTTCGCCCAGCGCCTTCATGTTGTAGCTATTATAGTTGCTCAGATCCCAGCGGTTTTGCTGGGCGAAATAAACGATGGCGCGTTTGATCTGCGCATTCGGCAAGTCGTTGTAGCCGCAATTATTTTTCAGATAAATAAATACCGCCGTCAGATCGGCCAGATCTTCCGCCTCGGATTCATTCAGCGCCAGACTGGCGTTGGAGAACCCCAGCATAGCCAGCAACAGCATCAGTAACGTTGTTTTTTTCATCATGAAAATAGACCTGTTTATCGTCAGCAGACGTTACCACACTTGCCTGTAAAGGCACCAAATTTTATTGCTCCGGGCTAACATAACCGTCAGTTAACGCTTGACCTTCCGCTAAGGGGAGGGTTTAGGCTGGCGGCGTTGAGTTATGTCACTGAGAAAAGGGAGTCAGCGATGTTACGCCGTGATTTTATCAAATTGACCGCCGCACTGGGCGCGGCTGGCGCATTACCGTTGTGGAGCCGCTCCGTCTGGGCGGCCGATTTGCCGGCGTTGCCGATCCCGCCGCTGCTGGCGCCGGATGCGCAGGGCAAGATCGCGTTGGCGCTGCAGGCTGGCGAAACCCGCTGGCTGCCCTCCGCCGCGACCAAAACCTGGGGCGTCAATGGGGCGCTGCTCGGGCCGGCGGTGCGTTTGCAACGCGGCGAACCGGTAACGGTCGATATCAAAAACAGCCTGCCCGAGGCCAGCACCGTTCACTGGCACGGCCTGGAAATTCCCGGCGACGTCGACGGCGGCCCACAGGCGCTGATCCAACCCGGCGCTACCCGCAGCGTTAACTTCACCATTAACCAGCCGGCGGCGACCTGTTGGTTCCACCCGCATACCCACGGCAAAACCGGCCATCAGGTGATGATGGGCCTGGCGGGGCTGGTGCTGCTGGAAGACCAAGAGAGCAGCGCGCTGCCGCTGCCCAAGACCTGGGGAAAGGATGATATCCCGGTGATCCTGCAGGACAAACGCCTGGGCAAAGATGCGCAGATCGAATATCAGCTGGACGTGATGAGCGCCGCCGTGGGTTGGTTTGGCGATCGGATGTTCACCAACGGCGCGCAGTACCCACAACATCTGGCGCCGCGCGGCTGGCTGCGGCTGCGCTTCCTCAACGGCTGCAACGCCCGTACGCTGACCCTGGCGGCCAGCGATAACCGGCCGCTGTACGTCATCGCCAGCGACGGCGGCTTCCTGGCCGCGCCGGTGAAGCTGAGCGAATTGCCGATGCTGATGGGCGAACGCTTCGAAGTGCTGGTGGACGCCTCCGACGGCAAGCCGTTCGACATCGTCACGCTGCCGGTGAAGCAAATGGGCATGACGTTGGCGCCGTTTGACCAGCCGCTGCCGGTGCTGCGCATACAGCCGTCGCTGGCGCAGGGGGTTAAAACCATGCCGGACAGCCTGGTGAAGCTGCCCGCATTGCCGCCGATGGCCGGCATTCAGGAACGCTGGCTGCAGCTGATGATGGACCCGCAGCTGGACAAACTGGGGATGCAGGCGCTGATGGACCGCTATGGCCACCAGGCGATGGCCGGCATGAGCATGGACCACGGCGCGAAGGGCGGCGGCGAAATGCAGGGGATGGACCACGGCGCCATGAAAGGAATGGACCACGGCAATATGCAGGGCATGGATCACGGCGCGATGAAAGGCATGGATCATGCGGCCAAGCCGTTCGATTTCAGCCACGGCAATATGATCAACGGCAAGGCGTTTGATATGACCAAGCCGATGTTCGCCGCCAAACGCGGCCAGTATGAAAAATGGACCATCTCCGGCGAAGGCGACATGATGCTGCACCCGTTCCATATTCATGGCACCCAGTTCCGCATTCTGTCGGAAAACGGCAAACCGCCGGCCGCTCATCGCAGCGGCTGGAAAGACACCGTACGCGTGGAAGGTTGGCGCAGCGAAGTGCTGGTGCGTTTCGATCATTCCGCCAGCGCCGAACATGCCTATATGGCGCACTGTCACCTGTTGGAGCATGAAGATACCGGCATGATGCTGGGCTTTACCGTCAGCGATTGATCCTTCCCGCAGGTGATTTGTGGCGGCGCGCTCGCGTCGCCACCGGCGGCAGGCTATGCTAAACTCTGCGCCTTTCTTCCGGCAACTGACCTGAAAACTATGAAACACACTGTAGACGTAATGATTTCCGAGCAGGAAGTTAAGACCCGTATCGCCGAACTTGGCCGCCAGATCACCGAACATTACCGCGACAGCGGCAGTGACATGGTGCTGGTCGGCTTGCTGCGCGGCTCCTTCATGTTCATGGCCGATCTGTGCCGCACTATCGAAGTGCCGCATGAGGTCGACTTTATGACCGCTTCCAGCTACGGCAGCGGCATGTCCACCACCCGCGACGTTAAAATCCTCAAGGATCTGGATGAAGACATCCGCGGCAAAGACGTGCTGATCGTCGAAGACATCATCGATTCCGGCAATACGCTGAATAAAGTGCGCGAAATTCTGGCGCTGCGCGGGCCGAAGTCACTGGCGATCTGCACCCTGTTGGACAAACCCGAGCGCCGTGAAGTGGAGGTGCCGGTGGAGTACGTCGGTTTCTCGATCCCGGACGAATTCGTGGTCGGCTATGGCATTGACTACGCCCAGCGCTATCGCCATCTGCCGTACGTCGGCAAAGTGGTGCTGTTGGACGAGTAATCTGCTGAGGGCGCGGCACGCCGCGCCCATTGCGGGGTTAGAGGCCTTTATCCTGCTGCAGCGTGGCTATCGCCTTGCGGTAGCCCATCTCCAGGCTCTCGCGGCTGGTGGCGGTCACGTCCAGATCGCGCAGGCGGCCGTCCTGAATGCCGTATACCCAACCGTGGATCATCACTTTTTGCCCGCGTTTCCAGGCGGACTGCATGATGGTGGAATGACCCAGGTTATACACCTGTTCAATGACGTTGATTTCGCACAGCACGTCGAGGCGCTGTTCCGGCTCCAGCTCACCCAGCAGCGAACTGTGTTTGTACCACAGGTCGCGGATGTGCAGCAGCCAGTTGTTGATCAGCCCCAGCTCCGGGTTTTCCACCGCGGCTTCCACGCCGCCGCAGCCCAGGTGGCCGCAGATGATGATATGCTCGACTTCCAGCACATCCACCGCATACTGCACTACCGACAGGCAGTTAAGATCGGTATGGATCACCAGGTTGGCCACGTTGCGGTGGACAAACAGCTCACCCGGCTCCAGGCCGGTCAGGCGTTCCGCGGGAACGCGGCTGTCAGAGCATCCTATCCATAAAAAGCGGGGCTTTTGCGCCTGTGATAAACGTTCAAAAAAGTCCGGGTCTTCCTTGCTGATATTGGCCGACCAGGCCTGGTTATTGGCGATAAGCTTTTCGATTTCTTTCATGGAGGTTATTGACCTGTAACGAACAGATTGCGTTGGGGTAATATAGGGCAAGCGTCACAATTTGGAAATCGGAACAGTAACGCTTTTTTTTCCGCACGGATTCGACTCAGTGAAAACGCCGCCGATGATAAAATCATCCTCATTACAAGACACGACGGCATACTCATCGTCATAAGGTACTCTTTTACATATGAATTATGCACTGGAATTAGCGCAGCTGACCAAGACTTACGCCGGTGGCGTAAAGGCGTTGCGCGGAATCGACCTGAACGTCGAAGCGGGGGATTTCTATGCCCTGCTGGGGCCAAACGGCGCCGGAAAATCCACCACCATCGGCATCATCAGTTCGCTGGTCAACAAAACCGCCGGCAGCGTGCGGGTGTTCGGCTATGACATCGATAAAGACATCGTCAACGCCAAGCGCCAGCTGGGGCTGGTGCCGCAGGAGTTCAACTTCAACCCGTTCGAAACCGTGATGCAGATTGTGGTCAACCAGGCGGGTTACTACGGCGTCACGCGGCGTGAAGCGCTGGCGCGCGCGGAAAAATACCTCACCCAGCTGGATCTGTGGGGCAAGCGCAACGAACGCGCCCGCATGCTGTCCGGCGGCATGAAGCGTCGGCTGATGATCGCGCGGGCGCTGATGCATCAGCCGAAGCTGCTGATCCTCGATGAACCCACCGCCGGGGTGGATATCGAGCTGCGTCGCTCGATGTGGGGCTTCCTGAAGGAGCTGAACGCCCAGGGCACCACCATCATTCTCACCACCCACTATCTGGAGGAAGCGGAAATGCTGTGCCGCAATATCGGCATCATCCAGAACGGTGAGCTGGTGGAAAACACCTCGATGAAAGGGTTGTTGTCCAAGCTGAAGTCGGAAACCTTCATCCTCGATCTGGCGGCGAAAAGCCCGCTGCCGCAGCTGGACGGTTACCACAGCCGCCTGACCGACACCTCCACCCTGGAGGTGGAAGTGATGCGCGAGCAGGGGCTGAACGGCCTGTTCGCCCAACTGAGCGCGCAGGGCGTGCAGGTGCTGAGCATGCGCAACAAGGCAAACCGGCTGGAAGAGCTGTTCGTCACCCTGGTTAATGGCAATGGAGAAAAAGCATGACGCGTTTGTATTGGGTGGCTTTGCAGAGCATCTGGGCCAAAGAGGTCAACCGCTTCGCGCGCATCTGGATCCAAACCCTGGTGCCGCCGGTGATCACCATGACGCTGTATTTCATTATCTTCGGCAACCTGATCGGTTCGCGCATCGGGGATATGCACGGCTTCAGCTATATGCAGTTTATCGTGCCCGGTCTGATCATGATGGCGGTGATCACCAACTCGTACGCCAACGTCGCCTCGTCGTTCTTCAGCGCCAAGTTCCAGCGCAATATTGAAGAGCTGCTGGTGGCGCCGGTGCCGACCCACGTGGTGATCGCCGGCTATGTCGGCGGCGGGGTGGCGCGCGGTATCTGCGTCGGCGTGCTGGTCACCGTCATCTCGCTGTTCTTCGTGCCGCTGCAGGTGCACGCCTGGTGGGTGATCGCGCTGACGCTGCTGCTGACGGCGATCCTGTTCTCGCTGGCGGGGCTGATCAACGCGGTGTTCGCCACCACCTTCGACGACATCAGCCTGATCCCGACCTTCGTGCTGACGCCGCTGACCTATCTGGGCGGGGTGTTCTACTCGCTGACGCTGCTGCCGCCGTTCTGGCAGGCGGTCTCCAAGCTGAACCCGATCGTCTATATGATCAGCGGATTCCGCTACGGCTTCCTCGGCATCAGCGACGTGCCGCTGGCGTTCACCATGGCGGTGCTGGTGGCGTTTATCGCGGTGTTCTATCTGCTGTCCTGGTACCTGATTGAGCGTGGCCGCGGCCTGCGCAGCTGATCGTAGCGCGCCCCGCATCGGCAGCGGGGCGCTTTTATTGATTTGGCGCAGACGTCATGTCTGCCCCGGGCATAAATCACTAGAATTGCTCAAATAACCCCTTTCTCCCCGCTGTTCAAATCGTGCTATGCTGGCGCTCCACATTTTCTCCACCTTTGTTATTACGCACTCGTAAGCAGAACATAATCATGCGGCCTCAACACAAGATAGCGGCTGGGCTACTCGGCACCCTAATGGCGCTGGCCTCTCCGGCGAGCCTGGCGAATCTGCTGTCGGAAGACAGCGCTGTTCAATCTGAATACATGGAAGCGCAGCGCGACAGCGAAGTTTATTCGCTGATTGGCGAGCATGTGATCCCGGTCGGGGAAGTGAAGCGCGGGCAACTGATCCAGGTGTTCCCGGCGGATGCGGAATATTTCGAGTTCAAGTTCGGCCACGGCACCGGTTTTATCGATAAAGACGACGTGCGCGAACGGAGAAAATCACGCAAGGTTGAGGACGCCCTCGGCGAGCTGAACAAGCCGCTGACCAATCAGAACCTGATCACTCAAAAGGCGATCAACGTCTACACCGCGGCGGATAACGAGAGCGAGGTGTTCGGCACGCTCGAGGAAAACCTGCGCTATCCGATCATCGGCAAGCTGAAAGATCGGCTGAACAATACCTGGTATGAGATCAACATCGGCGATCGGCTGGGCTACGTCAGCGATCTGGACTGCGAGATAGACAACGGCATCCCGGTGCTGACCTACCATCATCTGCTGAAAAACGAAGAGAACAAGCGCTTCCGCCACACCTCGACCACCACCTCGGACGTGGCGTTCAGCAACCAGATGACCTTTCTGAAGCAGGCGGGTTATGACACCATTTCGCTGTATCAGCTGGAAGCCTATCTAAAGAACCAGATCAACCTGCCGGGCAAGGCGGTGGTGCTGACGTTCGACGACGGCTTGAAATCGGTGTATCGCTACGCTTACCCGGTGTTGAAAGACTACGGCTTCCGCGCCACGGCGTTTATCATCTCGTCGCGCATCAAACGCCATCCGCAGAAGTGGAACCCGGATTCGCTGCAGTTTATGAGCGTGGCGGAGCTCAAGCAGATCCAGGACGTGTTCGACGTGCAGTCGCACACCCATTTCCTGCATCGCACCGACGGCAACCGCCAGCCGATCCTGCTGAGCCGCTCGCTGCACAATATCGAGTTTGATTTCGAGCGTTCGCGCCGCGCGCTGTCGCAGTTCAACCCGCACGTGCTGTATGTGTCCTATCCGTTCGGCGGCTACAACCAGCGCGCGATCCAGGCGGCGCAAGACGCCGGTTTCCATCTGGCGGTGACCACGGTGCAGGGCAAGGTGAAGCCGGGGGATAACCCCTATACGCTGAAGCGGCTGTATATTCTGCGCACCGACTCCATCCAGACCATGGCGGATCGGATCGCCAACAAGCCGGGCACGGTGGTGGTGCAGTAATACTCGTCATACTTCAAGCTGCATCTTTGTCGGCTACGCTTGCTCACCCGAATCACTTGCTTCAGTAAGCTCATCGGGCCTCGCACCCTTACCGCCGCGATGCCACTCGAACTAGGGGATGACGGGCGCGCGATGCGCCCGTTTTGACTATCAGGCCACCTGAACCGGCACGGCTTTCGCCTTGCGCTGCAGGTTGTTGTCGCCTTCGAAGTAGGCGACTTTGGGATGGTGCTGGCGGGCGTCGGCGTCGGTCATCTGCACGTAAGAGCAGATGATCAACTTGTCGCCCACGCAGGCGCAGCGCGCCGCCGCACCGTTGACCGAAATGATGCGCGAACCGCGCTCGGCGGCGATGGCGTAGGTAGAGAAACGCTGACCGTTATCGACGTTATAAATATCGATCGCTTCATATTCCAGAATGCCGGCGGCCTCCAGAAAATCCTGGTCGATGGCGCAGGACCCTTCGTAATGCAAGTCAGCCTGAGTCACTTTCACCCGATGCAGCTTGCCTTGCAGCATAGTACGTATCATAGCTTTACCTAACTGAGTATCGGCCTTTACAGGCTTGAGGTGGCGTTTATCCCCTTCGTCTTTCAAGCTGCAGCCTTGTTGGCTGCTTAGGCTCGCCCTTCGGGCCGGCGCTTGCCGCCTGGCTGCAACTCGAAATCCATTGGGCAGATTTTTTATTACTTTCCCGGTAATAACGGTACCAAATATGCAAAAACCTACGGCGTCAGGTCGACCTGCTGATTGTCGATCAGGCGCGCCTTGCCCAGCCAGGCGGCCATCAACACCACGGCGCGACGGCTCTCGACCGTCAGCGGCTGCAGGCTGTCGGCGTCGCGGATAAACAGTTCGTCCGGGGTAAAGCCGGCGGCGCGCAGCTGCTCGGCGGTTTGCTCCAGCAGCTCATCGGTATGCCGCTCGCCGCCGGCCAGCCGTTGCGCCAGCGCATTCATCATCTTGCTGAGCCGAGGGGCGATTTTACGCTCCTCGGCGGTCAGGTAGCCGTTGCGCGAGCTGAGCGCCAGGCCGTCTTTGGCGCGCACCGTCGGCACGCCGACGATGTCGATATCGTAACCCATGTCCGCCACCATCTTGCGGATCAGCGCCAGCTGCTGATAATCCTTCTCGCCGAAGCAGGCCAGATCCGGCTGCACCAGGTTGAACAGCTTGCTGACGATAGTGGCGACGCCGCGGAAATGGCCCGGGCGGCTGGCGCCCTCCAGCATGGTAGAGATACCCGGCACGTCCACGTAGGTTTGCTGCTCCAGCCCCTGCGGATAGACATCGGCCGGCGCCGGCGCGAACACCAGATCCACCCCGCGGCGGGTCAGCTTCTCGCTGTCCTCCTGCAGGGTGCGCGGATAGCGCGCCAGATCGTCCGGGCGCTCGAACTGCATCGGGTTGACGAAAATGCTCACCACCACGATATCGGCGCGGGCGCGCGCTTCATCGACCAGCGTCATGTGGCCGTCGTGCAGGTTGCCCATGGTCGGCACCAGCGCGATGCGCTTGCCGTCCTGGCGCCAGCGGCGGATTTGCTGGCGCAGCAGCGGCAGGGTTTCGATAATAATCATTAGGTGACTCCTGGAACCATCGCTTAATTAAAAGAGTGTTCTTCCGCCGGATAGAGGCCCTGTTCGACTTCCTGAATGTATTGCTGCACCGCCGTACGGATATCGCCGCTCTGCGCCAGGAAGTTTTTGGCGAATTTCGGCGTATGGCCGCCGGTCACACCGAAGGCGTCGTGCATCACCAGGATTTGGCCGTCGGTGCCGTTGCCTGCGCCGATGCCGATGACCGGAATGGACAGCGCTTCGGTGATTTGGCGCGCCAGCTCGGTCGGCACGCACTCCAGCACCAGCAGCTGAATGCCGGCCAGTTCCAGATTTTGCGCATCTTCCAACAGCTGCTTGGCGGCCAGCTCATCGCGGCCCTGTACCTTGTAGCCGCCGAACAGGTTGACCGACTGCGGCGTCAGGCCCAGGTGGCCGCATACCGGCACGGCGCGTTCGGCGAGCATTTTCACCGTGTCGCACAGCCAACTGCCGCCTTCCAGCTTCACCATGTTGGCGCCGGCGCGCATCAGCTCGGCGGCGTTGGTGAAGCTCTGTTCCGGGGTGGCGTAACTCATGAACGGCAGGTCGGCCAGCAGCAGGCAGGCCGGCGCGCCGCGGCGCACGGCGCGGGTATGGTAGGCCACGTCGGCGACGGTGACCGGCAGCGTGGAGTCGTGGCCCTGCAGCGTCATGCCCAGCGAATCGCCCACCAACAGGACTTTGATGCCTTGCTCTTCAAACAGTTTGGCAAAGCTGGCATCGTAGGCGGTAAGGGTAGCAAACTTGCGTTGCTCCTGTTTCCACTGGCGCAAATGGGTCACGGTGGTGGGTTTCATCACTACGTCTCCTGAATAGGGCCGCGCGGCGCGCGCAGGGCTCTGGCTGCAAAAAAGTGCTGTCATTCTACTGTAACCCTATCGGGGTGGGTAGCGCAGATCATCATGCTTAAGAGGTTCTTAAGAACCTTATGCTGTAATAGACGGCAATGGCTAAAAAAGGACGCACATGCGAATTCTGCTGATAGAAGATGACAAATTAATTGGCGACGGCATCAAGGCCGGGCTGACCAAGCTGGGCTTCAATCTCGATTGGTTTACCGATGGGCTGGTCGGCAAAAACGCGCTGGAAAGCGCGCCTTATGATGCGGTGATCCTCGATCTCAGCCTGCCGGGCCTCGACGGTCTGGACCTGCTGCGCCAGTGGCGGCAGGCCGGGCACGACGTGCCGGTGCTGATCCTCACCGCCCGCGACGCGCTGGAGCAGCGGGTCAGCGGCCTGCAAAGCGGCGCCGACGACTACCTGTGCAAGCCGTTCGCGCTGGCGGAGGTCGCGGCGCGCCTGCAGGCGCTGATCCGCCGTCGCCACGGCCAACTGCAGCCGCAGCTGGTGCACGGCGGCGTGGTGTTTGACGCCGCCACCCGCAGCGTGAGCCGCAACGGCGAACCGGTGACGCTCACGCCGCGGGAGCTGGCGGTTCTGGAGCTGTTCCTGCATAACAAAGGCCGGGTGCTGGCGCGGCCGCTGATCCAGGAAAAGCTGTACAACTGGGACGACGAGGTGAGCAGCAACGCGGTGGAGGTGCATATTCATCACCTGCGGCGCAAACTGGGCAACGGCTTCATCCGCACCATTCACGGCGTGGGGTATACGCTGGGGGACGCGCCGTGAAGCGTCTCAGCCTGCGTCTGCGCCTGATCCTGATCTTCAGCCTGCTGGCGTTGCTGACCTGGTGTTCCGCCAGCCTGGTGGCGTGGATGATGACGCGCGACAACGTCAATGAAGTGTTCGATACGCAACAGATGCTGTTCGCCAAGCGGCTGGCGACTGCCAATCTCGGCGACCTGCTGGCCGACGAGAACGCGCGCAGCCTGCCGAAAACCAAAAGGTTGGTGCACCACGGCAAGCGCGGCGAGCAGGACGACGACGCGTTGGCCTTCGCCATCTTCGACCGCGCCGGCAGAATGTTGCTGAACGACGGCGAGAACGGCGCCGACTTTCGTTTCGACGGCGCGCGCGAAGGGTTTGCCGACGGCGAGCGCAAAGGCGATGACGACAGCTGGCGGCTGCTGTGGCTGACCAGCCCTGACGGCCGCTACCGCATCGTGGTCGGGCAGGAGTGGGATTACCGGCGCGATATGGCGCTGGGGATGGTGACGGGCCAGCTGGTGCCCTGGCTGGTGACGCTGCCGGTGCTGATGCTGCTGATTGCCTTGATGGTCGGCCGCGAGCTGCGGCCGCTGCGCGCGGTGGCGGCGGGGTTGCGCAAGCGCGCGCCGGACGACGCCACGCCGCTGGATGCGCGGCAGGTGCCCGCCGAAGTGCGGCCGCTGGTGGATGCGCTCAACGCGCTGTTCAGCCGCATCAACGCGCTGCTGGTGCGCGAGCGGCGCTTTACCTCCGATGCCGCCCATGAGCTGCGCAGCCCTTTGGCGGCGCTGCGGGTGCAAACCGAGGTGGTGCAGCTGGCCGGCGACGATGCGCAGATGCGCGAACATGCGCTGGATAACCTGACGCTCGGCATCGATCGCGCGACGCGCTTGGTGGATCAACTGCTGACGCTGTCGCGGCTGGATTCGCTGTCGGATCTGGACGCGCTGGAACCGGTAGACTGGAATAGGCTGGTGCCGATGACGCTGGCCGACCTGGACCGGCAGGCCCACGCGGCGGGCGTGACGTTGCGCTATGAGCAGCAGGGCGCGCCCAGGCCGCGCCAGGGGCAGCCGCTGCTGCTGTCGTTGCTGGTGCGCAACCTGGTGGACAACGCGGTGCGTTACGCCGCTGCGGGCGGCACGGTCAGGGTCACGCTTGGCGAAAGGTCGCTGACGGTCGAGGATGATGGGCCGGGGGTCACGGCGGAGCATTTGGCGCGGCTGGGGGAGCGTTTTTATCGGCCGCCGGGCCAGGAACAAACCGGCAGCGGTCTGGGATTATCGATTGTTCAGCGCATCGCCGGGCTGCACGCTCTGCGCGTCAACTTCGCCAATCGTCCTGAAGGGGGATTTATTGCGCGGGTGATGCTGTAGGGGCGACTGGGCCGCTCAGGATTTTGGCTGATGCCACGGCGTCATGCCGTTTTCCGGCACGCGCTTCAGACAGCTGGCCAGCGATTCGCCGTCCGGGAAGCGCAGGTCGGGGGCGATTTCAGCCAGCGGGTAGAGCATGAATTCGCGCTCTTTCAGGCCGTAATGCGGCACCGTCAGGCGATCGCTGTGGATCACCCGATCGCCGTACAGCATGATGTCCAGATCGAGAGTGCGCGGCCCCCAGCGTTCGTCCTTGCGCACGCGGCCCTGATTGCGTTCTATCGCCTGGGTGTGATCGAGCAGCTGTTCGGGCGGCAACAGGGTATCCAGCGCCACCACCGCATTGAGGAAATCCGGCTGGTTTTGCGGCCCCAGCGGTTTGGTGCGGTAAAACGACGAACAGACGATCAGCCGGGTGCGCGGGAGATGCTCCAGCGCCTCCAGCGCGGCGTTAACCTGTTGCAGCGGCTGCGCCAGGTTGCTGCCCAGCGCGATATAAACGCGGATCATCATGCCCCTTCTTTGCGCGGCGCCCGGCGGCGAGGACGGCGTTGGCGCGCGCGACGCGGCGCCGGGTCATCGCCCAGGGTGCTCAGCATGGCCTTCTGACGCGCCGGCGTCGCTTCCTGGAACTCACCCCACCATTCGGTCAGGCGCAGCATTTCCGGATTGTCTTCCACCTCGGCGCGCAGCGCCAGCAAGTCATAGGCGGCGCGGAATTTCGGATGTTCCATCAGCTTGTGCGCGCGCTTGCCCTGGCGGCGCGACAGGCGCAGCTGCAGCTGCCAGATATCGCGCACCAGCGTGGTGATGCGTTTTGGAATGGCCAGTGAACGGCACTGTTCGTCCAGCACATCGTTCATCGCCAGCGCAAAGGCGTCGTAGTAGGCCAGGCCGCTTTCCTGCGCCAGCTTCTGCGCGTGTTCCAGCAGCGGATACCACAGCATGGCGGCGAACAGGAACGCCGGATTGACGCGCATGTCGTTCTGCAGGCGGTGATCGGTATTCTTCAACACCTGCACCAGAATGCGCTCCATCGGCGTATCGTGATTTGGCGTGAAGTTGCGCGAAATCAGCGGGAACAGCGGCTGGAACAGCTGGTATTCGCACAGCTTCAGGTAGGTCGGATAACCGTAGCCCGCCTGCAGCAGCTTGAGGGACTCTTCGAACAGGCGCGCCGGCGGGATCTCGTGCAGCAGCGAGGCCAGGCGCGGGATCGGCTCGGCGGTTTCGTCGCTGATGGTCATGTCCAGCTTGGCGGCGAAGCGCACCGCGCGCAGCATGCGCACCGGATCTTCGCGGTAGCGGGTTTCCGGATCGCCGATCAGGCGGATCACGCCCTGCTTCAGATCGCGCAGGCCGTCGACGTAATCCCGCAGCGTGAAGTCCGCCACGCCGTAATACAGGCTGTTGATGGTGAAATCGCGGCGCTGGGCGTCTTCTTCGATCGAGCCGAAGATGTTGTCGCGCAGCAGCATGCCGTTTTGCGCTTGCTGCGATGAATTCTTGTCGGATTCCGGGCTTTGCTCGTGGTGGCCGCGGAAGGTGGCGACCTCGATGATTTCCGGCCCGAACATCACGTGCGCCAGACGGAAGCGGCGGCCGACCAGGCGGCAGTTGCGGAACAGCTTGCGCACCTGCTCCGGCGTGGCGTTGGTGGTGATGTCGAAATCTTTCGGTTTCTTGCCCAGCAGCAGATCACGCACGCCGCCGCCAACCAGATAGGCTTCGTAGCCGGACTTGTTCAGGCGGTAGAGCACCTTCAGCGCGTTTTCGCTGATGTCTTTGCGGGAGATCGAATGCTGTTCGCGCGGGATGACGGTCATCGGGCCATTTCCTTCAGCGGCGGGAAACGGCGGGCGTTTACGCGGCGCAGGACGGCGGGCAGGGGCGTCTCTGCCGTTGTCGGCGGAACGTTGCGGCGTCGCGGTGCGCGTTTCGGCAGCCACGCTTTCTTCGCGGACTACGTTTTTATCGCTGACCGGCGCTTCATCGCGGGGCAGCTTGTCATCGCGGATTAGTACCTTACGGCAGAAATTGGCTACTCGGGTAAAAATGGTACACCTCGATAGTGACTGATAAAAATGGAGCTAACAAAAAATAGCGGCTAATCATAGCTCACCATGGCTCCTTTGAGAATGCCGACGTGTTTTCATCCAGGGGAATCGTCTCCTGGCGCGGCACGTTTTCCAGCCGCCAGTGCGCGATCGCCCAGCTCAATAATAACGGCAGGTCAAGATCTTGCCAGCTTTCCGGCAGCGGTTGGCGCAGAAATTTCAGCGCGGCGACCAACGCCGGGCGCGGATCGCCGCCGGGCAGCGCGGGCGCATGGTTTTGCTTCGACAGCTTGATGCCGTTGGCGCCCAGCGCCAGCGGCAGATGCACGTAAGACGGCACGGGCGCCTGCAGCCGATGATACAGCGCAATCTGGCGCACCGTCGGCTCGATCAAATCGGCGCCGCGAACGATTTCGGTAACGCCCTGGAAATGATCGTCG
Source organism: Serratia ficaria (assembly GCF_900187015.1). Lineage (NCBI taxonomy): Bacteria > Pseudomonadati > Pseudomonadota > Gammaproteobacteria > Enterobacterales > Yersiniaceae > Serratia > Serratia ficaria. The sequence goes on along the minus strand of NZ_LT906479.1, from coordinate 4,356,160 downwards.
ATCACCACCGCCAGATTGTAGGCGAACAGCCCGTCGCGGCGGCGAATGATAAAGTCTTCGCCGGCCAGCGCCGGATCGGCGCGCAGCTCGCCCTGCAGACCGTCGTGAAACGCATAAACGGGTGCGGACTGGCGCAAACGGATGGCGGCGCCCTGCGGCCCGAGATGCAAATCGCGGCAGTGGCCGTCATACAGGCCGCCGATGTGCTGAATGCGGCTGCGGGTACAGGCGCAATAATAGCTGAGCCCCCGCTGTTGCAGCAGATCCAGGGCGGCGCGGTAGGCATCGTGACGTTGGGATTGATAGATAACCTGGCCGTCCCAGAGGAGACCATGGCGTTCCAGTGCGGATAAGATGCGATCGGCGGCGCCGGCGACTTCGCGCGGGGGATCGATATCTTCAATGCGAACCAGCCACTGCCCGCGTTGGGCGCGAGCCTGGAGGTAGCTTCCCAGAGCGGCAATCAGCGAACCGAAATGCAGATCTCCGGAAGGCGATGGGGCAAAGCGCCCCACATAATGACTATCTTGCATATCAGAGGGGAAGGGTTCCCTTTTCTCTGTGCGGCGTGCGTATGAACGCACACCGCAGCGGTAACATACTCGTTATGCTTGAAACTGCCTCTGCGTCGGCTGCGCCTGCTTACCCGAATCACTTACCAAAGTAAGCTCATCGGGATGCGCATTCTTGCCGCCCTGATGCAGCTCCAATCATTTAGAGTAGCGGTATTAGCCGGCCATCTGCTTTTCGCGGATCTCAGCCAGGGTCTTGCAGTCGATGCACAAATCGGCGGTCGGACGCGCTTCGAGGCGTCGAATGCCAATTTCCACGCCGCAGGATTCGCAGTAGCCGAAATCTTCGTCTTCCACTTTCTTCAGCGTTTTCTCGATCTTTTTGATCAGTTTGCGTTCACGGTCACGGTTACGCAGTTCAAGGCTGAACTCTTCTTCCTGCGCGGCACGGTCGACCGGGTCCGGGAAGTTGGCAGCTTCGTCTTGCATATGCGATACAGTACGGTCCACTTCGTCCCTGAGCTGGTTGCGCCACGCTTCAAGAATGCGCTTGAAATGCGACAGCTGGGCGTCGTTCATGTACTCTTCGCCCGGCTTCTCTTGGTACGGCTCCACCCCAGCGATGGCGAGAATGCTCAAGGACGAGGTTTTACGGTTTTGCCCTTCTTGCATGTTGCTTCTCCTACATACACACGCACTATCGAATCCCCAATGCGGGGGAAAAACAGGCCGCTATAAATAACAGAAGGAAGGTAGGTTGGCAATTATTCCTGTCGCCCGCTTGACAATGGTGTGAAGGAAGGCGTATTTGGCGATGCGCTGAGCGGTTGTCGATTTGTTCGTGTCCGATCGCGCTAATCGATAAAAAACGGTAACTTATCGCGGATAGATATACCGTCAGGTGATAATTTAGCCCCATAACAAACCACTTCTACTCCCAACTGCCGGACCTGCGCTAACAGTGCCGCATAACGCGCATCTATATGATGTGCCGGTGCGACCTGTTCAATACCGCTGTGCAACACGGCAAAGAACAACACCGCCCGCTGCCCGCTTTCAACCACGCCAAGCAACTCACGCAGGTGCTTCTGTCCTCTGAGCGTTACCGCATCAGGAAAGTAACCACGTTGTTGTTGCAGTAATGTGACTGACTTAACCTCAATATAGCAGTTAACCCGGTTTTCTGCCTGTAATAACAAATCGATACGGCTGTTTTCAGCGCCGTATTTTACTTCGCCGCCAATTTTACTGTAACCGGATAATTCATTGATTAGATTCTGTTCGATAGCTTCACGCACCAGGCCGTTGGCGCGCAGGGTATTGACGCAGATCCAGTCGCCCCGTTGGGTATGCGTCAGCTCCCAGCTGTGGGCGTATTTGCGCTTGGGATTATCCGAGGTGGAATACCAGACGGTATCGCCGGGCGTCGCGCAGCCGGTCATGGCGCCGGTATTGGCGCAGTGCAGGGTGAAGGTTTCCCCTTCGGGGGTGACCACGTCCGCCAGAAAGCGTTTGTAACGTTTTATCAGCGTGGCGGATCGCAATGCCGGGGTGAAAATCATCGGGTTTCCTGCTGGGCCAAAGGCCATTGTTCGAGCGGGTGGTAACGGGTACGGCCGTTTTCAAATACCGACTGGTAGAGCGAAAACGCCTCGACGCTGAAGGTCCAGCCCGGCGTTGCCGGCGGTATCGCCACCGGCTGGGTGGCGGCGCGCAGCAGGGTGATGTGCGGATGAAACGGCATCGGGCTCTGATAACAGCCGCTGCGGGCGGCCTGCGAGCGCAGCAGTTCGGCCAGTTGCAGCAGCCCGCGCGGCGCGCGGCGGGTGCCGAGCCACACCACCCCCGGGCGCGGCCAGTGGCCGAGGTCGTCGAGCCGCAGGCTGAACCCCGGCTGAACAATGCGCCCGGCCAGCCGGGTCAGCGCCAGCGCTTTCTGCGGGGTGACGTCACCGAGAAACGCCAGCGTCAGGTGCAAATTGGCCGCCGCAACCGGCCGCCCGGCTTCCGGCGTAAAGGCGTCGGCGCGCCAGCGGATCACCTGCTGCTGCAACGCATCAGGCAAGGGCAAAGCGAAAAACAGGCGACGCGAACTGGACATGGCTACCCGGTAAATGAATGACAAATCCGTCGGGAACGCGGCTTGCCGCGGCCCCGCGAAGGGCGGGGGCTAATGGATTAACCCGCAATATAACTAACGACGCGGCAGTTTGAAAGGTTGCGGGTATAAACCTGATGCTACAATGTACGCCGTTTAACGTTAACCACCACGGAGAGTTCTGTGTCTTCACTGCCCGTCAGCGCGGTACTTGATGAGTTGCTCACTGCGCTGCAGTCCGCCCCGCAGGTACTGCTGCACGCCCCGACCGGCGCCGGCAAGTCCACCTGGCTGCCGTTGCAGATCCTGGCCAACGCCGGCTTGCCCGGCCGCATCATCATGCTGGAGCCGCGGCGGCTGGCGGCGAAAAACGTCGCTTACCGGCTGGCGCAACAGCTGGGTGAAGAGCCCGGCCAGACCGTCGGCTACCGCATGCGCGCCGAAAGCAAAAGCGGCCCGCATACCCGGCTGGAGGTGGTGACCGAAGGCATCCTCACCCGCATGCTGCAGCAGGACGCCGAGCTGCAGGGCGTTTCGCTGGTGATCCTCGACGAATTCCACGAACGCAGCCTGCAGGCCGATCTGGCGCTGGCGCTGCTGCTCGACGTGCAGCAAGGGCTGCGCGACGATTTGAAGCTGTTGATCATGTCGGCGACGCTGGACAACGCCCGGCTGTCGCAGCGGCTGCCGCAGGCCCCGGTGGTGATTTCCGAGGGGCGCAGCTTCCCGGTCGAACGCCGGTATCAGCCGCTGGCCAGCCACCAACGGCTGGAAGACGGCGTAGCGGCGGCGGTGAAACGTCTGCTGGGCGAACAGCCGGGATCGCTGCTGCTGTTTTTACCCGGCGCAGCGGAAATCAACCGGGTGCTGGAGCGCCTGAATGGCGAAGTGCCCGGCGATACCGATCTGTGCCCACTGTATGGCGCCTTGCCGCTGGCGCAGCAGCAGAAAGCGATCCAACCGGCCCCGGCCGGGCGGCGCAAGGTGGTGCTGGCGACCAATATCGCCGAAACCAGCCTGACGATTGAAGGGATCCGCCTGGTGGTCGACAGCGGTTTGGAACGGGTGGCGCGCTATGACGTTCGCAACGGCCTGACGCGGCTGGTGACGCAGCGCATCAGCCAGGCCTCGATGGTGCAGCGCGCCGGCCGCGCCGGGCGTCTGGAGCCGGGCATCTGCTGGCATCTGTTCGCCAGGGAGCAGGCGGAGCGCGCCGCGGAACACGCCGAACCGGAGATCCTGCAGAGCGATCTCGCCGGTTTCTGGCTTGAGCTGCTGCAATGGGGCTGCCACGATGCGGGCCAGCTGAGCTGGCTCGACAGGCCGCCGGTGAGCGCGCTGGCGGCGGCCAAAGGGCTGCTGCGCCGGCTTGGCGCCACGGACGACCACGATAAATTGACCGCCCGGGGCCGGCAGATGGCCGCGCTGGGGTGCGAGCCGCGTCTGGCGGCGATGCTGAGCGCAGGAGCCGCGTTGGGGGCAGACGGGCTGACGACGGCGGCGATGCTGGCCGCGCTGCTGGAAGAGCCGCCGCGCGGCGGGCTGATGGACATCGGCTATTGGCTGACTCGCCCGCAACCGAACTGGCAGCGCCGCGCCGGCCAACTGAGCAGGCGTCTGGCGCAACGGCCCGGGCAGATAGACGCCGATCTGGCGCCGCGCCTGCTGGCGCTGGCGTTTACCGATCGCATCGCCCAGCGGCGCGGGCAGGATGGCCGCTATCTGCTGGCCAACGGCCTGGGCGCGGCGATGAATCAGGATGAGGCGCTGTCGCGTGCGCCCTGGCTGATTATCCCCAGCCTGTTGCAGGGCCATAACAGCCCGGACGCGCGTATTCTGCTGGCGCTGCCGGTGGACATTGAAGGGCTGGCGGCGCAGTTGCCCGCCATAGTGTCGCAGCAAACGGCGGTGGAGTGGGATGAAGAAAAGGGCACGCTGCGCGCCTGGCAGCGCCAGCAGATTGGCCGCCTGACGCTGCGCGCCCAGCCGCTGGCCAAGCCGGCGGATGAGGACCTGCAGCAGGCGCTGATCGGCTGGGTGCGGTCCCAGGGGCTGGCGGTGCTCAACTGGGACACCGCCGCCGAACAGCTGCGGGTGCGGCTGCAGTGCGCGCAGCGCTGGCTGCCGGAGGCCGCCTGGCCGCAGGTCGACGACCCGTCCCTGCTGGATGCGCTGGATCGCTGGCTGTTGCCGTCGCTGAGCGGCGTGCGCGATCTGCGCGGCCTGAAGCAGGTCAATATCGCCGACGCCCTGGCGCGCCTGCTGGATTGGCAACAAAAGCAGCGGCTGGATAATGCGTTACCCACTCATTACACTGTGCCGACCGGCAGCCGGCTGCCGATCCGCTACGAGGCCGGCAAACCGCCGGCGCTGGCGGTGCGTTTACAGGAAGTGTTCGGCGAACGGCGCAGCCCGATGTTGGCGGAGGGTCGCATCCCGGTGGTGCTTGAGTTACTCTCTCCGGCGCATCGGCCGCTGCAGATCACCGGCGATCTGGCCGCGTTCTGGCAGGGCGCTTACCGCGAGGTGCAAAAAGAGATGAAGGGGCGCTATCCGAAGCACGTATGGCCCGATGACCCGGCCAATACCGCCCCGACGCGCCGGACGAAAAAGTATCAGTGAACGCGTATCGAATTCAGATGTTTCTTCTGTTCAGCGGCCTGGCGCCGGGACAGATTAAGCGACTAATAATGGCCGGCAGTGCCGCCAAGCTCGGAGAACAACAGCAATGGCTGGGGATGACCGCGAGCCCATCGGGCGCAAAGGAAAACAACCAAAACGCACCGCGTCGCGCAAGCCGCCGCGCCGTCGCCGAGACGACGATTACGATGATTACGAAGAAGACGAATATGACGATGATGAGTACCAAGAGGAGGAGGAACGCATGCCGCGTAAGGTAAAAGCGACTCCGCCGCGCAAAAAACGCCGTTGGCTCGGCCTGATGATCAAACTGATCCTGGTGATCGCCGTGCTGATGGCTATCTACGGCGTTTACCTGGATTCCCAGATCCGCAGCCGCATCGACGGCAAGGTCTGGCAGCTGCCTGCGGCGGTGTATGGCCGCATGGTCAACCTGGAACCGGGCATGCCGTACAGCAAAAAGGAAATGATCGACCTGCTGGAAGGCATGCAGTACCGCCAGGTCAGCCGCATGACCCGCCCGGGCGAGTTTACCGTACAGGCCAACAGCATCGAGATGCTGCGTCGCCCGTTTGATTTCCCCGACGGCAAGGAAGGGCAGATCCACGCCCGCCTGGATTTCCAGAACAACCGCCTGGCGAAGATCGAGAACATGGAGAACCGGCGCAGCTTCGGGTTCTTCCGCCTCGATCCGCGCCTGATCACCATGCTGCAGTCGCCGAACGGCGAACAGCGGCTGTTCGTGCCGCGCGCCGGTTTCCCGGATCTGCTGGTGGATACGCTGATCGCTACCGAAGACCGTCATTTCTACGAGCATGACGGCATCAGCCCGTACTCCATCGGCCGTGCGGTGCTGGCCAACCTGACCGCCGGCCGCGCGGTGCAGGGCGGCAGCACCCTGACGCAGCAGCTGGTGAAAAACCTGTTCCTGACCAACGAGCGTTCGCTGTGGCGCAAGGCCAACGAGGCCTATATGGCGCTGCTGGTGGATTACCGCTACAGCAAGGACCGCATTCTTGAGCTGTACCTGAACGAGGTTTACCTCGGCCAGAGCGGCAACGATCAGATCCGCGGTTTCCCGCTGGCCAGCCTGTATTACTTCGGCCGCCCGGTGGACGAACTGAGCCTCGATCAGCAGGCGCTGTTGGTCGGCATGGTCAAGGGCGCTTCGCTGTACAACCCGTGGCGTAACCCTAAGCTGGCGCTGGAGCGCCGCAATCTGGTGCTCAAGCTGCTGCAGAATCAGGGCGTAATCGACGCCGAGCTGTATAACATGCTGAGCGCGCGTCCGCTGGGCGTGCAGCCGAAAGGCGGGGTGATCACCCCGCAACCGGCGTTTATGCAGATGGTGCGTCAGGAGCTGCAGACCCGGCTGGGCGATAAGGTCAACGATCTGTCCGGCGTGAAAATCTTCACCACCCTGGATCCGGTGTCGCAGGACGCGGCGGAAAAGGCGGTTGAGGACGGCATTCCGGCGCTGCGCGCCGCGCGCCACGTGAAAGATCTGGAAGCGGCGATGGTGATCGTCGACCGGTTCAGCGGTGAAGTGCGCGCCATGGTGGGCGGCGCCAACCCGCAATTCGCCGGCTTTAACCGCGCCATCCAGGCGCGCCGCCTGGTCGGTTCATTGGCCAAGCCGCCGACGTACCTGACCGCGCTCTCCGAGCCGGACAAATACCGGCTCAATACCTGGCTGGCGGATGCGCCGCTGTCGCTGAAGCAGCCGAACGGCACGGTCTGGCAGCCGAACAACTACGATCGCAGATTCCGCGGCCAGGTGATGCTGGTGGATGCGTTGGCCAACTCCTTGAACGTGCCGACGGTCAATCTCGGCCTGTCGGTGGGGCTGGATCAGATCAGCGCCACGCTGCAGCGCCTGGGCATTCCGAAAGCGGAAATCAATCCGGTGCCTTCGATGTTGCTGGGGGCCATTGGCCTGACGCCGATGGAAGTGGCGCAGGAGTATCAGACTATCGCCAGCGGCGGCAACCGTGCGCCGCTGTCGGCGGTGCGTTCGGTGATCGCCGAGGACGGCTCGGTGCTGTACCAGAGCTTCCCGCAGGCGGAGCGCGTGGTGCCGGCCCAGGCCGCTTACCTGACGCTGTATGCCATGCAGCAGGGCGTGGCGCGCGGGACCTCCCGTTCGCTGTCGGTGAAGTTCCCGAACTACCACCTGGCGGCGAAAACCGGTACCACCAACGACCTGCGTGACAGCTGGTTTGCCGGCATCGACGGCAAGGAAGTGGCGATCGCCTGGGTCGGCCGCGACAACAACGGCCCGGCCAAGCTGACCGGCGCCAACGGCGCGCTGACGCTGTACCGCCGCTATCTGGAAAACCAGACGCCGCTGCCGCTGATGCTGCAGCCGCCGGAAGGCATTAACCAGATGGGCATCGATTCGGCGGGCAACTTCACCTGCGGGGGCGGCGGGCGCACCATTCCGGTGTGGACCGACAATCCGCAGGGGCTGTGCCAGTCCAGCCAGGCGGCCATTCAGCAACAGCAGGAACAGCAGCCGCAACAGGCTGCGGGTGAGCAGAAGGATAGCGACGGCGTCGCCGGCTGGATCAAGGACATGTTCGGCCAGTAAAGGCGCCGGGCAACCGGCTTGCGAGCAAAGTTTTTCTTTATTATTAAGCCCGTAACTTTTGTTGCGGGCTTTTTTGTTTTTTCGAATATTTTATTTCCTCGTCGTTAACAAGGCTAAGCGGTTAATCCCTAACCTATTTGCTATGTGAATTCGGCTTGCAGTTTAATTTAGCTTCTGCATAAAATGCCGCGATTATAATAATTATTATCGTTTACATTCGTCATTGAATTATCCATCAGAGAAACCAACTATGCCGACCAAGCGTCTTTCACCTTCCGCGGCCAAGCAGGGCCGTTCACCCGTCAGCGCATTGGCGATGACCATCGCCGCGGCGCTGGGCACGCTGGCGATGCCGGCATTTTCCGCCGACGCCGCGCCGGCCGCCAAGGAAGACACCCTGACCGTGGTGGGCAGCAGCCAATCACAGCAAGAAAGCGCCTGGGGGCCGGTCGGCACCTACGTTGCGAAACAGAGCGCCACCGGCACCAAAACCGATACGCCATTGGTAAAAACGCCGCAGTCGGTATCGGTAGTGACGCGTGAACAGATGGACATCATGCAGTCATCCACCGTCAAAGAGGCTTTGGGCTATACGCCTGGGGTGATGGTGGGAAACCGCGGCGCGTCTACCGCCTATGACGCGGTGAACATTCGCGGCTTCAGCTCTGTCGGCACCAACATGTATCTGGATGGGTTGAAACTGCAGGACGACAACTATTCGATTTATCAGATTGACCCTTACTTCCTCGAGCGCGCTGAAGTGCTGCGCGGCCCCTCGTCGGTGCTGTATGGCAAAAGCAACCCCGGCGGCGTAGTGGCCTTGGTCAGCAAACGCCCGACGACGGAAGATATCAAGGAAGTGCAGTTCAAAATGGGGACGGATAACCTGTTCCAGACCGGGTTCGACTTCGGCGGTGGGCTGGATGACGCGGGCGTCTATTCTTATCGTTTGGTCGGCCTGGCGCGTGACGAAGATCAGCAGCAGGTCGGTGAAAAAAGCAAGCGCTATGCCATTGCGCCTTCATTCAGCTGGCGGCCGGACGATCGCACCTCGTTGACCTTCCTCAGCAGTTTCCAGGATGATCCAAGCGTAGGGTTTTATGGTTGGCTGCCGAAAGAAGGCACGGTGCAAAACGGCATCAACGGCAAGTTGCCGACCAGTTTCAACGACGGCGAACCGGGTTATAACAACATCTCCCGTAAGCAACAGATGGTGGGCTACGCCTTTGAACATGGTTTTGACGACGTCTGGACCCTGCGCCAAAACCTGCGTTACTCCAAGATGGATGTCGACTACCGTTCTATCTACGGCCAAGGGATAAGCGCGACCAATCCGGCGGAATTGACGCGCGGCGTAATGAACTCCAAAGAGCACCTGTCCAGTTTTGCGGTAGATACCCAGGCGCAGGCTAAGTTCGGCACGGGGCAGGTTGACCACACCTTGCTGATGGGGGTGGATTACATGCGTATGCGCAATGACGTGGTTTATCAGTACGGCAGCGCATCCAACCTGAATGTTATCGCACCGCAGTACGGCAATCAGAGCTATACCATCACCGGCGGCGCCAGCCAGGTCAACCGCCAGGAGCAAACGGGCCTTTACGTACAGGATCAGGCCGAGTGGAACAACTGGGTGCTGACTATGGGGGGGCGCTACGACTGGAGCGACACCAACAGCACCAACCGCCTGGCTCAGGATTCGGTTTCCAAGCAGCGGGACAATGAGTTTACCGGTCGCGCGGGGTTGAATTACCTGTTCGAAAACGGTATCGCGCCTTATATCAGCTACAGCGAATCCTTCGAGCCAACCTCAGGTACCGACTTCGCGGGGAATACCTTCGCCGCGTCCAAGGGGAAACAGTACGAGGCCGGCGTGAAGTATGCGCCGAAGGATCGCCCCATTACCGCGAGTATGGCGCTCTATCAGTTGACCAAAACCAACAACAAGGTGGCCGATCCCGATCCGGACCACCCCTTCGCCAGCGTACAGGGCGGCGAGATCCGCTCTCGCGGGGTGGAGTTGGAAGCCAAAGCCGCGTTGACGGCGAACGTCAACCTGCTGGGTTCCTATACCTACACCGACGCCGAATACAGCAAAGACACCACGCTGCAGGGCAACACGCCGGCGGCTATTCCCAAGCATATGGCTTCGCTGTGGGCTGATTACACCTTCCACGAGACCGCGCTCAGCGGTTTGACGCTGGGCTCGGGGGTTCGCTATGTGGGTTCTACCTACGGTGACGAAGCCAACACCTTCAAAGTGAAGGATTACACCGTCGTTGACGCCGTGGTGAAATATGATCTGGCCCGTTTCAATTTGCCGGGCTCTTCGATCGGCATTAATGTGAACAACCTGTTTGATAAAGAATACGTTTCCAGCTGCTTCGCGACCTATGGCTGCTACTGGGGCGCAGAACGCCAGGTGGTCGCCACCGCAACCTTCCGCTTCTAATCGGTTAGCCGGGGCGGCGCCGCGCCGCCCCGGACAAAGTAGGATCTATGCAGGATAAACACCTCGACCGCAACGCCACCTTCGCGCTGGATAACGCCAGCTTCGCCGTGCCCGGCCGCGTGCTGCTGCAGCCGCTGTCGCTGACCTTTCCCGAGGGTAAGGTCTGCGGATTGATCGGCCATAACGGCTCGGGTAAATCCACGCTGCTGAAAATTCTCGGCCGCCATCATAATCCCACGGCCGGCCGCGCCTTGCTCAATCAGCAACCGCTGGCGCAGTGGGACGGCAAAGCCTTTGCCCGCCAGGTCGCCTATCTGCCGCAGCAGTTGCCCGCGGCGGAAGGCATGACGGTGCGCGAGCTGGTGGCCGTTGGCCGCTACCCTTGGCACGGCGCGCTGGGCCGCTTCGGCGCCAATGATCGTCAGTTGGTGGAAGAAGCCATCGCGCTGGTGGGCCTGAAGCCGTTCGCCAACCGGCTGGTGGACAGCCTGTCCGGCGGCGAGCGCCAACGGGCCTGGCTGGCGATGATGGTGGCGCAGGACAGCCGCTGCCTGCTGCTGGATGAGCCGACCTCTGCGCTGGACATCGCGCATCAGGTCGAGGTGCTGGCGCTGATCCAGCGCCTGAGCCGTGAGCGCGGCCTGACGGTGATCGCGGTGTTGCACGACATCAACATGGCCGCGCGCTACTGCGACCATCTGGTGGCGCTGCGCGGCGGTGAAATGATTGCCCAGGGGGCCCCGCTGGAGCTGATGCAGGGGCCGGTGCTGGAACAAATTTACGGTATTCCTATGGGTACGTTGCCGCATCCGAGCGGCGGCGCGCCGGTGAGCTTTGTCTACTGATGTCCGCTTCTAACCTTTCTTCGCCCGATCCGCTGCGCCGCCGACTGCTGGCGGCGATGGCGCTGTCGCCGTTGCTGTTTTCGCTGCCCGGCAGAGCGGCCGATGCGCCGCCCGATATCGCCCGCATTGCGGCGCTGGAGTGGCTGCCTGTCGAACTGCTGCTGGCGCTGGGCGTCATGCCGCTGGCGGTGGCCGATATCCACAACTACAACCTGTGGGTGGAGGAGCCGAAGCTGCCTGCGTCGGTTGTCGACGTTGGCCAACGCACCGAACCCAATCTGGAGCTGCTGCAACAGTTGAAACCTTCTCTGGTGCTGCTGTCGCAGGGCTATGGCCCGACGCCGCAAAAGCTGCAGCCGATCGCCCCGACCATGAGCTTCGGTTTCAACGACGGCAGCGGCAAGCCGCTGACGGTCGCCAGGCAGTCGCTGCAGGCGCTGGCACAGCGGTTGGGGCTGGAAACCCGCGCGGTGCAGCACCTGGCGCAGTTCGACCGTTTTATTCAGGACGCGCGTCGGCGGCTGCAGGCTTATACCCGCCAGCCACTGCTGATGTTTTCGCTGATCGATAGCCGCCATGCGCTGGTTATCGGCCAGAAAAGCCTGTTCCAGGAGGTGATGGACCGGTTGGGCATCAAGAACGCCTGGGAAGGGGAAACCAACTTTTGGGGCACTGCGGTCGTGGGGATTGAACGCCTGATGTCGGTGAGCCATGCGCGGGCGATTTATCTCGATCACGGCAACCAGGCGATGCTGGACAAGGTCAGCGCGACGCCGCTGTGGCGGGCACTGCCTTTCGTGCGGCAAAACCAGCTGCGGCAGGTGCCGGCGGTATGGTTCTACGGCGCCACGCTGTCGGCGATGCGATTCTGTCGCGTGCTGGAGCAGGCGCAGGAGCGTAATTCATGAGCGCGCGCAATCGGGCATTACCCCTGGCGCTGATCCTGCTGCTGTTGGCGGCGGCCGGCGGCCTGACTCTCTACAACCTGCTGCAGCAGCTGCCGCTGGCGCAGTGGGGGCAGGCGCTGAGCGCCCCCGGCATCGACGACGTGAACCAAATGCTGTTCCATTACAGCCTGCTGCCGCGGCTGTCGGTGTCTTTGCTGGCCGGCGCCGGGCTGGGGCTGGTCGGCGTGCTGTTCCAACAGGTGTTGCGCAATCCGCTGGCGGAGCCGGCGACGCTGGGCGTATCCGCCGGTGCGCAGCTGGGCCTGACCATCGCCACGCTCTGGATGCTGCCGGGGGGAGAGTTCACCCGCCAATTGGCCGCCATGACCGGCGCCATCGTGGTGGGCGGGTTGGTGTTCGGCGTGGCCTGGGGCAAGCGCATGTCGCCGGTGACGCTGATCCTGGCCGGACTGGTGCTGGGGCTGTATTGCGGTGCGGTCAACAGCCTGCTGGCGCTGTTCAATTACGATCAGCTGCAGGGACTGTTCCTGTGGAGCACCGGCGCGCTGAACCAACAGGACTGGAGCGCCGTGCAGTTTATCCTGCCGCGGTTGCTGGTGGCCGGCGCGCTGGCGGCGCTGCTGTTGCGCCCGCTGACGTTGCTGGGGCTGGATGACGGCGTGGCGCGCAACCTCGGGCTGGGGTTGTCGATGGCGCGCTTTTGCGCGTTGGCGCTGGCGATCGTCTTCAGCGCCATGCTGGTGAACGCGGTGGGGGTGATTGGCTTTATCGGGCTGTTCGCGCCGCTGATGGCGAAAATGCTGGGCGCGCGCCGGCTGGCGCATCGCATGCTGCTGGCGCCGCTGCTGGGCGCATTGCTGCTGTGGCTGACCGACCAGGTGATGATCTGGCTGACGCAGGTGTGGCGCGAGGTCCCGACCGGGGCGGCGACCGCGCTGTTTGGCGCGCCGTTGCTGCTGTGGCTGCTGCCGCATCTGCGCAGCGCCGCCACGCCGCCGCCGATGAACCTGGGCGATAAGGTGCCGGCGGAACGCGGGCATCTGCCGGGCTGGCTGGCGCTGGCCGGGGCGGTGCTGTTGGCCGGCCTGACGGTGGCGCTGATGTTCGGCAAGAACGCCCACGGCTGGCACTGGAGCCTGGGGCCGGAACTGGAGTCTCTGTTGCCGTGGCGTTGGCCGCGGGTGCTGTCGGCGTTGGCGGCGGGCATGATGCTGGCGGTGGCCGGGACGCTGATCCAAAAGCTGACCGGCAACCCGATGTCCAGCCCGGAAGTGCTGGGCATCAGCTCAGGCGCGGCCTTCGGCGTAGTGGTGATGCTGTTTGTCGTGCCGGGCGATGCGTTCGCCTGGCTGCTGCCGGCGGGCAGCCTCGGGGCGGCCGGCACGCTGTTGGTGATCATGATCGCCGCCGGGCGCGGCGGGTTCTCCACCGAGCGGATGCTGCTGGCGGGCATCGCGCTCAGCACCGCCTTCACCACCACCATTTTCCTGCTGCTGGCCAGCGGCGACCCGCGCATGGGCGGCCTGCTGACCTGGATCTCCGGTTCGACCTACTCGGTGGATGCCGCTCAGGCGGTGCGCACCGCGCTGATCGCCGCCGGGCTGATGGCGTTGGCGCCGCTGTGCCGCCGCTGGCTGACCATTCTGCCGCTTGGCGGCGCTACCGCCCGTTCGGTGGGCATTGCGCTGACGCCGGTGCGGCTGACCATTTTGCTGCTGGCCGCCACCCTGACCGCCATGGCGACGCTGACCGTGGGGCCGCTGAGCTTTATCGGCCTGATGGCGCCGCATATGGCGCGCATGCTGGGGTTCCGCCGCGCGCTGCCGCAGATGCTGATCTCGGCGCTGCTGGGCGGCCTGCTGATGGTGTTCGCCGACTGGTGCGGGCGGATGGTGATGTTCCCGTATCAGATCCCCGCCGGGCTGCTGGCGACCTTTATCGGCGCGCCGTACTTCGTTTACCTGCTGCGCAAGCAGACGTCGTAATCGGGCGCCAGGTTCGCCATCCGGGGCTCAGCATGGCTGGGCCCTGGTCTTTTCTGCTTTCAGGCCGTTGCAAGGCGTTGCGCATCAGTACGCAGAAACGGCATTGAGTGCGAAAAGGGGAACGGGGATGTGCGGGGAGATGAATATACTGCGCGCGGGTGCTCTGGATCTTTCGTCCTGAGCATATGCCAGGGACAGAAAGAGAAAAGCCCCGAGTCGATGTACATCAACCCGAGGCCCACTCTAACGCCTGACAACGTTAAGTTAGCCTCTTACCCGCCGCGAGGCAAGGAGAAGAAGGCATGATGCCTGACAAACGGAGCGTATTAAAACTGATCGTTATTTGTGCCACGGTTATATCATTGGCATGGATAACACGCAGCCAGCTTTGCGAGCTGCGCATCCGATCGGGCAACACGGAGGTTGCGGCTATTCTGGCTTACGAATCCGAACGGTAAGGCAACCCGGCGGCGGGGGCTTTGCCTCCGCCCGCTGATTGTCGGCGCGTTGATCCACTAGCACCCACCCAACAAAAACGGCGAGCCCTGGGCTCGCCGTTTTCATGTCGATGCGCAGGCTTATTTCAGGCCGGCGGCCTCGCGCAGCAGCGCTGCCTTGTCGGTCGCTTCCCAAGGGAAGTGCTCGCGGCCGAAGTGGCCGTAGGCGGCGGTTTCGCGGTAGATCGGCTGCAGCAGATCCATCATCTGGATCAGGCCGTATGGGCGCAGGTCGAAGAACTCGCGCACCAGCAGCGTCAGCTGTTCGGTAGGGACTTTCTCGGTGCCGAAGGTTTCCACCATGATGGAGGTCGGTTCCGCCACGCCGATGGCGTAAGAAACCTGGATCTCGCAGCGGTCGGCCAGGCCGGCGGCGACGATGTTTTTCGCCACGTAGCGCGCGGCGTAAGCGGCGGAACGGTCAACCTTGGACGGATCCTTGCCGGAGAACGCGCCGCCGCCGTGGCGGGCCATACCGCCGTAGGTGTCGACGATGATCTTGCGGCCGGTCAGGCCACAGTCGCCCATCGGGCCGCCGATAACGAAGCGGCCGGTCGGGTTGATGTGGTATTTGGTGCTGGCGCTCAGCCATTCCGCCGGCAGCACCGGCTTGATGATCTCTTCCATCACCGCTTCTTGCAGATCTTTCAGCGCGATGTCTTCGGAATGTTGGGTAGACAGCACCACGGCGTCGATGCCGACGATTTTGCCGTCGTCATACTGGAAGGTGACCTGGCTCTTGGCGTCCGGACGCAGCCACGGCAGGGTGCCGTTTTTGCGCACTTCGGACTGACGCTGCACCAGACGGTGCGCGTAGGTCACCGGCGCCGGCATCAGCACGTCGGTTTCGTTGGTGGCATAGCCAAACATCAGGCCCTGGTCGCCCGCACCCTGTTCCAGCGGATCGGTACGGTCGACGCCCTGGTTGATGTCCGGAGACTGCTTGCCGATGGCGCTCAGCACCGCACAGGAGTTGGCGTCAAAACCCATATCCGAATGAACGTAGCCGATTTCGCGCACGGTTTTACGGGTGATCTCTTCGATATCGACCCAGGCGCTGGTGGTGATTTCACCGCCGACCAATACCATGCCGGTTTTCACGTAGGTTTCGCAGGCGACGCGCGCTTTAGGATCTTGCTCCAGGATGGCGTCGAGCACGGCATCGGAAATCTGATCGGCGATTTTGTCAGGATGTCCTTCGGAGACGGATTCGGACGTGAATAGGTGTTTAGCCATTGTATTCTTTACCTTGCATAAGACGGGTTAGAAATTACTGCACAGCGCTGGAGATCCGGCATCGAAGCGAAGGGTCTTCCGCTGATGGCGCGAGATGCATCCTGCAACGCCCCTCAGGCAAAGCCGTTAAGCAGTTTTATCAGTTAACCAGTATAGATGGATTAACATCTGGACGTCTATTTTAGGTCAGGCTTTAGCCGGATTGCCAGTAATTTTTTGCGCTTCCGCTCTTTTGCGCACCTGCGCCGGCGCCATTTTCATCGCTTGAAACAGTTTCCGGCGAATTTTCATTTTGCTTTTTACCTGGGTTACCGGTATAAACTGCGCGCGCGGCTCATTTGCTGCACAGCGCCGGGCCGGGGGGAGCAAACTTCCGGGGATCTGTCGCCGATGCGCTATCATCCGCCGCTTCATCGAACGGTCACGTTCTTACATTACATTTAGCCAAATGGCTATGAGGCTTGGTCGTTCACTCTCTGGACGGCGCGCGTGGAGGTGGTTGGATTAATGATCCGTTGTCTACCGGTTGTTGGTTCTCAACAGCAGTGCCGTTCTGGCGCAGATTCTTCTGCTATTTCCCGTCTTGTCTCTACACCACTTTCCCGGTGCGATAAACACCTGGGCGCTACTCAGGATCCTCGGGCCGGCTAACGGTCGCCTGAAGAACTGAACAAGGGTAGCCTGCAGCCTTCCTGTGGGATGTTTCTTGACCCGATTCACGAGGTTTGAACAGGGTGTCTTACAATAATTCTTTTGGGCATAAACCGCTCGCTGACCGCGAACGGCAGTCTTATTCGCTGCCGCAAGGGCGGTTTGCTGGGTTGTTCTCGCGGGTTGTAGCTGCGATAGTGGCTGACTGTGTCGTCAGTACGCGATGTGAGGCGAGTAATGTCTGATGATCTGTTGATTCACCGTCCGTCAGCTGCGGGCGAATCTATATCTTTGCGCTCCATGCAGGAGGTTGCCATGAATGATCGTAATGCCAGCAAGATGCTGCGCACCTATAACGTCGCCTACTGGGGCAACAATTATTATGACGTCAACGAGCTGGGCCACATCAGCGTGTGCCCGGATCCGGACGTCCCGCAGGCGCGCGTCGATCTGGCAGAACTGGTCAAAGAGCGCCAGAAAGACGGCCAGCGTCTGCCTGCGCTGTTCTGTTTCCCGCAGATCCTGCAGCACCGCCTGCGTTCGATTAACGCCGCTTTCAAGCGCGCGCGCGAATCCTTCGGCTATGAAGGCGGCTATTTCCTGGTTTACCCGATCAAGGTTAACCAGCATCGCCGGGTGATCGAATCGCTGGTGAACTCCGGCGAACCGCTGGGGCTGGAAGCCGGCTCCAAGGCCGAGCTGATGGCGGTGCTGGCGCATGCCGGCATGACCCGCTCGGTGATCGTCTGCAACGGCTATAAAGACCGTGAATATATCCGCCTGGCGCTGATCGGCGAGAAGCTGGGGCACAAGGTGTACCTGGTGATCGAAAAGATGTCCGAGATCAACATGGTGCTGGAAGAGGCCGAGCGGCTGAACGTGGTGCCGCGCCTGGGCGTGCGTGCGCGCCTGGCGTCGCAGGGCTCCGGTAAGTGGCAGTCGAGCGGCGGCGAGAAGTCCAAGTTCGGCCTGGCCGCGATACAGGTGCTGAAGCTGGTGGAGACCCTGCGCGAAGCGGGCCGCCTCGACAGCCTGCAGCTGCTGCACTTCCACCTGGGTTCCCAGTTGGCCAACATTCGCGACATCGCCACCGGCGTGCGGGAATCGGCGCGTTTCTACGTCGAACTGCACAAGCTGGGCGTTAACATCCAGTGCTTCGACGTGGGCGGCGGTTTGGGCGTTGACTATGAAGGCACCCGTTCGCAGTCCGACTGCTCGGTGAACTACGGCCTGAACGAATACGCCAACAACGTGATTTGGGGCATCGGCGACGCCTGTAACGAGCACGGCCTGCCGCACCCGACGGTGATCACCGAATCCGGCCGCGCGGTGACCGCGCACCACACGGTGCTGGTGTCCAACGTGATCGGCGTTGAACGCAACGAATTCAGCGAACCGCTGCCGCCGGCGGAAGACGCGCCGCGCGCGCTGGAAAGCATGTGGGAAACCTGGCTGGAGATGAACGAGCCGGAAAACCGCCGCTCGCTGCGCGAATGGCTGCACGACAGCCAGATGGACCTGCACGACGTGCACACCCAGTACGCGCACGGCATGCTGGACCTGACCAAGCGCGCCTGGGCCGAGCAGCTGTATCTGAACATCTGCAACAAGATCCAGCAGCAGCTCGATCCGAGCAACCGCGCGCACCGTCCGATCATCGACGAGCTACAGGAACGCATGGCGGACAAGTTCTACGTCAACTTCTCGCTGTTCCAATCCATGCCGGACGCCTGGGGCATCGATCAGCTGTTCCCGGTATTGCCGCTGGAAGGGCTGGATCAACCGCCTGAAGGGCGTGCGGTGCTGCTCGACATCACCTGCGACTCCGACGGCACCATCGATCATTACATCGACGGCGACGGCGTCGCCACCACCATGCCGATGCCGCCGTACGATCCGGAGAACCCGCCGGCGCTGGGCTTCTTCATGGTCGGCGCGTACCAGGAAATCCTCGGCAACATGCACAACCTGTTCGGCGACACCGCGTCGGTCGACGTGTTCGTGTTCCCGGACGGCAGCGTGGAAACCGAACTGTCGGACGAAGGCGACACCGTGGCCGACATGCTGGAATACGTGCAGCTGGATCCGACCGCGTTGCTGGCCAAGTTCCGCGACCAGGTAAAAGAAACCGACCTGGACGACGCGCTGCAGGCGCAGTTCCTGGAAGAGTTCGAAGCCGGCCTGTACGGCTATACCTACCTGGAAGACGAGTAATTTCTTCCTGAAAGGCCGGGCGCCTCGTCGGCGCCCGGCCTTTTTCGTGTTACCCCACCGAATTTAGCTCATCCGTTTACAGGTAACGTTCTCTCGCTTGTAGATAAGAATTAACTTACTTTAGTTATATATATTCATGCGAGAAATATTTAAAAGCGGATGCATTATAATTATTGTTTTTTTTCGTGAACTATAAATCCCATAACCATTCATATTTTCTTTATTTTACACTTTGCTTCCTATTGTTGATTGATGATTTATTCATACTGCATTTTATTGCTGGTTTGATTTAACTGATTTATTTTTAATGGATTTAACGGCTTTTAGCTCTATTTCTGTGAGGGCGGCATAGGGTGAACCCTGGTTTTACATAAAAACAAATCATTAACGGATATGTTATTAGCCTTGTTCGGTAATATTTTGGGTTTATGGTTGAATTGATCTTTTTAAATGCCTTATTATCTTTTTCGGGTTTTAATTTGTCCTCTCCCCATCAGCAACGTATGCCAAGAAGTGGTTCGTACGGCCGGTTATCTCGTATCTCGCATAAGGTATCCGTATCAGTAATATCGATACAAAAAGAAGTGGCGCCAGCGCCACTGTGAGTCGATGTATTAACGTCGAAATATGAATGGGTTGTTTAAACTATATAAGGGATTTATATGAAAAACTATCTGGTTGCTTCCGCACTGGCCTGTGCGGTGCTCTCATCTTCCGCGTTTGCCGCCGACGGCGTGATTAACTTCACCGGTAAAATTATCAATAACGCCTGCGTGGTTAACCCGACGCTTAACGTGCAAATGGGCGATGTCGCGGCCACCGATTTTAAAAAAGTGGGTGATGAATCGGGTTCTCGTGCCTTCGATCTGGAACTGAAAGACTGTCCGGTGAACCTGAAGAATGCCAAAGTGACCCTGGACGGCGCGGCGGATGCCAACAACGCCGAGCTGTTCAAGTTGAATGACGCCGGCGCCACCGGCCTGGCGCTGCGCATTGAAAGGCCAGGCAATAAAGCCGTAATTCCGGGCAGCAGCACGGCAGATATCCCATTATCTGAGGGAAATAATTTACTGCCATTCGTTGCGGCCTATAAATCGACGGATAAAGTCACCGCCGGCGACGCCAATGCCACCCTTCAATTCAGCATTTCATATAATTAATTTATATATCTTAGCTGTTATCCGCCGGTGAGTTATATTTCGCCGGCGATTTTTTCAGCGCGTTTCAGTCAATCACCTCAATGGAATGAACCCTAATGAAGCCAGTCTATATTGCGCTTTGCGCCGCGTTGTTAATCAATAGTTTTCAGGTTGCCGCCGGCGTGGTGATTGGCGGCACCCGGCTGGTGTATTCCGGCGCGAAAAAAGAAGCGACCATCAGGGTGAAGAACCCGGACGACATGCCCTATCTGGTGCAATCCTGGGTTAACGCCGACCTGGAAGGCAACGTCAAGGCGCCGTTCATGGTGACGCCGCCGCTGTTTCGCCTGAACGGCGGAAGGGAAAATACCCTGCGGGTGATGAAGACCGCGCAGGCGCTGCCGGAAGACCGCGAATCGGTATTCTGGCTCAGCGTCAAGAGCGTACCGCCAGAGGCTGAAGGCACAGGCAACCATCTGCAGATTGCGGTACGCACCCGCATCAAACTGTTCTACCGCCCGGCGTCGCTGAGCGGCTCGCTGGAAGAAGCGGCCAAAAAAATGCGCTGGGAGCGCAGCGGCGACACGCTGAAGGCGATAAATGACTCCCCTTACTTCTTAAGCTTCTCCACGGTTTCCATCGCCGGCGACAAAATCAAGGAACCGCAGATGGTGGCGCCGTTCGCCACGCTGAGTTACCCCCTGCCGGCCTCGGCCAGCGGCAAGCAGGTCAGTTGGCAGGTGATCAACGACTACGGCGGCCTGAGCGAGCGGCACCAGCAGGCGTTGTGATGGCGCGGTTGGCCTGGCAGATCGCCGGCCTGCTGATGTGCGGTGGCGTGGCGCAGGCGGAATACCGCTTCAGCTCGTCGTTGCTGCAGGTAGGCAATACGCCGCAAAGCGAAGTGGATCTGGCGTTGTTTTCCGACGGCGACAAACAGCCGCCGGGGGAATACCGCGTCGATGTGTTTCTCAATGAACAGCGGCTGGATACCCGCATGCTGGCCTTCTCGTTGCAGCCGGATGCTCAGGGCCAGGAACGTTTGCAGCCTTGTCTGAAGCTGGAAGACCTGGCCGGGTTTGATGTCGATCTCGCCGGGTTTCCCACGCTGCAGCAAACCGGCGAGTGCATCAACCTGCCGCAGGCGATCCCCGGCGCCAGGGCGGAACTGCAGTTCGAGCAGCAGCAACTCAGGCTGAGCATTCCGCAGGCGGCGTTAAAGCGCCAGGCCCGCGGCTATGTGCCGCCGGAGCGGTGGGACAGCGGCATCCCGGCGGCGTTAAGCAACTATACCCTGCGCGGTGCGAACGATCGCAGCCGCCAGGGTGGCGGTAATGAAAGCAGCTATTTCGTTAACCTGCGCAACGGCGCCAACTGGGGCGCCTGGCGGCTACGCCATGACGGGGTGTGGAATCGCGATAACCAAGGCGTAGCGCATTGGCGCACGCTGAACAGCTATGTGCAACGGGATATCAGCGCATTGAACGGGTTGCTGACGCTGGGCGACGCCACCACGCCGGGCGATATCTTCGACTCCTTGCCGCTGCGCGGCATGCAGCTGGCCTCGGTGGAGGAGATGTACCCGGACAGCCTGCGCGGCTATTCGCCGGTGGTGCGCGGCATCGCCAAAAGCAATGCCGAAGTGATCATCCGCCAGAACGGCGTGGTGATCGATCAACGTTACCTCCCGCCGGGCGCGTTTGAAATCAGCGACCTGTATGCGGTTTCCGGCAGCGGCGATCTGGACGTCACCATCAAGGAAAGCGACGGCGCGGAACAGCGCCTGCTGGTGCCGTTCGCCTCGCTGCCGGTGCTGCAGCGCGAAGGGCGCCTGAGCTACGGCCTGGCCGCCGGGCAATACCGTGCGCAGGACGCGAGCGCCGATGACGAAAAGTTCATGCAGGGCACCTTAATTTACGGCCTGCCGTTCGGCACCATTTACGGCGGCGGCCAGTGGGCCGACCGCTACCGTTCGTTGGCGCTGGGCGTGGGGCAAAACCTTGGCCGCGCGGGGGCGCTGTCGTTGGATATGACTCAAAGCTGGGCCCGGCGGCGCGAAGACAACCCCCAGGGCGACAATCGGCAGGGCCAAATGTGGCGGCTGCGCTATGAGAAAAGCTTTCCGTTCACCGGCACCCAACTGAGCATGGCCGGTTATCGCCACGCCAGCGAAGGTTATACCACGCTGCAGCAGGCGATGAAGACCAAAGGTTCTGCCGACAATCACGTCACCCGCAGCCGCAAGGAGCTTTCGCTGCAGCAGGGTCTGGGGCCGCTGCCCGGCTCGCTGTTCCTGAGCCTGACGGAAGATCAACGCTGGGGTGAGCAGGGCAAACGCCGCTCGGTCAGCCTGGGCTACAACGGCAGCGCCAAAGGGGTGAGCTATGGCCTCAACTACAGCCAGAACCAGAACCGCGGGGCAACAACCGATAGGTTGGTGGCGCTGAATCTCAGCGTTCCGCTGAACCTGTGGGCGCACAGCACCTGGGTCAGTTACGGCATCAGCAACGGCAACAACGGACAGACCACGCAAACTCTGGGAATAAACGGCACTGCGCTGGAAGGCGACAACCTGAACTGGGGGCTGAACGGCGGCTACAGCAACCGGGGCGAAGGGGAAAACGGCAATCTTTCGCTCGGCTATCGCGGCAGCAAGGCGCTGCTCAGCGTCGGTCTCAGCCAAAACGGCCAGCACCAGCGGCTGAACTACGACATGCAGGGCGGCATCCTGCTGCATGCCGGCGGGTTGACGCTGTCGCAGCCGCTGAACGACACGGTGGCGCTGGTGCACGCGCCGGCGGCCGGCGGGGTGAGCGTGGTCAACCAGGTGGGGGTAAAAACCGACGGCCGCGGCTATGCGGTGGTGCCTTACCTCTCCGCCTATCGGCAGAACCAGATTGCGCTGGACCCGACCACCCTGGCGGACGACGTGGAGCTGGAGCTGACCGGCCAGACGGTGATCCCAACCCGGGGTGCGGTGGTGCTGGCGGACTACCGGACCAAGGTGGGCGCGCGGCTGATGATGACGCTGACGCGCACCGATGGGCGCCCGGTACCGTTCGGCGCTATTGCCGGTCTGGCAGGCGGCGACAACAGCAGCATTGTCGGCGACGGCGGCCAGCTGTTCCTGGCGGGCATGCCGGCCAGCGGTACGCTGCAGGTGCAGTGGGGTAAACAGCCGGATCAGCAGTGCCAGGTTAACTACAGCCTGCCGGAAACGACCGGCCCGGATATTCCGGAAATGGCGGCCCAGTGTCGTTAAGGAGCGCGAGATGAAGACTGGAATACGGATGCTCGGCCTGTGCGGGCTATGGGCGGCGAGCTGCGCCTGGGGGGGCGGATGCCCGCAGGTGGAAACTCCGGAGCGGCTGTGGTTCGACATCCCCGCGCAGACCCTGCAGCGTGATCTGCCGGTGGGCAGCGTGGTGTGGCAAGGGGCGCGTCAGGTGCAGCAACCTGCATCGCTGGCGCCCTGTGACAGCGTTAGCGATGCTCGCCTCAATCTGTTGGGGAGTGACAGCGGGCTGAAGAGCGGCGCCAGCCCGGTCTACGGTACCAGCGTCAATGGTCTGGGCTATGCGTTGAGCACCGACGGCGGCTTCAAGGAAGGCTGGCCGGCCGATGGCATTATTGCCGCCGGCAAGCAGCAGGTCAGCCTGCGGCTGGTGGTGATCGGGCCGTTATCTTCCGGCGTATTGACGGCGGAAACGCTGGCGCGCCGCACCCTAAACGGCCGGCCGGTACTGGATATTGCGTTGCAAAAGCCGGCTGCCATCACCCGGCTGGCCTGTGAACTGCAGGGCAATCGCAACCGCACGGTGGCGCTGGGCGAAGTGGCGCGCAGCGATTTTCGCGGCCAGGGCAGCACGCGCGGCGAACGGCCGTTCCAGCTGGATCTGGCCTGC
Source organism: Serratia ficaria (assembly GCF_900187015.1). NCBI lineage: Bacteria > Pseudomonadati > Pseudomonadota > Gammaproteobacteria > Enterobacterales > Yersiniaceae > Serratia > Serratia ficaria. The sequence goes on along the minus strand of NZ_LT906479.1, from coordinate 4,332,488 downwards.
GACGCCGGCGCCCAGGTCAATATTCAGTTCGACGGCGTCGCCGTCGGCAGCGGTGCGCCCGGCGTGCTGGCGCTGGTTAATCCCGATGCGTCAACCAGCGCGCGCGGCGTAGGGGTACAGCTGCTGTACCGCGGCATACCCTTGGCGCTGGGTGAACGGCTGGCGCTGGAAGCCGCCCCGCAGGGGCTGCGCAGCTATCCGTTCGGCGCCCGTTATTACCAAACGCAACCGCAGATCGCCGCCGGCGACGCCAACGCGGTGGCGACCTTTAGCCTCACCTATCAATAAGGGCGAAGATAATGGTGAGAAAACTAGCTCTTCCCTGGCGCTGCAGGCCGCCGCAACGCTGGGCACATCGTAAACAATAGCGGTAGAAAATTGCCGTTTCTCTGATTCTTGACGTTTTAAAATGAAAAATGAGTCAATTGCCTTATTATTCGCCTCATTTTATGGGTAGAATAAGGGGCGCATTTGACTCACTCGAGAGGGGGAAGCATGTGGATCTGGGAAAACGTCTCTTGGCCTGAATTTACCTATGATATGCAGCAGTTGCAGCCTTTACTGAGAGAAGTCATTTTTCTGCAGGGTAAGCTGAGTGGCAGAAGTGACACTATGGATACCCAACATCAGGCTCTTGCGAGTGTCTTGGCTAACATCATTTATTCCAGTGATATTGAAGGTGAAAAACTGGATGCGCGTTCTGTCCGGTCGTCGTTGGCGAACCATCTAGGCATTTCCGATGAGACCCCATTCCCTACGGACAAACACACTGAAGGGCTGGTTGAATCAGCTCTGGATGCTATCAATAATCTGGATGAACCTCTTTCAATCGAGCGGTTGCTTAAATGGCACATGCTATTGTTTCCGGCAGGTAGCGGCATGCTTGATAACATCGATGCAGGTCGTTTTAGGCAGGGTTCCGTACAGGTTGTTTCCGGGCGGTTAGATAAGCCGGTTATTCACTTCGAAGCACCTGACGGCGCTAAAGTGGTGCCTGAAATGGAAGCCTTTGTCGCCTGGTTTAATGCCAGCCGGGCCAATACCTCACTGGATCTCATGTTACGAGCCGGTATTGCGCATCTATGGTTTCTGACCATTCACCCATTTGAGGATGGGAACGGCAGGATAGGTCGCCTGATCATCGATCTGGCGTTGGCTCAGGCCGAAAGAAGCACGGTGCGGTTATATGCCATGTCGCAGATAATTAATGAAAAAAGAACAGATTATTACGATGAGCTTGAGCGCACTCAGCGCGGAGGGCTGGATATAACAGGATGGCTGTTCTGGTTTATGCATACGTTACAAAGTGCTATCAATGAGGCTCTGTTTCAGGTGCAAATGACCATCGACAAAACTAAATATTGGAGCCGTTTTGATCAAGGCGTGTTAAGACCCGAACAGGTAAAGGTTCTAAACCGTATGCTGGATGGCGACTTTGCCGATGGCATCAATAACAGGCAATACATGGCCGTTGGGAAGGTCAGTCGTTCCAGCGCCACGCGCCATTTATCTGAGCTGGTAGAGCATGGATTTTTGGTTGAGGGTGATGGGGGAGGTCGAAGCTCTCGTTATCAATTAAATCAAGGATAAATCCCTTGCCGTAGGGAGAAGATCAAGCCAGTAACGGGGTGAAAAATTCGCTGGGGCGAAACGTGATTTGTCTGCCGTCAGGCAACACGGAGCGCGCCCGCTTGAAGCGCGAACAAAATGCGGCCATAATCTTCTTCATCGGTAGCACCGAAACAAACATCAGATCAATCCCTTTCTCGTCGGGCTAACGACGCGGGAGGGATTTTTTTTTGTCACCGCCCGGCACCGGAGTCTGGGCAACTTGTTGAACTACGAGGGTTTACTATGAGCACCTTAGGCCATCAGTCCGATAATTCGTTAGTGTCCAACGCCTTTGGTTTCCTGCGCTTTCCGCTGAACTTCATGCCTTACGACAGCGATGCAGAGTGGGTCATCACCGGCATTCCGTTTGATATGGCAACCTCCGGCCGCGCCGGCGGCCGCCATGGCCCTGCGGCGATCCGTCAGGTTTCCACCAACCTGGCCTGGGAAGGCAACCGCTGGCCGTGGAGCTTCGATCTGCGCGATCGCCTGAACGTGGTTGACTGCGGCGATATCGTGTTCAACTTCGGCGACGCCCAGGACATGAGCGACAAGCTGCAGGCGCACGCGGAAAAACTGCTGAAGGCCGGCAAGCGCATGCTCTCTTTCGGCGGCGATCACTTCGTCACGTTGCCGCTGCTGCGCGCCCACGCCAAGCATTTCGGCAAGCTGGCGCTGGTGCACTTCGACGCCCACACCGATACCTACGCCAACGGCAGCAAGTACGACCACGGCACCATGTTCTTCCATGCGCCGAACGAAGGCCTGATCGATCCGCATCACTCGGTGCAGATCGGCATCCGCACCGAATTCGACCATGACAACGGTTTCACCGTACTGGACGCCGCGCAGGTCAACGACCGCAGCGTGGACGACCTGCTGACCCAGATCAAACAGATCGTCGGCGACATGCCGGTATACTTGACCTTCGACATCGACTGCCTGGATCCGGCGTTCGCGCCGGGCACCGGCACGCCGGTGATCGGCGGCCTGACCTCCGATCGCGCGCTGAAGCTGGTGCGCGGCATGCAGTCGCTGAACATCGTCGGCATGGACGTGGTGGAAGTGGCGCCGGCCTACGACCAGTCGGAAATCACCGCGCTGGCCGCGGCGACCCTAGGCCTGGAAATGCTGTACCTGCAGGCGGCTAAAAAAACCAAATAAGTACCTAATAGTATTGACAGGCGGTTATGGGCTGTAAACCGAGTCGCTTGTAACGGTACCATAGAGAAACACACACAACCGGTATCTATATACCCTATGGATTTCAAGTCGCAGCTAGGCGCCCAGCTCGCTCATCCCCAGGAACTTACTTTTGTAAGTGACTGGGGTGGGGGGCAGGTAACAACGCTGTGGCTTGAAAGACGACGGGTATGGAGAAAACATGCTGACCAAGCCTTCAACACGTCTTAACAAATATATTAGCGAGAGCGGTATCTGCTCCCGCCGCGATGCCGATCGTTACATCGAACAAGGCAACGTTTTTATCAACGGCAAGCGCGTGGCGCTTGGCGATCGGGTCTTTCCAGGGGACGTCGTCAAGGTCAACGGTCAGCTGATCGAACCCCGCAACGAAGACGATCTGGTCTTTATCGCGTTGAACAAGCCGGTGGGCATCGTCAGCACCACCGAAGACGGCGAGAAAGACAACATCGTCGATTTCGTTAACCACAGCACGCGCATTTTCCCGATCGGCCGGTTGGATAAAGACTCGCAGGGGCTGATTTTCCTGACCAATCACGGCGACCTGGTGAACAAGATCCTGCGTGCGGGCAACGACCACGAGAAAGAATATCGGGTCACGGTCAACAAGCCGGTGACCGACGAGTTTATTCGCGGCTTGGGCGCCGGCGTGCCGATGCTGGGCACCGTGACCAAAAAATGCAAGGTGAAGAAAGAAGCGCCTTTTGTGTTCCGCATCGTGCTGGTTCAGGGCCTCAACCGCCAGATCCGCCGCATGTGCGAGCATTTTGGCTATGAGGTCACCAAGCTGGAGCGCACCCGCATCATGAACGTCAGCCTCACCGGGCTGCCGCCGGGCGAGTGGCGCGATTTAACCGACGACGAGCTTATCGAACTGTTTAAATCGATCGAGGATTCCTCCTCGGAAGCCAAGCCCGCGAAGAAAGCCCAGCCTGCGGCCAGGAAAAAACCTGCCGGCAGCGGGCCGAAAAGCGCCGAGAAGCCCGGCGGCGCCCCCGCGGGCCGCAAGCGTTTCGCGCAGCCTGGCCGCAAAAAGAAAGGGCGTTAAGCCGCCCATCGGCGAGGCTGGCGTTGCGCCAGCCTATGCCCGCCGCGCCGCGCGCGTCATCCGCATCCGGCTGAACAGCACGCCGCCCGCCAACAGCGTCACCAGCTGCGACGCCACCAACACCGCGAACCCCGAAGACACCTTGCCCTGGCTGGCCATTACCATCCCCATGATCATCGGCACGAATGCCGAAAACAGATTGCCGACGCCGTTGATCAGCCCATAGGCGCTGCCCACCGCCTGCGGCTGCGCGTAGTGTTGCAGCAGGGTGGGGATAGCCGCGCCCTGCGCGCCCCAGCAGGCATTGGCCGCCAGCAGGAAGAAGGCTAGCCAGCCGAGTTGCTGGCTGTGCATCAGGCCGTAGATGCACAGCGCCGTCGCCGCGCCGCCGCAGGCGAAAATCAGCGGCGCCTGATAGGGCCGAATGCGGTCGAGCAGCACGCCACCGAGGTATTTCGATCCGATGCTGACGATGAACGGCAGCGCCGCCATCCAGCCCATCTGTTTGATGGAAAAACCTTTTTCGTCGATCAAATAGGCCGGCAGCCAGGAGCTGGAACCCCACAGGTAGCTGAGGGTGGCGATCTCGATCAGCATGATCCAGCCGAGCATCGGCGTGCGCCAGGCCTGCGCGAAGGTCTCCCAGACGCGGCGCAGCACCGGCCGCCGGTCCACGGCGCGCGGCGGCCGCGAAGCCGGATGAATGAACCGCCGTACCAGCGCCAACCCCAGCAGCAGGTTGATCAACGCCAGCAGATAAAACGACATCGCCCAGCCGAAGTGCGCCATCAGGAAACTCACCAGCGGAAAGCCGATCGCCAGCCCCAGCGAAACGCCCAGGGCGCTGACCGCATTGGGTTTGCCGCGCTCGTCGGCGGCGAAATGGTCGCCGATGTACATGGTTTTCAGCGAGAACAGCGGCCCCTCGCTGACGCCCAACAGCGCGCGCACCGCCAGCAGCAGTAGCATCGAGCCCGCCAGCGGCGAGGCGGCGGTGAGCAGCGCCCACAGCAGGATGCTCAGCGTCAGCGCGCGGCGGTAACCCATCAAGGTTTCCAGGAACGGCGTCAGCAGCATGGCGGAAAGTCCGTAACCGAGCAGAAACACCGTCATCAGCACGCCCTGATGTGCGCGGTTGCCGCCGAGCTGGAAGTGCTGCAGGAACTCGGGGTTGACCAGCATCACGGCGATATTGACCCGATCCACGTAGGCGATGACGATCAAAAACAGCAGGGCGACGACCCCGAACCAGCGTTGACGTTGTTGCACGATGCGCTCCTTTTGGCGGGCGATGGTCAAATTCAGGCGACAAGAAACTAACCCGCTGATTTCATGGCGCAGAAAGGCAGGTTCAATCGATTAAATGTAAATTAATTGTTATTTAAAATGATGTTTCGACCCGTGAGGGAAAACTTTTACCCGCATAACACCGGCCAGATCAACGTTTTTTTCGCGATAAATTCCTTATGGAACGCAGAAGGTTCATCAGTTTTTCATATCGGTGCATTTTTTCGTGATCCTCTCCGCATTTGTCATTTTTAAACAACCTTTCATTAACAATTGCCGTCTTGCTCCCTTGACGAAAGATTCACCAGACATATAGTGGCTGTATTAAATAAGAAACTGAGTTTCATATATGAAACAATCAGATAGAGGACAAAAGCAATGAGCTGGAAGAACGTGTGTGAAGTGTCTCAGGTGAAAGAAGATTTTCCTTTCTCCGCCAAAGTGGAAGGGAAAGAGGTCGGGGTTTACCTGATCGACGGCAACTACTACGCGCTGGAAGACGTTTGCCCACATGCTTATGCCTTGCTCAGCCAGGGGTTTGTTGACGACGGCAAGGTTGAATGCCCGCTGCACGAAGCGCTGTTTGACGTGCGCACCGGGCAATGCCTGCGCGAGCCGGGCGGCCGCGATCTGCAAACCTATGCCACCCGGGTGATCGACAACCAAATTCAGATCACCTTTATCGCGGAGGAGTAACCATGCAGCACATCACCGATTTCAATCCCTGGCTGCCGGACACCCAACAGGTGATCCCGGCCCGTGAAGGCGGCAACGGCCAGATCCATCAGCCGGGCCAGTATCAGAACGTGATTTGGCAAAACCGCGCCCGGCTGCCGGACGGTTTTGAAACCGCGCTGGTTGCGGCGTTGGAAGAGATCTTCGAACAGGGTGCGGAAGAGCTGGAACAGATAGTCAGCGCGTTGAATCAGCGCCGCCTGTTCGATCGCAGCGGCCAGCCGTGGAATGAGGCGACGTTCCGCGAATTCCTTCACGTTAACGGTTTCTGAGCACCTCCGGGAGAAGACAATGACGGCAAACACAACATCCTCCGCACAGAATTTGCAAGACTATCTCGACCAGGGGCTGCGCGGCCTGTGGTACCCGGTGCTGGCCAGCTGGGAAGTGGGCAACAACCCGGTCGGCATCACCCGTCTGGAGCAGCAGATCGTGGTATGGCGCGACGCTGAAGGCGCCATCCACGCGCTGGAAGATCGCTGCCCGCACCGCGGTGCGCGGCTTTCCATGGGGTGGAACCTCGGCGATCGCATCGCCTGCTGGTATCACGGCGTGGAGGTGGGCGGCGACGGTACGGTCAAAGACGTGCCGGCGGTAGACAAGTGCCCGCTGGTGGGGCAGAAATGCCTGCGATCCTACCCGGCGAAAGAGGCCTACGGCGCGGTGTTCCTTTATTTCGGCGTCACCGCGGAAGAAGAGCCGGCGGAGCTGACCTTCCCGCAGGAGCTGGCGGACGACGTCTCGTACAGCAACTTCCTGTGCACCGCCAGCTGGGACTGCAACTACCAGTACGCGCTGGAAAACGTCATGGATCCCATGCACGGCACCTACCTGCACTCTTCTTCGCACTCGATGGCGGAAGGAGATCGCAAGGCGGATATGGCGCTGGAGCCCACCGACTGCGGCTTTATCTTCAAGAAAAACGGCCAGATCGGCGTCAACTTTGATTGGGTGGAGTTCGGCAGCAGCGGCGCCTACTGGATGCGCCTGTCGATCCCGTACAAAAAGCGCTTCGGGCCGGGCGGCCACTTCTGGATCATCGGCATGGTGGTGCCGGAAGACAAGGATCATTGCCGGGTATTCTTCTGGCGCATCCGCAGGGTGAAAGACTGGCAGCGTGATATCTGGCGCTTTATGTACCGCAACCGTCTCGAGTCGCTGCACTGGGACGTGCTGGAGCAGGATCGCATCGTGTTGGAAAACATGGCGCCTAACGCCCGCGGCCGCGAATATCTTTACCAGCACGACGTCGGCCTTTCCCGCCTGCGCCGCATGATGCAAAAAGAAGCGCAAAAGCAGCTGGCGATGCTCGGCGAGCGGGAGGCGGCGCAGTGAACGGCCTGCTGACCGGCAAGCGCATCCTGGTTACCGGCGCGGCGCGCGGCCTGGGGCGCAGCTTCGCCGCCGCCATCGCCGCCGCCGGCGCCAGGGTGGTGATGTGCGATATTCTGGCGGACGAGCTGGCGGACAGCGCCGCCGGTCTGCGTGAACAGGGCGCTCTGGTGGAAACCCAGACCATCGATCTGGCGTCGCCGGCGTCGATCACCGCCGCGTTCGACGCGATCGCCGCCGGCGGCGCGATCGACGGGCTGGTGAACAACGCGGCGTTGGCCACCGGCGTCGGCGGCAAAACCATGATGGAATACGATATCGATCTGTGGGATCGGGTGATGCAGGTCAACGTGCGCGGCACCTGGCTGGTGAGCCAGGCGGCGGTGCCGCTGCTGGCGCAGAACCCGCACGCCAAGATAGTCAACGTCGCCTCGGATACCGCGCTGTGGGGCGCGCCGCGCCTGATGGCCTACGTGGCCAGCAAAGGGGCGATTATCGCGATGACCCGATCGATGGCGCGCGAGCTGGGCCCGCAGGGAATTTGCGTCAACGCCATCGCGCCGGGCCTGACGCGGGTGGAGGCCACCGAATACGTGCCCGCCGAGCGTCATCAGCTGTATGAACAGGGAAGGGCGCTGGCCGGGGCGCAGCACCCGGACGATGTGAACGGCACGGTGCTTTACCTGCTGTCGCCGCTGGCGGATTTCGTCACCGGTCAACTGTTGCCGGTCAACGGCGGCTTCGTCTTCAACTAACTCAACACTTTAGCCAGGAGCAGCACATGGCGGACGATCACGCATGTAAGTATTTGATCCCGGGACTGGATCGCGGGCTGCAGCTGCTGCTGGCGTTTGGCGAGCAGCACAAGGAAATGACCTTTGCCGAGTTGCATCGCCTGGTCGACATGCCAAAGGCCACCGCCTACCGGGTGGTGCAAACGCTGGAACATCTGGGTTTTTTGGAGCGCAATCCGCGCACCAACACCTTCGCGTTGGGCATCAAGGTGCTGCGCCTCGGCTTCGAATATATCGCCTCGCTGGACGTGGCGCAGGCCGGGCAGCCGGTGATTGAACAGCTGCGCGATCGCAGCCAGTGCAGCAGCCATTTGGCGATCCGCGACGAACGCGACGTGATCTACATCGCTCGCGTCAGCGCCGCCGGTTCGCAAATCAATCAGGTCAGCGTCGGCACCCGTCTGCCGGTGCACCAGACCTCGCTTGGCCGCATGTTGCTGACCAGCGCCACCCGCGACGAGTTCGAACAGCTGTACCCGCAGGCGCAGCTGCCGGGCAATGCGCCGGGCACCCCGGCGGATCGCGAGGCGCTGTGGCAGATGGTGCAGCAGGACAAAGCGCGCGGTTATGTGATCGGCGAGTCCTTCTTCCGCCACGGCATCTCCTCGATCGTGTACCCGATCTTCAACCGCGAACGGCGGGTCGAGGCGGTGGTCAGCATCATGGTGCCGTTCGATGAGATCCCGAAAGCGGATCGCGAACGGCTGCGCATGGAAGTGCGGGACGCCGCGGAAAAAATCTCCGGCTTCCTCGGGGCGCCGCCGCAGGCAAAAGTCGGCTAGCCGACCGGATTTACTCTTTTACTCAGGCAGGGATAAGGCCCATGAAAAACGGGGGCCGGGGTTCGATCATGCCTGAAAACCGCATTCAGCGAGAACGTGAGGCACAACCAATGAGCGTAATCGGAATCGAAAAGCTGGAGTTTGGCGTCGAAGATCTGTCTACCTGCGAGAAATTCATGCAGGATTTCGGCCTGCAGTCTGTGACGCAGCACTGGGGCGAACCCCAGCGCGAATTCGCTACCCTGAGCGGGGCGCGCGTGGTGCTGCATCCGCAGCAAAGCGAAGCGCTGCCGGCGGCGTTCGAGGGCGGCTCCACCCTGCGCCGCATGACCTGGGGCGTGGCTTCCCCGGCCGAACTGGCGGCGCTGCAGCCGCTGTTGGCGCAGATGCCGGGCTTCCGTCAGGTTGGCGAAGAGCTGGAGTGCGTCGATCCCAACGGCATGACGCTGCGGTTTGGCGTCAGCCGTCAGCGGCAAGTTGATGTGCCCGTCACGCCGATCAACCAATGGGGCGACGTGCGCCGCATCGATCAGCCCAGCCCGGTGTATTCGCAGGCGCAGCCGATCAACATCGGCCACGTGGTGTTCTTCGTCGAAGATCTGGCGGCCACCGAACGCTTCTACCGGGAGGTGCTGGGTTTCCAGGTATCGGATCGTTATATCGACCGCGCGGTATTCCTGCGCACCCAGGCGCGCGGCGGCCACCATAACCTGTTCCTGCTGAAGCTGCCCAACCGCCCGCGCGGCCTGAACCACGTGGCGTTCACCGTGCGCGACATCCATGAGGTGATCGGCGGCGGCATCGCCATGAACAAGGAAAAATGGAGCACCTTCATCGGCCCCGGTCGCCACCCGATTTCCTCGGCCTATTTCTGGTACGTCAACAGCCCGACCGGCGGCGCGTTCGAGTACTACACCAACGACGATTTCCTGACGGAGAACTGGCGGCCGCGCGAGCTGGAACATTCGCTGGTGTCGTTCACCGAATGGGCGGTGGAAGGCGGTATCGATCACGACACCCGTCGCCAGCAGAAAAAGGCGGAGGCGCTATGAGCCAGCCAGAACCGGCGGGCATCCTGATCATCGGCGGCGGCCAGGCCGGCGGCTGGGCGGCGAAAACGCTGCGCGACCGCGGCTACGCCGGCCGGCTGACGGTGGTCGGCGACGAGCCCTACGACTTTTATGAGCGTCCGCCGCTGTCCAAGGCGGCGCTGCTGGACGGTGCCGCACCGCTCAGCCGGCTGTTCAGCGAACAGACGGTGGCGGCGCTGAATATCGACTGGCGCCGCCCGCTGCGCGCCGAAGCGATCGATGCCCAGCGGCAGATAGTCACCCTCAGCGACGGCCAACGGCTGCGGTTCGATCAACTGCTGATCGCCACCGGCGGCCGGCCGCGCTTGCCCGATGCCGCCTGGGCCCGCCACCCGCGGGTGATGACGCTGCGCTCCTGGGACGATGCGGCCCGGCTGCGCCAGGCGCTGCAGGGCTGCCGCCAGCTGGCGATCGTCGGCGGCGGTTGGATCGGGCTGGAGATCGCCGCTTCGGCGCGCCGCCTCGGCGCCGAAGTGACGGTGTTTGAACGCCAGCCTGCGCTGTGCATGCGCAGCGTCGGCGCCGGGGTATCCCAGGCGCTGCTCGAACTGCATCAACAGCAGGGTGTGAAAGTGCTGTGCGGCTGCGGCGAGATCTCGCTGGAAGACCGCGACGGCGTGGCCTGGATCGGCAGCGAAATCAGCGATCCTCAGGCGTTCGATCTGGTGGTAGTGGGGATCGGCGTAGAACTTAACCTCGAGTTGGCGCACAGCGCCGGGCTGAAAGTCGACGCCGGCATCGTGGTCGACGGCCAGGGGCGCACCAGCCACCCGGCGATCTTCGCCGCCGGCGACGTGGCGCGCCACCCGACGCTCGGCCTGTGCCTGCAGTCCTGGGCCTATGCGCAGAACCAGGCCATCAGCACCGCCTGCGCCATGCTCGACGCCTTCGCCGCCCCTTACGACGACGTGGCCTGGCTGTGGTCGGATCAATACGACGTCAATATTCAGATCCTCGGCGTGCCGATCGGCGGGGTGCACCACATCGTGCGGCGCACGCCGCAGTCGCGGGTGTTCTTCACGCTGAACGCCGACCGGCAACTGGTGCAGATGGTGGCCTTCAACGACGCGCGCACCATCAAGCTCGGCAAACGCTGGCTGGCCAGCGGAAGGGTACTGGAACCGCAGCAGTTGGCGGACGTGGAGTTTTCTCTGATGGCGTTGAAATAACGTCCGATTTCGGGAGCGTTTCATGACTACGCAAGACATTGACGCCCGCGCTGGACGGGTGGGGGAAGCCGTTGCCGAAAATCCGCAGCAGCGGGTGCGCTGGTCGGTGCCGATCGCGCTGTTTGCCTGCGTGCTGCTGGCGTTTTTCGACAAGATCAGCATCGCGGCGCTGTTTTCCGACGGCGAATTCCAGCAGGCGCTGGGCATCAGCTTTGATCCGGCGCGGCTGGGGCTGTTGATGAGCGCGTTTCTGTTTTCTTACGGCATCTCCTCGATGCTGCTCAGCGGCATCGGCGACCGGCTGAACCCGGTCAAGGTGTTGATCGGCATGATGGTGGTGTGGGGCGTGCTGATGGTGCTGATGGGCATGGCCCGCTCCTATCACGCCATGATGACGCTGCGCATTCTGCTCGGCATCGCCGAAGGCCCGCTGCTGCCGATGGCCTACGCCATTATCCGCCAGGCTTTTCCGCAGCGGCTGCAGGCGCGCGCCACCATGCTGTGGCTGCTGGGCACGCCGCTGGGCGCCGCGCTCGGTTTCCCGGTCACGCTGTACATCCTCAATACCTTCGACTGGCAGACCACCTTCTTCTTTATGGCGTTTCTGACGCTGCCGGTGATGCTGCTGGTGCTGTTCGGCATGCGGCATCTGAACGTGGCGCGTCCGGCGGCGGCCACGGTTTCCCAACCGGCGATCGCCGAACGCAAACAGCATCGCCGTGAGCTGCTGCGCAGCCCGCACTTTTGGATGATCTGCCTGTTCAACATCGCCTTCCTCACCTACCTGTGGGGGATGAACGGCTGGCTGCCGAGCTACCTGATCAAGGGCAAGGGCATCCACCTGGAGCACGCCGGCTACCTGTCTTCGCTGCCGTTCATCGCCATGCTGCTCGGCGAAGTGCTGGGCGCCTGGCTGTCGGACAAGCTGGATCGCCGCGCGCTGGCCTGCTTCCTATCGCTGTGCGGCGCCGGCGCGGGGCTGGCGCTGGTGCTGCATCTGCAGGGCACCTACGGCGTGATCGCCGCCATGGCCTTCAGCACCTTCATGTGGGGCGCCGGGGCGCCGAATATCTTCGCGCTGCTGGCGAAAGCCACCAGCAGCAAGGTCAGCGCCACCGCCGGCGGCATTTTCAACGGACTGGGCAATTTTGCCGGCGCGCTGGCGCCGGTGCTGATGGGGGCGCTGATCGCCGCCACCGGCAACATGGATAACGGCCTGCTGTTCCTGGTGGTGATGGCCTTCATCGGCTGCATCATTCTGCTGCCGTTGCTGAAAAAGTACTGATAATCGTCTGACGTAATGAGGAGTGACAACATGTCTCAGGTTGATAACAAAGCCGGCGTCAAGCCGCAGGAACTGTCGATGGAAAACTGGGTGGAATCGCGCATCGCCCGCTTCGAAGGCCGCAAATACGACTGGAACGCGCTGAAGTTCCAGGCCGACTTCGACCCGAAATACCGCCGCGCGCAGATGCGCTATATCGGCACCGGCGCCACCGGCGTGGCCAGCGACACCAACACCATTCCGGCGGGCAATTTCACCTTCTCCACCATGGTGCTGCCGTCGAAGTGCGAAGGCCCGCTGCATCTGCACGACGACGTGGAAGAGGTGTTCTTCATGCTCAAGGGCAGCATCACGCTGATGATTCAGGACGGCGAAGACTATTACGAGACCAAGCTCAAGGAACGCGACCTGATCTCGGTGCCGGCCGGCGTTTATCGCGGATTGTTCAACCACGGCGAGGAAGAGGCGCTGATGTGCGTAATGCTCGGCACCGCCAAGCCGGAAACCCCGACCTACCCGGCGGATCATCCGTTATCCCAAGTGAAGCGCAACTGATGAACCGCCTGCCGCAACGTCAGCAGGTGCGCCGCGGGGAATATGTCCTCGGCTGGCGCGAGGCCGGGCGCGGGCGACCGGTGGTGCTGTTGCACGGCATCAGCTCGAGCTCCGCTTCGTGGATCAGGCAGTTCAACGACCGCGGCTTGCTCGACGGGCACCGTCTGCTGGCCTGGGATGCGCCGGGCTACGGCGGCAGCCTGCCGCTGGCGGAGCCGAACGCCACTGCGGCGGCCTATGCCGCGGCGCTGGCGGCGCTGGTGGCCGAGCTGCGGCTGGAGCAGCCGTTGATCGTCGGCCATTCGCTCGGCGCGTTGATCGGCAGCGCCTATGCCGCCGGCTACCCCGACGGGCTGTGCGGGCTGGCGCTGGCGAGCCCGGCGCAGGGCTACGCCACCGCGCCGGAAGAAAAGCGGCGGCAGGTGTATGGCCAGCGCAAACAGATGATGGAAACGCTGGGGCCGCAGGGCTATGGCGAGCAACGGGCGGCGGCGCTGCTGCGTGCGGGGGCGGATCCGCAAAATATCGCCTGGGTGCGCAACGGCATGCAGCAGCTCGATCCCGACGGCTTTCTCAGCGCCGCCTGGATGCTGGCCAACGACGACATCGGCGGCTATCTGGCGCGTTATCGCGGCCCGCTGGAGGTGTGGTGCGGCGATGAAGACCGCATTACGCCGCCGGAGGGCGCGGGCCGCCTGGCGCGGGAGCAGGACGCGCCGCTGCGGCTGATCGAAGGCGCCGGCCACGCCAGCTACCTCGACGCGCCGGCCTGTTTTAACCGCTATGTGCAGGATTTTACGGGAGCGATTCAACCATGAATTTTCAGCTTGAAAAACGGGTGGCGGTGGTGACCGGCGGCTCGTCGGGCATCGGTTTTGAAACCCTGCGGCTGCTGCTGGCGGAAGGGGCAAGGGTGGCGTTCTGCGGCCGCGATCGGGAGAAGCTGGCCGGCGCGGAAGCCCGCCTGCGCGATGAATTTCCCCAGGCCGACATATTGGCGCTGCGCTGCGACGTGCTGGACGCGCAGCAGGTGGCGCAGTTCGCCGCCCAGGTGACGGCGCATTTCGGCGGTGCGGATCTGCTGATCAACAACGCCGGCCAGGGCTTTGTCGCCCATTTCGATCAGACGCCGCGCGAGGCCTGGCTGCATGAGGCCGAGCTGAAGCTGTTCGGCGTCATCAACCCGGTGCAGGCGTTCCTGCCGGCGCTGGAGCGTTCGGACATCGCCTCGATCACCTGCGTGAATTCGCTGCTGGCGCTGCAGCCGGAGGAGCACATGATCGCCACCTCGGCGGCGCGTGCGGCGCTGCTCAATATGACGCTGACGCTGTCGAAAGAGCTGGTGGAGAAGGGCATCCGCGTCAACTCGATCCTGCTGGGCATGGTGGAATCCGGCCAGTGGCGCCGCCGTTTCGAGGCGCGCGGCGACAAGGAGCAAACCTGGGAACAGTGGACGGCGGCGATCGCCGAACGGCGGGGCATTCCGATGAAACGCCTCGGCAAGCCGCAGGAACCGGCGCGCGCGCTGCTGTTCCTCGCTTCGCCGCTGGCTTCCTTTACCACCGGTGCGGCGCTGGACGTCTCCGGCGGCTTTAACCGCCATCTGTAATCGCAGGGGATAACGATGAAGAAGATCATGATGATTGGCTACGGCGCGATGGCGAAGGAAGTGCTGGCCCGGCTGCCGGACGGCGTATCGGCAGGCTGGATCCTGGCGCGCGCAGCCCATCATGCGGCGATCGACAGCGCCTTCGGCGGGCGGGTGCAGGCGCTGACCCATCCGGACCAGTGCGCCGAACGGCCGGATTTGGTGCTGGAGTGCGCCAGCCAGCAGGCGGTGGCGGAATTCGGCGAAGCGGTGCTGCAACGCGGTTGGCCGCTGGCGGTGATCTCCACCGGCGCGCTGGCGGACGCGGCGCTGCAGCAGCGGCTGCAACAGGCCTGCCGGCAACACCGGGGGCAGGTGATCGTGCTGTCCGGCGCGGTGGCGGGCATGGATGGGCTGGCGTCGGCGCGCGAGGGCGGGCTGGACAGCGTCACCTACCAGGCCTGCAAAAGCCCGGCCAGCTGGCGCGGCAGCAAGGCGGAGCAGCTGATCGACCTCGATGCGGTGAGCGAGGCGCAGGTATTTTTTGAAGGTTCGGCGCGTGAGGCGGCGCGGCTGTTCCCGGCCAACGCCAACGTGGCGGCGACCATCGCCCTCAACGGACTGGGGATGGACGCCACCCGGGTGCGGCTGCTGGTCGACCCGACTACCCGACGCAACACCCATCGGCTGCAGGTATGCGGCGACTTCGGCGAATTTCATATCGAGCTGAGCGGCAATCCGCTGGCGAGCAATCCCAAAACATCAACCCTGGCGGCGCTGAGCGCGGTGCAGGCCTGCCGTCGTCTGGTCGACGGCGGTTTTATTGCCTGAGAGGCAGGAGCGAAGCATGGAACGGTTAACTATTTTTGTCGGCGGGCGCTGGCGCGAAGGCCGCGGCGAAGAGATGGCCTCGGTGTTTCCGGCCGACGGCAGCGTCAATGCGCGGCTGCGCGCCGCCGGCATCGAAGATGTGAACGAGGCGGTGGAGGCGGCGGAGCGCGCCTGGCGCGAGCCGGAGTGGCGCGGTCTGATGCCGCATCAGCGCGCTTCGATCCTTTATCGCGTCAGCAATCTGATCCTGGCGCAGCAGGAGCAATTGGCCGAACTGCAGACCCGCGACAACGGCAAGCCGCTGGCGGAAACCCGTGGCCTGGTGGCCAGCGCGGCGGCTACCGCACGCTATTTCGCCGCCGCCTGCGAGGTGCTGGAAGGGGAACTGCCGACCCAGCGCAGCGCCGAGGTGATGACGCTCAGCCAGTATCAGCCGCTGGGGGTGATCGCCGCCATTACGCCGTGGAACTCGCCGATCGCCAGCGAGATGCAGAAGGTGGCGCCGGCGCTGGCGGCGGGCAATGCGGTGATCCTCAAGCCGGCCGAGGCCACGCCGCTGATGGCGCTGAAGCTGGCGGAGCTGTTCGAACAGGCCGGTCTGCCCGCCGGGCTGCTGAGCGTGCTGCCGGGCAAAGGCTCGGTGATCGGCGAAGCGTTGGCGCGTCACCCGTTAGTGAAAAAGATCTCCTTTACCGGCGGCACCGGCACCGGGCGCCATTTGGCGCACATCGCCGCCGACAAACTGATCCCGACCTCGCTGGAGTTGGGCGGCAAATCGCCGACCATCGTGCTGGAAGACGCCGATCTGGAGCAGGCGGCGCGCGGCATCTGCTACGGCATCTTCAGCTCGGCCGGGCAGGCGTGCATCGCCGGTTCGCGGCTGTTCGTCCATCGCTCTGTTTATCAGCCGCTGCTGGCGCGCCTGACGGCGCTGGCGGGCGGATTGCGCGTCGGCAATCCGCTGGTGCCGGGGGTGCATCTCGGCCCATTGATCAGCGAAAAACACCGCCAGAGCGTGGCGGATTACGTGGCGCTGGCGCGCGAGGAAGGCGGACAGGTGACGATCGGCGGCGAGGCGCCGGCGGATCCGCTGCTGGCGGGCGGCAGCTACTACCTGCCGACCATTATCGAAGGTTTGAACAACGACGCCCGCGTCTGCCAGGAAGAGATTTTCGGCCCGGTGCTGGTGGCGCTGCCGTTCGACGACGAACGCCAGCTGATTGAACAGGCCAACGACTCGGTGTATGGGCTGGCGGCCGGCATTTGGACCCGCGACTTCCCGCGCGCCATGGCGCTGGCGGGCAGCCTGGAAACCGGCACCGTGTGGATCAACACCTACAAGACATTCTCGATTTCCACGCCGTTCGGCGGATTTAAAGAAAGCGGTCTGGGCCGCGAAAAGGGCCTGCACGGCATCAAAGCCTACATGCAGCAGAAAAGCCTGTACCTGGCGCTGAGCCATCAGGTGAATCGCTGGAGCGATTAGGCGCGATCTCCCGTACGTAACCCTACAACGAACATACAAGAAGGCTGATGATGAGCGATAAAATGACGGTTGGCGAGGCGATAGCCCGGACTCTGGAGCAGTATGAGGTGTCGGCGATGTACGGCATCATTTCGATTCATAATCTGCCGATTGCCGATGCGGTGGGGCAACGCGGCCAGATCCGCTTCGTGCCGGCGCGCGGCGAAGCGGGGGCGGTTACCATGGCCGACGCCCACGGACGCTTCTCCGGCCTCGGCGTGGCGTTGACCAGCACCGGCGCCGGCGCGGGCAACGCGGTCGGCGCGATGATTGAGGCGCTGAACGCCAATACGCCGCTGCTGCACATCACCGGTCAGGTGGAAAAGGCTTACCTGGACGCCGACGCCGGCTTCATTCACGAAACCCGCGATCAGCTCGGTTTCCTCGGCGCCTGTTCCAAGCGCGCTTACCGGGTCAATTCCCCGGAGCAGGCGGTGGCGGTGATCCAACGGGCGATCCAGGACGCGCAGACGGTGCCCTGCGGTCCGGTGGCGGTGGAGATCCCGATCGATATTCAAAGCAGCCTGGTGTCCAGCGCGGTGCTGAGCCGGCCGCCGGCGCCGGCTGCGCTGCCGGCGGCGGACCCGCAGGCGGTGGAGCGCCTGTATCAGCGGCTGAAACAGGCCAGGCGGCCGCTGCTGTGGCTGGGCGGCGGCGCGCTGGCCTGCGGCGAAGCGGTGCGCAAGCTGGCGGACGCCGGGGTGGCGGTGATCTCCAGCACCCACGGGCGCGGCATCCTGCCGGATAGCCATCCGCGCAGCCTGCGGGCGTTCCACAACTCGCCGAGCATCGAGGCGATTTTGGCCCAATGCGACCTGACGCTGGTGGCCGGTTCGCGCCTGCGCAGCAACGAAACCCGCACCTGGACGCTGCCGCTGCCGCGCCCGCTGGTGCAGATAGACATCGACCCGGCGGCGGCCAACCGCAATTATCTGGCCGACGAGCAGGTCAACGGCGACTGCGCGGCGCTGCTTAATGCGCTGGCGGCGCGGCTGAGCCCGGCCGAAAAGGTTAACGCCGACTGGGATGCAGACATTGCCCGCGCGGTGCAGCAGGCGGAGAGCGCGCTGCGCCAGCAGTCCGGCGAGTACGTCAGGCTCAACGACGCCATCGACGCCGCGCTGCCGCAGGACGGGTTGCTGGTGCGCGACATCACCGTCTCCGGCAGCGTATGGGGCAGCCGCCTGTTCCGGGCCATTTCTCCGCTGTGCAATATCCACTCGCTGGCGGGCGCCATCGGCATGGGGCTGCCGATGGCGATCGGCACCGCGATCGCCAACCCGCAACGCAAGGTGGTGGGGTTGGTGGGCGACGGCGGATTGGCGCTGGGGCTGGGCGAGCTGGCGACCATGGCGCAGGAGCAGGTCAATATCACGCTCTTGATCATGAACGACGGCGGTTACGGCGTGATGCGCGGCATTCAGGACAAGTATTTCGCCGGCCGTCAGTACTACAACGAGTTGCACACGCCGGCCTTTACCCAGGTCGCCGAGGCGATGGGGCTGAAAGCCTGGAAGGTGGACGATGCGGCGCAGTTCAACGGCGTGCTGGCGGAGGCGATCAACTATCCGGGGCCGTCGGTGGTCGAGGTGGACATGAAGCGCGTCGGGCCGCTGACCTTTGCCGGGCCGCCGCAGAAGACCTTGTACTGAGGCAATGAAAAACGCCCGGCGCTTGCCGGGCGTTTTGGTTGTTACTTGCCTGCCGCGATGCGTTCGCGAATGTGCTGCGCGCGCGCTTCGGAAGACGGGTGATCGTCGAACATGCTGCTTTGACGGCCGGCCTCCATTTTCGCCAGTTTTTCAAAGCTGGTGACCAGGCCGTTCGGATCGATGCCGCGTTTTTTCATCAGGTCGAACGAGTAGTCATCCGCTTCGCTTTCCTGCTTCTGGGAGAACTGGGCGCTCACCAGTTTTTCGCCGATGTCCGCCAGCTGCGACTGCGACAGCGAGCCGATGATGCCGCCGGCGGAAGAGGCCGCGGTGCGCAGCGCCACGGTGCCGTAGGCGACCTGCATCGCCTTGCGGGTATGGCCCAGCGCCACGTGGCCCATTTCATGGCCCAGCACGCCTTCCACTTCGTTGTCGGTCATCATGTCCATCAGGCCGCTGTATACGCGGATACAGCCGTTGGCCATCGCCCAGGCGTTGACGTCTTTGGTCACGTAGACCTTATAGTTGGCCGGCGTGCCGTTGATGTTATCCCCGAGCGCCGCGGCGATTTTGTTCAGGCGTTTGGCGTAGGTGCTGTCGGCCGGCGCGATTTGTGCCTTGCTGTCCATCTCTGCGCAGGATTTATCACTCAGGGTTTTCACGTCGTCATTGCTCAGCGTTGCCGCCTGGAACGCCTGCGCTCCGGACTGCATCAGCGTGCTGGTATTCAGGTTTTGACAGCCGCTTACCAAGGTGGCAATGCTTAATGCAATCAAAGAGGTACGAATTTTCATAAGGCCATCTTCCTGTGATAGTAACAAGGGAACGGTGCAATTTTGCTTTTGGGAAATCTTGCCGCATGAGACTAGTGTACGTCAGGCGTAGCGAGAATAGTGTTATTCCGAAAAACCGTCCAATCGTGCTAATAAGTTGTGAACTCGCTCTCATTTGGCATTAGGGATTGCCGTTTTAATGCGGAGTCTGAGAAAATAGAGAACTTGACCGCTTTTTTAATCCGACCTGGAGTAAAACATGTCCTCTCGTAAAGAGCTTGCCAACGCCATCCGCGCACTCAGCATGGACGCCGTACAAAAAGCGAATTCCGGCCACCCGGGCGCACCTATGGGCATGGCGGACATCGCCGAAGTCCTGTGGCGCGACTACCTGAACCACAACCCGACCAACCCGCACTGGGCTGACCGCGACCGTTTCGTGCTCTCCAACGGCCACGGCTCCATGTTGATTTACAGCCTGCTGCACCTCACCGGCTATGACCTGCCGATGAGCGAGCTGGAAAACTTCCGTCAGCTCCACTCCAAAACGCCGGGCCACCCGGAATACGGCTATACCCCAGGCGTGGAAACCACCACCGGCCCGCTCGGCCAGGGCATCGCCAACGCCGTCGGCTTCGCCATCGCCGAACGCACCCTGGCCGCGCAGTTCAACCGCCCGGGCCATGACGTCGTCGACCACCACACCTACGCCTTTATGGGCGACGGCTGCATGATGGAAGGCATCTCTCACGAAGTCTGTTCGCTGGCCGGCACCCTCAAGCTCGGCAAGCTGACCGCCTTCTACGATGACAACGGCATCTCCATCGACGGCCACGTCGACGGCTGGTTCACCGACGACACCGCCGAGCGCTTCGAAGCCTACGGCTGGCACGTGGTGCGCCACGTCGACGGCCACAACCCGGACGCCATCAAGGCGGCGATTGAGGAAGCCCGCAAGGTGGCCGACAAGCCGTCCCTGCTGATGTGCAAGACCGTCATCGGTTTCGGCTCACCGAACAAGGCCGGCACCCACGACGTGCACGGCGCCGCGCTGGGCGCCGCCGAAGTGGCCGCCACCCGCGAAGCCCTGGGCTGGAAATACGCCGCCTTCGAAATCCCGCAGGACATCTATGCCCAGTGGGACGCCAAAGAAGCCGGCCAGGCCAAAGAAGCGGCCTGGAACGACAGGTTCGCCGCCTACGCCCAGGCTTTCCCTGAGCTGGCCGCCGAGTTCAAGCGCCGCATGAACGGCGAACTGCCGGCGAACTGGAAAGCCGACGCGCAGAAATTCGTCGAGCAGCTGCAGGCCAACCCGGCCAACATCGCCAGCCGCAAGGCGTCGCAGAACGCGCTGGAAGCGTTCGGCAAGGTACTGCCCGAGTTCCTCGGCGGCTCCGCCGACCTGGCGCCGAGCAACCTGACCCTATGGTCCGGTTCGAAAGCGCTGAACGTCGACCCGGCGGGCAACTACATCCACTACGGCGTGCGCGAGTTCGGCATGACCGCCATCACCAACGGCATCGCGCTGCACGGCGGCTTCCTGCCGTACTCGGCGACCTTCCTGATGTTCGTGGAATACGCCCGCAACGCGGTGCGCATGGCGGCGCTGATGAAGCTGCGCAACGTGTTCGTCTACACCCACGACTCCATCGGTCTGGGCGAAGACGGCCCGACCCACCAGCCGGTGGAGCAGATTGCCAGCCTGCGGGTGACCCCGAACATGAGCACCTGGCGCCCGTGCGACCAGGTGGAATCGGCGATTGCCTGGCAGTACGGCATCGAGCGCAACGACGGCCCGACCACGCTGATTTTCTCGCGTCAGAACCTGACCCAGCAGCCGCGCAGCGCGGAGCAGCTGGCGAACGTGTACCGCGGCGGCTACGTGCTGAAAGACTGCGCCGGCACGCCGGAGGTCATCCTGATTGCCACCGGTTCGGAAGTGGGTATCACGGTGGAAGCGGCGGACCAACTGACTGCTGCGGGCCGTAAGGTACGCGTGGTGTCGATGCCGTCTACCGACGCGTTCGACAAGCAGGATGCGGCGTACCGCGAATCGGTGCTGCCGGCGGCGGTGAGCGCGCGCGTGGCGGTGGAAGCGGGTATCGCGGACTACTGGTACAAGTACGTGGGGCTGAACGGCGCCATCGTGGGCATGACCACCTTTGGCGAGTCGGCGCCGGCGGAGCAGCTGTTCAAGGAGTTCGGCTTCACCGTGGACAATGTGGTGGCCAAGGCGCAGGCGCTGCTGAAGTAAGCGGCCCCTGGCGTTAGCCAATAAAAAGCCCGGCAACGCCGGGCTTTTTTTTATGTCGGGACCTTGTCCCGGCGGGGCGCGCGCAGCCGATCGTAAATCGCCGCCAGCAACAGCGCCAGCAGCGTGGGCAGCAGCCATACCAGCCCCTGATCCGCCAGCGGCAGGCGTTCGAACCCGGCGGGCAGCAGGCCGCCGAAGCTGGAGGCCCTGATGCCGTCGGCGAGGCCAAACAGCAGGCTGGTGGCGATCACCGGCGCGAACACGCGGTTGGCGCTGCGCCAGCGGCTCTGGCTGAAGCTGAGCAACACCAGGGCGATGCACGGGGGATAGATGGCCGTCAGCACCGGGATCGACACGCGGATCAGCGTGGCCAGCCCGAGGTTGGACACCAGCATGGCGAATGCGGCGAGAATAGCCACCAGCGTGCGGTAAGACAGCGGCACATGGCGGGAAAAGAAATCGGCGCAGGCGCAGGTCATGCCCACCGCGGTCACCAGACAGGCGATGAACATCAGGATGGCCATAAACAGGCTGCCCCCCTCGCCGAAGGTGTGCTGCACATAGGCATGCAGGATCGCCGCGCCGTCTTGCCGTTCGGCGACCAGGCCGCCGCTGCCGGCACCCAGTTTGAACATGCAGATATACACCAGCGTCAGGCCGATGCCGGCAATCAGGCTGGCCCACAGGGTGTAGCGCATCAGCAAACCAGGATCGTCGACGCCGCGCGATCGGGCGGCGGTAACGATAATCGAGCCGAACATCAGCGCCGACAGCGTGTCCATGGTCAGATACCCCTGCACGAACCCGGTGGAGAACGCTGCGTTCTGATAGCTGCCGCTGGCGGGGATCGGCGCGCCGGCGGGCCAAACCAGCGCGGCAATGCCGAGCGCGGCCAGCGCGAGGATCTTCAGCGGCGCCAGAATATGGCCGACGTTATCCAGCAGCCGTCCGGGGTACAGCGAGATAACCATCGCCAGCGTGAAGAACAGCAGGCTGTAGATGAACTGCGGCAGGGCGCCGTCGCCGGTAAAAGGCGCGATGCCCAAAGCGAAAGAGACGTTGGCGGTGCGCGGCGTGGCGAACAGCGGGCCGAGCGCCAGATAACAGACGATAGCCAGCAGCAGGCCGGCCCGGCGGCCGAGCGGGCCGGTCAACAGGCCGATGCTGCCGCCGACGCGCGCCAGCGCGATCACGGCGATCACCGGCAGGGCGACGGCGGTGACCATAAAGCCCGCGGCGGCCGGCCACAGGTGCTCGCCGGACTGCAGGCAATGATATTGCCGGCGCCGACAAACAGGGCGAAGGTCATAAAGCCCAGGGCGATGATGTCTTTGGGGGATAAGCGTGTCGTCATAAGGGGATTGCATTGCCTGTGTACGATAAGAACAACCTGGCGCCGGTAAAAATCAGGGGCAGGCGCGATGGGCTATCGGGCGCCCATAAAAATTTCGGCGTGCAGGATATAATATTTTGCCGACAAAAGCCTGATTTACGCCGCGATGAATCAGCCTGACGCAGGGAATGAACCGGTCGCCGGATAGCAGGAAATAAACGGCAACCGGTGGCAATGACAAAGGGCGTCAGCCGGCTTTGGCCAGCATGTCTATAGCAAGCGGTATTTCGGCGTGTGGGTTGAAGGAGTCATATTTAAAAGAAACATGGCCATCTTCAACCGGTTTTCGGGTGAAGAAAATCAGCATGTCTCGGGTCGAGTCTTTGGCTTTATCCTGAGCGACCACCGGCGACAGGCTGTGCTTCCTTTCATGGTCGACCACCAGCAGAGTATCGAGAAACGTCTTGTGCTGTATTTCACCGAGGATCAGCGCCTTGTTGGCCTGATGATATTTGATCCCGCTGGTTTCCTGCATGTCGTGGATGAAGGTTTTGGCGCTGTCAGCGGTCATGTTCTCGCTGCCCAGGAAGGTGGTCATGGTGTGGTCGACCCCGTCGCTGTGTACGCCTTCCAGAGCCGGCTCACCGAGCACGCGTGGCGTCGTGAGGGTGCGCAGATTGAAAACGGTGCAGACAAACTTATTGATGTCCTGATTCAGCCTGGCGCGCGGGGCCACGCTGACGCCGTCGATGATGTAGGCTTTGAAGCGCATTATCGCCTGAAATACCGTGTTCAACTGCAGGTCATCGTTGATGCCGCGGAAGTGGCGAATCTTCCCCGAGTCATGGCGGATAAAGTCTTCCTCCACCGACAACACAAAAGGCTGGAATTCCAGTCGTTCTATGCGGCCATCATCAAAGTTAAAGCAGAAGCGGCCATTTCTCGATTTGCGGAAGGGCAACGTGGGATCGTCCGCCAGATGATTGCTGACCTGCGCCAGTTTGGCAAAGTCTTCGGGCAGTGCGCCAAGAGCCAACAAGATGTCCTTCATGGTATCACCGGGAATAAAAGCCGCGCGCTTTTCCTGGTATTCCTTCTTTATGGCGTCAAGCAGGGATAGCTGTTGCATTTCTCTATTGCCTCTCGGGTGAGGGTAAACTGACGGTTATAAGATCTTGCTGCCGATCTCAACGTCGAAGTCGGGCTTCAGCAAGACGGTTCCTTTATCCCTGGTGACAGCAGCAAGCACCAATACCTCGGATTTAAATCCGGCAACCCGTTTGGCGGGGAAATTAACCACAGAGATAACTTTCCGACCAAGCAGTTCATCTTCTTTATAATTTTCACATAATTGCGCCGAGCTGTTTTTTACGCCGATCTCTTCACCGAAATCGATCTGCAGCTTATATGCCGGCTTTAACGCTTTATCGTTATATTCCACAGAGATGATTGCGCCGATGCGCATATCCAGCTTCATAAAATCGGTTATTTCGGCCATGGTTTCCGCCTGATAAATAAATGCCCCTCAGAAGGCTAGCAAAGGGGTGAAAGGCCGACAACGTGAGGAAAGGGAAAAATAATCGAAAGTTAAACCCGGGTTCGTAACACTAAATTTACAACGATGTAATAAATTAAAATGAATTATAAGGCGGGTGAATTATATTATTTCAGCTTTATTAACTAACCTGTTGGCCAGATGTTATTTTTACCAAGGGCAAGACTTCTTGCGGTAAAGCCTGTTAAGGCAATGTTAAATTCGGTAGTATGCTGCGCAGTGAGCCACAAACGGCATTATTCAGGTATCTCTATGGCAATTACCCACGAGGAAAGTTTTTATCGGCGCAAATCCGTTATCGCGCCGTTTTTCCTGATATTGATCTGGTCGACCGGATTTATCGCCGCTCGCGCGGTGGCGGAGCATGCGGATCCCAATCTCTTTCTGACTTTCCGCTTCCTGGCAGCCGCCGCGGTGTTTGCCTTGCTGGCCGCCAACTGCGCCTGGCCTAAAGGGGGGCAGTTCATCATGCACCTGCTTACCGGCATGCTGATGAACGGCGTGTATCTCGCCGCCAGCTGGTGGGCGGTGGCGAACGGTCTTGCCGCCGGCGTCATGTCGTTGATCGGTGGCCTGCAGCCGTTGTTCACGGCGCTGATCTTTGCATTGGTGTTGCGCAAACCGATAGGCCTGCGCTCCTGGGCGGGGCTGGCGATCGGTTTTATCGGCGTGGCGTTGGTGCTGTCGCCGCGGCTGACCGGCATCGACATCGGCAATATGGCGCTGCTGCCGATCCTGTTGGGTTTTGGCAGTATCGTCGCGTTGACGATTGGCATCATGGTGCAGAAGTCTTCGCTGGCGGCGGCGGATCTGCGGGCCGCCGGCGCTATCCAGCATCTTGGCGCGGCGTTGGTTACCGGCGCGTTGGCGGCGGTGATGGGCTCGGGACAGTGGGATAATTCGCCCACGCTGTGGTTCTCGCTGCTGTGGTCGGCCGGGGTGCTTTCGCTGGGCGGCACCGCGTTGTTTATCTGGATGGTGCGTCATGGCGATCTGACGCGGATTACCGCGCTGATGCTGTTGGTGCCGCCGGCCGCCGCGCTGCAGGCCTATCTCTTGTTTAGCGAGGCGCTCTCGCCGGTGCAGCTGGCCGGGTTTGTCCTGACGCTGCTCGGGGTGGCCATCGTGCAGAAAATTCGCCTGCTGCGGCGTTCCAGGCTGCGGGCATAGCGGCCTGGAACGCCCGTTATATGAATAAAGCCCGGTGAAATCGGGCTTTTTTATTGGCTGAAAAACGCCCAACCTCACAAAACCGAAAGATAACAAACCAACGCCGTTGCCTCGGCGGTCTCATTAACTATATGTTAATTTTTAGTTTCTTAAATGTAACCAGGGGTTGGACTATGTTGACAAGAATCAGTGCGTCTGTGGTCGCCATGGCCATATTGGGTTCCGTTCCCGCTTATGCCGCCTTCCCGGCGGGCTACCCCGCCGACTACCAGAAGCTGGTCGACGGCGCGAAAAAAGAAGGCAAGGTGGTGATCTATTCCACCACCGACACCAAGGCGGCGGGGCCGCTGATTCAGGGATTCGAAGCGCTGTATCCGGGCGTGAAGGTCGAATACAACGACATGAACAGCACCGAGCTGTACAACCGCTTTATCAGCGAACAGGCGGCGGGCGGCACCAGCGGCGACGTGGTGTGGAGCTCGTCGATGGACACCGCGCTGAAGCTGGCGAGCGATTATGCGCAGGAGTACGCCTCTCCCGAGCTGGGTCAACTGCCGAAATGGGCGGTATGGCAACAAAAAGCCTACGGCACCACCTACGAGCCGGTGGTGTTCATCTATAACAAACGCCTGATCCCGCAAAACGAAGCGCCGGATTCCCATGCCGCGCTGGCCAAGCTGATCGCCGGCCAGACCGACAAGTTCAAGAAGAAAGTCACCACTTACGACATCGAAAAGTCCGGTCTGGGCTTCATGCTGTCGGTGCAGGACTTCAAGGCCGATCCTGATTACTTCAAGACGTTGGCCGACGTGGCCAAGGGCGGGTTGGCGGTGCAGTCCTCCACCGGCACCATGATGGAGCGCGTCTCTTCCGGCGAGAACCTGATCGGTTTCAACATCCTCGGATCTTATGCCGAAGCCCGCGCCAAGAGCGACCCGTCGCTCGGCATCGCCTATCCGAAGGACTATACCCTGGTGCTGTCGCGCGTGAGCTTTATCAGCAAGGAGGCGACCAACGCCAATGCCGCCAGGCTGTGGTTCGACTATGTCCTGTCGGAAAAAGGGCAAAGCATTCTCGCCAACCAGGCGGATATCCCGTCGATTCGCAACGATATTGAAGGCAAGAACGATATCGACGGCATGACCAAGCTGCTGGGGAAAGCGCTGAAGCCGATCCCGGTGGATGAGAGCCTGCTGGAATACCTGCAGCCGGCCAAGCGTCTGGACTATATCAAGCAGTGGCGCACCGCCGCGGCAAAATAACAGGGACAGCATTCGGACGCGCGTCAGCCTGAGGGGCGCGCGCCCTTTGGTCGTCGTCGTTTACAACCATTGGGATAATTTATGAAAGCATGGCGCAGAAAATGGCAGAGCCTGCCGCGCGGCGCGGTGGTGCTGATAACCGCGCTGGTTATCTACGTTCCGCTGTCGTTCATCATCATTCAAAGTTTCCTCTCCGCGCCCTTTTTTTCCCCTTCGAAGGTGTTCAGCCTCGAAGCCTTCGAGTTTATCTTTACCGACCCGGATTTCTACAAAGCGCTGAAAAGCGGTTTTATTCTGGCCTTCGGGCTGGTGGTGATCGCCATTCCGCTGGGCGGCATCCTGGCCTTTCTGATGGTCAGGACCGACTTGCCCGGCCGCCGGCTGATTGAGCCGCTGATCCTGGTGCCGATCTTCGTGTCGCCGATGGTGCTGGGCTTCGGCTATGTGGTGGCCGCCGGGCCGGTCGGTTTCTTTTCGCTGTGGGCGGAGGCGCTGCTGGGCTTTGTGCCGTGGAACATCTACTCGATGGCCAGCATCGTGGCGATCGCCGGGCTGACGCACGTTCCCCACGCCTATCTGTACATTTCCTCGGCGCTGCGCAGCGTGGGTTCCGACGTGGAGGAAGCGGCGCGCACCGCCGGGGCGACGCCGCTGCAGGTGATGACCGCGGTCAGCCTGCCGATGGTGCGACCGTCGATCCTGTACGCCGGCGTGCTGCTGTTCTTCCTCGGGCTGGAGGTGTTCGGCCTGATGCTGGTGCTGGGCGATCCGGAAGGCAACCTGGTGCTGGCGACCTATCTGTATCAGCTGACCAACAAGCTGGGCACGCCGTCTTATCACCTGATGGCGGCGGTGGCGGTGGTGCTTATCTGCATCACCATTCCGCTGGTGATGCTGCAACGCCGGCTGATGCGCACCGCCAACCGTTTCGTTACCGTCAAGGGCAAGGCGTCGCAGGCCCGCGCGCTGCCGCTGGGCAAATGGCGCTGGGTGGCCGGCGCGGTGGTGGTGTTCTGGCTGACCGTCACCATCGGCGTGCCGCTGGTGGGCGTGGTGCTGCGCGCCTTTATCTCCAACTGGGGGGTAGGGGTGTCGATTTGGGACGAGCTGTCGCTCAATACCTTCCGCACCATCTGGCAGCAGCCCAACCTGTTGCGCGCCATCGTCAACTCGATGGCCATAGGGGTGATCGGCGGGGCGCTGGCGGTGGTCTGTTATCTGTTTATCGGCATCGCCATGCACCGCAAGCCGGACGGCGCGACCCGCTTTCTCGATTACAGCGTGCTGGTGCCGCGCGCGGTGCCGGGGCTGTTGGCCGGCCTGGCGTTCCTGTGGGTGTTCCTGTTCCTGCCGATGTGGCTGGACAAGTCGCTGAAAGAGGGCTGGCTGTCGGCGCTGCCGGTGGCCGAATGGCTGCGGGAAAACCTGATCGTCTGGCTGCGTTCGCTGCGCAGCACCATCTTCAGCGTTTGGCTGGCGTACACCGTGGTGTGGATGGCCTATGGCCTGCGGCTGATCTCCTCGACGCTGCTGCAGGTGGGGCCCGAACTGGAGGAGGCCGCGCGCAGCACCGGCGCGACCCGCGGCCAGATCACCCGCCACGTGACCATTCCGCTGTCGCGTTACGGCCTGATCGGCTCCTGGCTGCTGATGTTCCTGATCTTCGAACGAGAATATTCCACCGGGGTGTATCTGCTTTCCCCGGGCACGGAGACCATCGGCTCGATGCTGGTTTCCCTGTGGGCGGCGGGGGCGATCGACATCGTCGCCGCGCTATCGTTCATTAACATCCTGCTGGTGGTGTTGGGGTTGGGGATCGCCCTGCGCTTCGGAGTGAAATTACATGATTGAACTTTCGGTAGAAGACCTGCATTTGACCTACGGCGACAACCCGGTGTTGAAAGGGGTGTCGATGGAGCTGAAACGCGGCGAGGTGGTCTCCCTGCTGGGGCCGTCGGGCAGCGGCAAAACCACCCTGCTGCGCGCGGTGGCCGGGCTGGAAAAACCGAGCCAGGGGCGCATCGTCATCGGCAGCAATGCGGTGTACGACGGCAGCGCGCGCAGCGAAATTCCCGCCGAGGAGCGCAACCTGGGGCTGGTATTCCAGTCCTACGCCCTGTGGCCGCATAAAACGGTGTTTGAAAACGTCGCTTATCCGCTGAAGCTGCGTAAAATCGCCGCGGCGGAAATCACCCGGCGGGTGCAGGCGGTGCTCGAGCAGCTGGGGTTGGGGCACCTGGGCCAGCGCCACCCGCATCAGCTGTCCGGCGGCCAGCAGCAGCGGGTGGCGATAGGGCGCGCGCTGGTGTACAACCCGCCGGTGATCCTGCTGGACGAACCGCTGTCGAACCTGGACGCCAAGCTGCGCGAAGAGGCGCGGGTGTTCCTGCGCGAACTGATCATCAAGCTCGGGCTGTCGGCGCTGATGGTGACCCACGATCAGAACGAAGCGATGGCCATCTCCGATCGCATTCTGCTGCTCAACAACGGCAAAATCGAGCAGCAGGGCACGCCGCAGGAAATGTACGGTTCGCCGTCCACGCTGTTTACCGCCGAGTTTATGGGCAGCAACAACCGCCTGCCCGGCAAGGTTGTGACGCTGGAGGGCGACAGGGCGCGCATCGAAGGCAAGGACTGGGCGCTGTGGGGGCTGGCGGGCGCCGGACTGCAGGTCGGCCAGGAGGGCATTGCGGTGATCCGCGTGGAGCGCGTGCGGCTGGGGGAGGATCCGCAGGGCAACCAGCTCGAACTGCCGCTGCTGACCAGCATGTACCTCGGCGATCGCTGGGAATACCTGTTCCGTACGGTGGCCGAAGACCTCGTGGTGCGCGCCTACGGCGGCGAG
Organism: Serratia ficaria; assembly: GCF_900187015.1. Taxonomy (NCBI): domain Bacteria; kingdom Pseudomonadati; phylum Pseudomonadota; class Gammaproteobacteria; order Enterobacterales; family Yersiniaceae; genus Serratia; species Serratia ficaria. The sequence goes on along the minus strand of NZ_LT906479.1, from coordinate 4,302,808 downwards.
GTGCGCGAGCAGGCGCTGTGCCGGCTGTCCCTGCCGGCAGAACAGGTATGGATTTTCCCCAAAGGCTAGCGGCGGCAGAGCCGGGGCCCGAGGCGAGGGGCCCGGCCAGTCGGCGATAATTGCAGCGCTGCGTCGCCCGTCTCTGGCGCAGCCCTCCGGCAAAAGTGTGCGCTAGATCATCTTATTCTCGCAAAACTCCTTCCTGTTGCTCGCCGGTTCGCTGCATCTGTTCCTTTTGCCAAAACTTTGGTTTATGCTCGGCTGAAGCGTTTCAGTTGGTGCGGTATTCAGCAGAAACGCCGGAGTGAGGGCGGCGGCATGGCGCCGGCGCCGAGGAATAATGCAACGCGGCGATTCACAGCGGGCGGTGCGATACACTACTCTATGCGGGTTAGTCAGATAACCAGTCAGCGCCGGTCCGGCGCCGGTGAGTTCGCCCCGGCGGGAAAGGCCCTTTTTCAGGAGCAGCATGACCATCCGCATAGCGATAAACGGCTTTGGCCGCATTGGCCGCAGCGTGTTACGCGCACTGTATGAATCGGGACGACGAGCGGAAATTTCCGTGGTGGCGATCAACGAGCTGGCGAACGCCGAGGGGATGGCCCATCTGCTGAAATACGATTCCAGCCACGGCCGCTTCGCCTGGGACGTGCGCCAGGAGTGCGATACGCTGAGCGTCGGGGACGATGCGATCCGTTTGCTGCATCAACCGGCGGTGGAGCGGCTGCCCTGGGGCGAGCTGGGCGTCGACGTGGTGCTGGATTGCAGCGGCGTGTACGGCAGCCGGGCGGATGGCGAGGCCCATCTGGCGGCGGGGGCGAAGAAGGTGCTGTTCGCTCACCCGGGCGGCAACGATCTGGACGCCACCGTGGTGTTTGGCGTCAACCACCAGACGCTGCGGGCGGAACATCGCATCGTGTCCAACGCCTCATGCACCACCAACTGCATTATTCCGGTGATCAAGCTGCTGGACGATGCCTACAGCATCGAATCCGGCACCGTGACCACCATCCACTCCGCCATGAACGATCAGCCGGTGATAGACGCTTATCACCCGGATTTGCGGCGCACCCGCGCGGCGAGCCAGTCGATTATTCCGGTCGACACCAAGCTGGCCGCGGGCATCACCCGCATCTTCCCGCAGTTTTGCGATCGGTTTGAGGCGATTTCCGTGCGCGTGCCGACCATCAACGTGACGGCCATCGATCTCAGCGTCAGCGTGAGCTCGGCGGTGAAGGTGACAGAGGTCAACCAGCTGTTGCAAAAGGCCGCACGGGGATCATTTCGTGGTATAGTTGACTATACGGAACTACCATTAGTCTCGATTGATTTTAACCACGACCCGCACAGCGCTATCGTCGACGGTACACAGACGCGGGTCAGCGGGCAGCACCTGATTAAGACCTTGGTTTGGTGCGACAATGAATGGGGCTTTGCCAACCGGATGTTGGATACAACACGGGCAATGGCCGCCAGCGGTTTCTAGTTTTATAGAGATTCAACTAAGAGGGTTCACCATGTCTGTAATTAAGATGTCCGATCTGGATCTGGCGGGTAAACGCGTACTGATCCGTTCCGATTTGAACGTGCCAGTGAAAGACGGTAAAGTGACTTCCGATGCGCGTATCCGCGCCTCCCTGCCGACTATCGAAGCTGCGCTGAAACAAGGCGCCCGCGTCATGGTAACCTCCCACCTGGGGCGTCCTACCGAAGGCGAGTACAACGAAGAATTCTCCCTGCTGCCAGTAGTTAACTACCTGAAAGATCATCTGAAATCCCCAGTTCGTCTGGCGAAGGATTATCTGGATGGCGTGGACGTCGCCGAAGGCGAACTGGTGGTGCTGGAAAACGTCCGCTTCAACAAGGGCGAGAAGAAAGACGACGAAACCTTGTCCAAGAAATACGCGGCGCTGTGCGACGTGTACGTGATGGACGCCTTCGGCACCGCGCACCGCGCGCAGGCCTCTACCCACGGCGTAGGCAAATTCGCCCCGGTAGCCTGTGCCGGCCCGCTGCTGTCTGCCGAGCTGGAAGCCCTGGGCAAGGCGCTGGGCAACCCGGCGCGTCCGATGGTCGCCATCGTCGGCGGTTCTAAAGTGTCCACCAAACTGACCGTTCTGGACTCGCTGTCCAAAATCGCCGATCAGCTGATCGTCGGCGGCGGCATCGCCAACACCTTCGTGGCGGCGCAGGGCAACAACGTGGGCCAGTCGCTGTACGAACCGGATCTGATCCCGAACGCGCAGAAACTGTTGGAAACCTGCGACATTCCGGTGCCGACCGACGTGCGCGTAGCGACCGAGTTCTCTGAAGAGGCGGTGGCCACCGTGAAGCAGGCCAACGAGATCCAGGACAACGAGCAAATTCTGGATATGGGCGACGTCTCTGCCGAGCGTCTGGCCGTTATCCTGAAGAACGCCAAAACCATTCTGTGGAATGGCCCGGTTGGCGTATTCGAGTTCCCTAACTTCCGTAAGGGCACCGAAATTGTCGCCCGCGCGATCGCCGATAGCGAAGCTTTCTCCATCGCAGGCGGCGGCGACACTCTGGCAGCAATCGACCTGTTCGGTATCGCTGACAAAATTTCCTACATCTCCACCGGCGGCGGCGCTTTCCTGGAATTCGTTGAAGGGAAACCACTGCCGGCAGTCGTGATGCTGGAAGAGCGCGCTAAGCAGTAATTCAGACAACGGGAGGCGAAAGCCGCCCGTTTGTTTTATACCGCGCGGCAACGGCGGCGCGGCATGAAAAATCGATTTACATCCATCTACGGCCGACGAAACAGGACAAAGTAACATGTCTAAAATTTTTGATTTCGTAAAACCGGGTGTCATCACGGGTGATGACGTTCAGAAAGTATTCGCAGTAGCTAAAGAGAACAACTTTGCGCTGCCGGCAGTAAACTGCGTAGGCACCGACTCCATCAACGCCGTGCTGGAAACAGCGGCGAAGGTGCGTGCTCCGGTGATCGTACAGTTCTCTAACGGCGGCGCGGCGTTTATCGCCGGCAAAGGCGTGAAGACTGACGTTCCGCAGGGCGCAGCGATTCTGGGCGCCATCTCCGGTGCACACCATGTTCACCAGATGGCTGAGCATTACGGCGTGCCGGTTATTCTGCACACCGACCACTGCGCGAAGAAACTGCTGCCATGGCTGGACGGCCTGCTGGACGCCGGCGAGAAACATTTCGCCGCCACCGGCAAACCGCTGTTCTCTTCCCACATGATCGACCTGTCCGAAGAGTCTCTGGAAGAAAACATCGAGATCTGCAGCAAGTATCTGACCCGTATGGCTAAGATCGGCATGACGCTGGAAATCGAACTGGGCTGCACCGGCGGTGAAGAAGATGGCGTAGACAACAGCCATATGGACGCATCCGCGCTGTACACCCAGCCGGAAGACGTGGCTTACGCCTACGAAAAACTGCACGCCATCAGCCCGCGCTTCACTATTGCGGCTTCATTCGGTAACGTGCACGGCGTGTACAAACCGGGCAACGTCAAGCTGACCCCGACCATCCTGCGTGATTCTCAGGACTACGTGTCCAAGAAATACAACCTGCCGCACAACAGCCTGGACTTCGTGTTCCACGGCGGCTCCGGCTCTACCGACGCAGAGATCAAAGAGTCCGTAGGCTACGGCGTGATCAAGATGAACATCGACACCGACACCCAATGGGCGACCTGGGACGGCATCCTGCAGTACTACAAAGCGAACGAAGCTTACCTGCAGGGCCAGCTGGGCAACCCGAAAGGCGCCGATCAGCCGAACAAGAAATACTACGATCCACGCGTATGGCTGCGCGCCGCGCAGACCAGCATGGTGACCCGTCTGGAACAGGCCTTCAAAGATCTGAACGCGGTAGACGTTCTGTAATCTTCGGCATCGGTTGCAAGACAGGCAAGGCTCCCTTCGGGGAGCCTTTTTCGTTTTCAGCCCAGCAGGCTGGCGCCGACGTTGATCGACAAGCCGAGGATCACCATGTTGAACACGAAAGAGATAACCGACTGCAGCAGGGTAATCTTGCGCACCTCGGCCGCGCCGACCGCCACGTCGGCGGTTTGCGACGCCACCGCGATGGTGAACGAGAAGTAAGCGAAATCCAGATAGGTCGGTTCGGCCAGGTTGCCGGGAAACAGCAGCGGCAGCGGATCCCGCTGCGCGCCCTGGCGGTAGAACTGGTGGGCGTAATGCATGGTGAAGGCGGTCGGCAACAGCAACCAGGACACCGCCAGCGTGGCGCCGGTCAGCGCCAGATGCAGGGTCTTCAACGAGTCGCTGGCCTGTTTGGCGCTGCTCAGCTCAAACAGAATGGCCAGAATGCTCACCAGACAGCCGATGCTGACCAGCGCCAGCACCGTGCTGGCGCTCTCGTCCTGCGCGCGGGCGATTTGGCGGATATGTTTGGGCGTGCTCACCAGCATCAGCCGCCAAAGAAACAGCAGGTACAGCCAGGCCAACAGGTTCCAGCCGATCATCAGCCGCTGCAGCAGCGAAAACTGGGCGGGCAGCAGTAAAAAGCACAGCCCCCCGGCACTGACCGAGAACAGCAGCCTGGGCCGGACCTGCCAATAATGCCGGAGTGAGGAGCGAATATGCATGGCGGCCGGATCCCTTGTCGTGAAAAAGTAAAGGCGCTGTTCTCAGCATAGAAGACGCGGGCAGGGTTTCGGCTATTTTTAGCGCTTACGGTTGGCATGCGGCTTTAATGTTGGTTACCCTTAGGCGGTGGTTTCCGACTGGCCGAGACGTCAGTGTATTTTTGCGAGTTTATCCCTTTAGGGGCAAAGTTAGGACGACACGAATGAAAGATTTGAATGTAGTAGACGGCATCAACGGCGCCGGCAACTGGCTGGTGAAGAATCAGGATCTGTTGATCCAGTACGCGGTGAACATCGTCGCCGCCATCGTTATCCTGATCATCGGTTCGATCGTCGCCCGCCTGGTCGGCAATGCGCTGAACCGCGTGATGAAGCTGCGCGGCATCGACGCCACGGTAGCGGACTTCCTGTCGGCGATCGTGCGTTACGGCGTGCTGGCGTTCACCTTTATCGCGGTGCTGGGGCGCGTCGGCGTGCAGACCACCTCGGTGATCGCCGTACTGGGCGCCGCCGGTTTGGCCGTTGGCCTGGCGCTGCAGGGCTCGCTGTCCAACTTTGCCGCCGGCGTGCTGCTGGTGATCTTCCGCCCGCTGCGCGTGGGTGAGTATGTCGATCTGGGCGGCGTGGCCGGTACCGTCGATCAGGTGCAGATTTTCTCCACCACCCTGCGCACCGTCGACAACAAAACCATCGTGGTGCCGAACGGCAAAATTATCGCCGGCAACATCATCAACTACTCCCGCGAGCCGAACCGCCGTGTGGATATCGTGGTAGGCGTGGCCTACAACGCCGATATCGACGTGGTGAAAAAGGTGCTGGGCGATGTGATCGCCGCCGACAAGCGCATCATGCACGCCAAAGGCGTGACCGTACGCCTGAACGAAATGGCGCCGTCCTCGCTGAACTTCGTTACCCGTTCCTGGACCACCAACGCGGAATACTGGAACGTGTACTTCGATCTGATGGAGAACTTCAAGCGCGCGCTGGATGCCAACAATATCGGCATTCCGTTCCCGCAGATGGACGTTCACCTGTATCGTACCGAAGACGCATCCGCCAAGGCGGAATAAGCGAAAGGGGGCCTTGGCCCCCTTTTTTATTGCCGGCCGAGACGTCCTTGATGGCGTCTCGGCCCGTTATTTTCCCCGGGGTCAGGCGCCTGACGGCTTCGGCTGAGCCGGTAGAGCAGGAAGATGGCGGCGGAACCCACCAATACCGGCAGCGCCAGCCAGATGAAGAACACCTCGGCGCTGCCCGCCGCGCTAATCATCCAGGCGCCGAGCATCGCGCCGACGATGGAGCCGAAGCGGCCATTCGCCATGGCCCAGCTCACCCCGGTGACGCGGGCGGCGGTGGGGTAGAGGGTGGTCGAAACCAGGTTCAGGCCGTTTTGCGCGCCCGCCACGCCGAAACCGATAAGAAAGACGGCGGCGGCCAGCGTATAGACGTCGCCCATCAGGTAACCGGTGGCGCCAACCACCAGCGCGGCGCCCAAATAGGACAGCGCCAGCACTTTGTAAGGTCCGACCCTATCCATCAACAGCGCCATGAGGATGGCGCCGAGGGTGCCGCCCAGGGGCACCATCGCCCCAATGCGCGATGCGTGCGCGATATCGTAACCGGCGTCCTTGAGAATGCTCGGCAGCCAGCTGGTGAGCAGGTAGAACACGAACAGCGAACAGAAGAAGGCCAGCCACAGCAGCAGGGTGCGCAGCGCGCGGCCTTCGGTGAACAGGTGCGAAATCGGCGACCTGGCCCGCTCGGAACGTTCGTCATCGACAATCGTCACCCCCGCCCAGCTTTTGCCGGTGATGCGCCCGACCACCCGGCGCAGGCTGTCGGCGTATTTGGGGTGGGACGTCATAAAGCGCGCCGACTCGGGCATTTGCCAGGCCAGCAACGGCAGCAGCAGCAGGGGGACGATGCCGCCGGCCATCAGCACGCCGCGCCAGCCGAAGGCGGGAATGATCTGCCCGGCAAGAATGCCGCCCAGGGCCAGCCCTGCGGTAAAGCCGCTCCAGCTCAGGGTGACCATCAGCATCCGTCGGCGGGCCGGCGAGTACTCTGAACTGAGGGTGATGCAGGTGGGCATGGCGCCCCCCAGGCCGATGCCGGTGATCAAACGCAGCAGGGTCAGCGACGCGATCGAATCCGTATAGGCGCAGGCCAGGGTGCCGCCGCCAAAAATCAGTATCGAGGCGAGCAACACGCGCTTGCGGCCGATGGCATCGGCGACCGGGCCGAAGATCAAACTGCCGAGCAGCAGGCCGAACAAGCCCGCGCCGAAGGCGGGCGACAGCTGTGCGGGCTGCAGGTCCCATTCTTCACGCAGGGCGGGGGCGATATAACCGATGACGGCGGTATCAAAACCGTCCAGCAGGACGATCAGGAAACACAGGCTGAGGATCAGGATCTGGTAGGGAGATATCTTCGCGCGGTCGATGATCTCACTGATACGAGCGGGGTTTTGGCTCATGGCGATTCCACTGTTATTAGACTGGTGCGGTGTGGGGCTGGCTGGAGGGCAGCGCAGGCGTCCAGTTCCTTCTGAAACGGGCCTGATCGAAAGCCGCTTTGGCTGGCATGGCGCAGAAAACCCGAGTATACACCAGAGCCGGGGCGCCGGGAGCCGTTACTCCAGCCTGGTTATTAGCTATTATGATAGTTGATTAGAAATATCAATTTCACCTAATAATCTCTTCCTCGTATGATGCGCGAGTTGACCGACACGCGCCTCTGTACGGCGCCTTTACTGTTTCGAGGAATACCATGCTAGCCGTCTTCTTGCAGGGCTTTGCCCTCAGCGCCGCAATGATCCTGCCGCTGGGGCCCCAGAACGTTTTCGTGATGAACCAGGGCATCCGCCGTCAGTACCATCTGATGATTGCCGCGCTGTGCGCGCTGAGCGATATCCTGCTGATCTGCGCCGGCATCTTTGGCGGCAGCGCGCTGCTGACCCGCTCACCGCTGCTGCTGGCCGTGGTGACCTGGGGCGGCGTGGCGTTTCTGCTGTGGTACGGCTGGGGGGCGTTTCGCACCGCCCTCAGCCCGCAGCCGGCGCTGGCGGTCGCGCAAGAGCTGGCGCAGAGCCGCTGGCGCATCGTGGTCACCATGCTGGCGGTCACCTGGCTGAACCCGCACGTTTATCTGGACACCTTCGTGGTGTTGGGCAGCTTGGGCGGCCAGCTGACGGCGGACGTGCGCTCCTGGTTCGCCCTGGGCGCGGTCAGCGCCTCGGCGGTGTGGTTCTTCGGGCTGGCGCTGCTGGCCTCCTGGCTGGCGCCCTGGCTGAATACCCGGCTGGCGCAGCGCATCATCAATGGCCTGGTGGGGCTGGTGATGTGGGGCATCGCGTTGCAATTGGCCTGGCAGGGGGCAAGTTTATAAGAATTTGTCACTAATCCGAATTTAAAACCCCGCGCGATATGCTACGTTTTATGCCAAGGAACCGGCTGTTCTCACAGGAAAAGGCCGGTAATCAGAGACAGCCTGTCATAAGGAGACACTGTGAAGCTTAAAGCATTGGCTATGGCCGCAATGGTTGGATTAGGGACGTTACCGCTGGCGCTGCAGGCGGCCGAAGTGCCGGAAGGGCCGCACGTGGTTACCTCGGGCACTTCCAGCGTCGACGCTACGCCGGACATCGCCACCCTGGCGATCGAAGTCAGCGTCTCCTCCAAAGACGCCGCGCAGGCGAAGAAGCAGGTGGATGAGCGCGTGGCGCAATACTTCGATTTCCTGCAGAAAAACAACATCGAGAAGAAAGACATCAGCGCCGCCAACCTGCGCACCCAGCCGGAGTACGATTACCTGAAAACCGGCGAGTCGGTGCTGAAGGGTTACCGCGCGGTGCGTCAGGTGCAGGTGACGCTGCGTCAGCTGGACAAGCTGAACGGGTTGCTGGACGGCGCGTTGAAATCCGGCCTGAACGAGATCCGCGCGGTTGAGCTGGGCGTGGCCAAGCCGGACGTCTATCGCGAGCAGGCGCGTCAGAAAGCCATCGAAAACGCCACCCAGCAGGCCGCTTCACTGGCGAAGGGCTTTAACGCCAAGCTGGGCCCGGTTTACAGCATCCGTTACCACGTGGCCAACTACCAGCCGATGCCGGTAGCGCGCATGTACAAGGCCGCGGGCGCGGCGGCGGAGAACGATGCGGCGCAAACCTACGAGCAGCAAAGCATTCACTTCGACGATCAGGTGGATGTGGTGTTTGAACTGCAGCGCAACGCCGCGCAGTAACGCCGGGCTGCGGCGATAAAAAAGGTTCGCTGCGGCGAACCTTTTTCGTTTAATCCTGGCGCAGTACCTGGCGGCCGTAGTCCAGCAGCGCGTCGGTCACCTTGCGCATCATGCGGCTTTCCGGCGCAAAGCGGTGCCAGAACAACATGCGGCGCTGGTAGAGCCCCGGCGTCAGATCGATAAGCTCACCCGACTCCAGCTCTTTCTCAATCTGCAGATGCGGGATCATGCAGCAGGTGGTGCCCTGGCGCGCCAGCTGCACGAAGGCTTCGGACGAGTTCACGATGTGGCAGGGTACGCTGCCCGGCGACAGATCGAAATTCTGCTGCAGGAAGGCCTGATGCATATCGTCGAGGTGGTCGAACGCCACCGCCGGCGCCTTCAGCAGCGCGGAGCGGGTGACGCCGTTCGGGAAGTAGCGCTCGGCGAAGCCCTTGGAGGCGACAAACAGATAGTCCAGCGCGCCGAGTTGGTCCACCAGGCAGCTCGGCAGCGGCTGCGGCTGAATACTCACCGCCCCCACCACTTCGCCGCGGCGCAGGCGTTCCTGGGTGCGGGTTTCATCTTCCACCTGCAGATTCAGGCGCACCGGGGAGTCCGCCAGCACCGGCTTCAGCGCCGGCAGCAGCCAGGTGGCCAGACTGTCGGCGTTGACCGCCAGCGACAGCAGCAGCGGCGTGTCGATGCCGGTGTCGTTGCCCAGCCACTCTTCTTCCAGCAGCTCAACCTGATGCAGCAGCGCCAGCAGTTTCTGCCCCTGTTCGGTCGGGCGCGGCGGCACGGTGCGCACCAGCAGCGGTTGGCCGAACAGGTTTTCCAGCTGTTTAATGCGTTGGGATACCGCCGATTGCGTGATGCAGAGTTTTTGTGCGGCGCGCTCAAAGCCGCGCTCACGGATCACCGCGTCCAGCGCTTGCAGCGTTCGATAGTCTGGGCGTTTCATCGGAAAAGATATCCCTTAAATAAAATTGATATCGGCACTATGCCACATTTTGGCCGTTGCGCAGGTGTAAAAATCACGCGGTCATCTCGCCGCCGCGCGGCTAAAAATGCGGCTCAGGGTGAAGAAGTGTGATCCTGCCTGAGTGAAAAATAACGTTTTACCCTATAATACGCACAGGTTTTCGTACATAGGCAATGGACATATTATGACGCAGGATGAACTGAAAAAAGCGGTGGGTTGGGCGGCGCTGGACTACGTGACGCCGGGTACCATCGTCGGGGTCGGCACCGGTTCGACCGCCGCCCATTTTATTGATGCGCTGGGCTCCATCAAGCACCAGATCGAAGGCGCGGTGTCCAGTTCCGATGCCTCAACCGCCAAGCTGAAAAGCCTCGGCATTCACGTGTTCGACAGCAACGAAGTGGACTCGCTGGATATCTACGTCGACGGTGCGGACGAAATCAACGCCCATATGCAGATGATCAAGGGCGGCGGCGCGGCGCTGACGCGTGAAAAGATCATCGCCGCCATCGCGCGCAAATTCATCTGCATCGTCGACGCTACCAAGCAGGTGGACGTGCTGGGCAAGTTCCCGCTGCCGGTGGAAGTGATCCCGATGGCGCGCTCTTACGTGGCGCGCGAGCTGGTGAAGCTCGGCGGGCTGCCGGAATATCGCCAGAACGTGCTGACCGACAACGGCAACGTGATCCTCGACGTGCATAACCTGAGCATCACCGACGCGGTGGCGCTGGAGAACAAAATCAACGGCATCGCCGGCGTGGTCACCGTCGGCCTGTTCGCCAACCGCGGCGCGGACGTGGCGCTGGTCGGCACGCCGAACGGCGTCAAGGTCGTCGAATAAAACGCTGCGCTCACCGCGGCTATGCGGCCTGGCGATCCCCCCGGCCGCATAATTCACTGGTTAAAATATCTTTTCTTAAAATCGCCAAATTTGGTGACTTATGTCACATTTCTGGTGATGGCTCCATAAAGCTTCTGTCTAAATCTTTCCCTATGGCATTTTCTGCCAGAAACCGCCGGCCGGGCTGAGCCTTGTACTGGCGGGCAGGCAATCGTTTGTATTGCCGCCCGCGTTATTTTTGTTATGTTGGATGGGTGCTGTTTCACAACAGCCGCTTCTGAAGTCTGAACATAGGGTCGGGTAAATGGCAAAAGTATCATTGGAGAAAGACAGGATTAAATTCCTGTTGGTAGAAGGGGTTCATCAGAGCACGGTAGATAATCTGCGCGCCGCCGGTTATACCAACATTGAATATCATAAAGGTGCGTTAGACACCGAATCGCTTAAGGCATCCATCCGCGATGCTCACTTCGTCGGCATCCGATCGCGTACGCATCTGACCGAAGAGGTTTTCGCCGCCGCCGAGAAGCTGGTCGCGGTAGGCTGTTTTTGCATCGGCACCAACCAGGTTGAATTGAAAGCGGCGACCAAGCGCGGCATTCCGGTGTTTAACGCGCCATTCTCCAATACCCGATCCGTGGCCGAAATGGTGCTGGGCGAGCTGTTGCTGATGCTGCGCGGCATCCCGGCCGCCAACGCCAAGGCGCACCGCGGCGTATGGCACAAGCTGGCCGTCGGCTCGTATGAAGCGCGCGGCAAGAAGCTGGGCATCATCGGTTACGGCCACATCGGCACCCAGCTGGGCATTCTGGCGGAAGGCCTGGGCATGAAGGTGTTCTTCTACGACATCGAGAACAAGCTGCCGCTGGGCAACGCTCAGCAGGTGCGCCATCTGTCCGATCTGCTCAACATGAGCGACGTGGTGACGCTGCACGTGCCGGAAACCCTGTCGACCAAGAATATGATGGGGGCGGAAGAGCTGGCGCTGATGAAGCCGGGCGCGATCCTGATCAACGCCTCGCGCGGCACCGTGGTGGATATCCCGGCGCTGTGCAACGCGCTGGCCAGCAATCACCTGGCCGGGGCGGCGATCGATGTGTTCCCGGAAGAGCCGGCGACCAACAGCGATCCGTTCAACTCGCCGCTGTGCGAGTTCGACAACGTGCTGCTGACGCCGCACATCGGCGGCTCCACGCAGGAAGCGCAGGAGAACATCGGCGACGAAGTGGCGGGCAAGCTGGCGAAATACTCCGACAACGGCTCGACCCTGTCGGCGGTCAACTTCCCGGAAGTCTCGTTGCCGGCGCATGGCCCGAACGCCAGCCGTCTGCTGCACATCCATGAAAACCGCCCGGGCGTGCTGACGCAGATTAACCAGATCTTCGCCGAAGAAGGGGTGAACATCGCCGCGCAGTACCTGCAAACCGGTCCGGAAATCGGCTACGTGGTGATCGACATCGAAGCGGAAACCGCACGCGCCGATGCTGCGCTGCAGCGCATGAAGGCTATCGACGGCACCATTCGCGCCCGTTTGCTGCTCTGATTGCGCCAGCGCGATCGCGATAATGAAAAAGGCCGGGATTATCCGGCCTTTTCT